>CAZVYE010000021.1:0-31772 GCA_964630895.1 uncultured Gammaproteobacteria bacterium | reverse complement strand
TGAAAATTCCTGGTTATCAAATTATTCGACGAATCGGTTCCGGTGGCATGGCCAACATTTACCTGGCCGTGCAAGAAGGTTTGGGTCGAGATGTCGCCATTAAGGTAGTGCATACCGATCAACATGCAGACCAGGAGGCAATAGACCGGTTTACCCATGAAGCCCAGACCATTGCCAAGCTAGATCATCCGCAAATCGTCACGATCTTCGATATCGGTCAAACCGATGACGGGTCGTTTTATTATTCCATGCCGTACATGAATCGTGGCGATCTTAGTACTCGCCGAATCAGCGATGAGCTGGAAATTATTGACCTGCTTTGTGCAGTCCTTGAGGGCCTTAGCTTTGCGCACGAACGCGGTGTTGTACACCGGGATTTAAAGCCGGAAAACATACTGTTTGATCAAAACGGTCGACCACAAATCGCCGATTTTGGCATCGCTATTTCCCAGCGATCTGATTTTCGAATTACGAAAGAAGGTCAGACCATCGGCAGCGTTCACTACATGAGCCCTGAGCAGGCTCGCAGTAAACAAGTTGACCTGCGTTCTGATTTATATTCCCTGGGCTCGGTATTGTTTGAATTGCTTACCGGAGATCCGCCATTCGATGCGGATGATGAGATGGGCATTATGCTCGCTCATGTGAATGATCCTATTCCCAGACTGCCTCAGCCGCTCTCTCACTGGCAGTCCATCATTGATCGTGCCATGGCAAAACGGCCCCAGGATCGATTTCAGAGTGCCCCAGAGCTGATCGAAGCACTGGGAGAACTAAAGAAGCAGATTCAGGCAGAAAATACGGCAATACTGCGTACCATTCAGTGGTTTAAAGATCGCAAGCACTGGGTGCCTGGAATAGTGGCTGCGAGCTTGTTGGCGATTCTAGTCTGGTGGATTTGGAACGCGGGAGATCCCCGTAGAGGCGATTTTGTAGTACCTTCGGATCAAACGGCCACCAGGCAAAGTGGCGTCCGAAACAATCGATCGGACGCAGCGGCACAGAATCCAGGAGTTGCTATTGACGCCCTGTCCAGCAGCGAGTTGGATGCTCGTATCGCTGAAGGCTACGAGCGGGTCAACGCTGGCGATATTTTTGGCGAGGAAGGCGCGGTGGCTCAATTTAGCCAGATTCTTGTCGATGTTCCCAACTATCCCGAGGCGGTAAGTGGTCTGCAGGACGCAGGAAGAAAAGCTGCCCTGGATGAGGAGACCATGGAAACAATTCGCAACCTGGAAGACACCATTGCCAAGCCGTTGGTGGAGGGGCTGGAGGTTGCGGTTGGAGAAAAGATTGGTGCAGCGGCGGCGGCTGGAGACAAAGCCAGCGCCATGGGTTATCTGGAAAATTTGGATGCGCTGGGTGTTGAATCGGAGCGGGTTTCCATCTGGCGCTCGCAGGTGGCCGCATGGCCAGAATCAGGCAGTGTCAAAACATTGGACAAGTTTGGCAAGTTTGTTTTAGTGCCCGAGGTAAGTGGGAGTAAGTCATATTGGGTAGGTGCCCACGAGATTACGACGGATACATTCGCCGGATTTGTACTGAATAACGAGTATCAGGACCCCGACTGTCGACCAGCGCAGCTGTTTGGCGAACGCACCTGGCGTGACCCAGGCTTTGATCAAAGTCCAGATCATCCGGTTGTATGCATCAACTGGGACGCTGCCAAAGCGTTTGCACGCTGGGCCGGAGACGAGACCGGAATGGCTATGGATATTCCGACCAAGTCGCAGTGGCTGCGTATCTTCAGCTACAGCGGTCAAAGTACGACCCCAAGTTGTGGTCGCGACAATCTTGCCGGTCCTGAGGTAGCAGGCAGCGGGATTACCCGTACAGAGTTTGAATGTGACGATGGCGCCGCAGCAACCGCAAAAATTGGGAACTATACCGAGTCCAATGGTATTAGTGATCTGGTGGGGAATGTTGCGGAGTGGGCCATAGATTGCAAGATCCGTGAAAGTAACTGCGAACAAAGGGCCGTGATGGGTTTGTCGTGGTTTGACGGGGTCGATTCGCCGCCCATTGAAAAACCGCGATATCTTGATTCGAATCGGGGCTATTACTACGTGGGTATCCGCTTGGTTGCGCCGGCAAGTTATCCCTTCAGCGCAGAGCTGTAAGCGTAGATATCAGGTCAGTTTTTACTTTTTTTTGGGGACTGTCGATATGTCGGAAACCACGCCAGGTGCGCAGGCCAGTACCCGATCATTGCGCCGCGGTTCAATTCGATAACCGCCGGTGAACTGGCCAAACGCTGGCAAGACCAACTGCTGCTCCTGAATCCAGAATACCGGTAGCCGAAATGTGTCGTAGCGGTCAGTGAATCGCATCACCGGATGCAGGTGACCACACACTACCGGCAGGTCAGACTCGGCCACATCGTCAACCGGCTCGTGACGCAAGTTCAATCCGCCAATGGCCATTTCCATTGCCGTATCCACTCCCACGCTTTGCATGACGGGAATAACGTTGCGATCGTGGTTGCCCAGTAGGAGCGTCACGTCAATTTGAGGATGGCGGGCGCGCCAGTCCAACAGTCTTTTTGGCCATTGGTCCGTCGCATGGGGGTCCGCGTGCACCAAATCTCCCAGGATAATGATGCGCTTAGGTTTTGACTGTTCGACGAGCCGGTTCAGACGCTTTAGATCATTGCCGGAGTGTGCCTCCGGAATCGGTAATCCTCGGCGCTGAAATAACTCTCCTTTACCCAAATGCACATCGCTTAATAGCAAAGCGGATTGTTCTGCCCAAAAAAGTGCCCTGTCGGCACTGGCCCGAAACGTGTTCCCCTGCCATTGGAATGTCAGAGTAGCGCTCATAGTTTTTCCAGAATGGCTCGCATACGATCTATTCTTGCTTGCCATTGATCTGTCGTCAGTCGATGGCGCAGGCGTTCAGCCCACAGGGGGAAGCCAAAAGGCGAGAGCGAACTCAACGTGACAACCGCCAGCGACTTGGTTTCCAACGAACGCAAGGTAGTCTGCAGTCTTTCCAGGTCAAACTCATTGCGAAGTGACTCCTGCTGGGCCTGATACAGCAATCGGTGCTCAGGATCATGGTTTTTGAGCACGTCAAAGATTAACCCGGTGGAGGCCTGAATTTGTCGGGTTGTTTTGCCGCGACCGGGGTGGCCGGCAAAGATCAGGCCGGCTATGCGTGCAATATCGCGAAACTTGCGTTTTGATAGCTCGCTGGCGTTGAGGCTGGATAGAATATCCTCGACCAGGTTGTTTGCGTTGAGCAGTGCTCTCCATCCATCGGAATTTAGAGCTAGCTTCGCGTCGGTGGCAACTTCAATGCCGTAGTCGTTCGCCGCGATACTGAAAGAGCCAGGTTGCTTTTGTCCAAGCCGGTAAGCGAGCAGTGTGCCTAGCCCTTCGTGCGCCAGCCGGCCGGCAAAGGGATACAGAAAAAAGTGTTGTCCTTCGCGCGATTTAAATTGCTCTATTAGCAGTTTTTCAGGCGTCGGCAACTCGGAAAGGTGGTCCTGAAGTTCCAGAATATGGCGTGCTGCCTGCATTTCCTCACTGTCGAATTTACTTTGATCGGCCTGCGCCAGCAGTCGGAGCACGGCGTGAGCCAGCTCATTAGAAAGTGGCAGGCGGCCCCCTTGCCAGCGCGGTACAAGTTTGGGTTTGCCGGTAGCCAGACGGACGTATGCCGTCATATCTTTGATGCGAACCAATTGTAAGATTCGACCGGCAAACAAGAACTTATCTCCCGGCTCCAGACGACTGAGAAACTGCTCTTCTATCTGACCCAGCGAGGCTCCCCGCATAAACTTCACCAGCAGTGACCCATCGCTGGTGATCGTGCCTACCGCCATTCGATGTTGCCGCGCTACCTTTTGGTCGGTAACAACAAAGTTACCGTTTTCCTGTACCACTTTGCGATAGTGCGGGTACGCGCTTAGCGCTGGACTTCCATGTTGAATAAAGCTGAGTGTCCATTGCCAATCCGCATCGGAAATGTTTCGAAAAGGGTAGCTGCTGCGAACCTGCTTAAGCGTTTGCGCTGGCTTAAATCCTCCGCCAGTGGCCAGAGTAATCAAATGTTGGGCCAGCACGTCCAGACTCTCTTGAGGAATAGACCGAGCCTCAATTTCGCCCCGGTTTAGCGCGTCTCGTGCCGCCGCCATGTCGATGAGTTCCATCGCATGAGTGGGTACGCAGATAATGCGCGCTGTTTTGCCCGGTGCATGGCTGCTACGACCGGCTCGCTGCGCCAGTCTGGCGACGCCTTTGGGGCTGCCGATCTGCACCACTTGATCTACCGGAGAGAAATCAACACCCAGATCCAGGCTGCTGGTAGCAACCAGACATTTTAGCGCGCCTTCACTGAGCCGTACCTCAGCCTCATGACGGGATTTTCTATCAATGGAACCGTGATGGATTGCGGTTACCGGGGCGAGATCTGCAGCGACGCTGATAATCGCGTTGTACCAGAGTTCTGCCTGCGACCGGGTGTTGGTAAAGACTAATGTGCTTTTGGCGTTCCGTACAACATCAACGACGGGCTTAAGCAAGGCCATGCCTAGATGACCCGCTCTGGGGAAACGGTCTATTTCTGGTGGAATTAGCGTTTTGATTTCCACCGGTCGCTGGCCGCTACCCGAGATTAGTCGACCAGAGCTGCCGGTGAGCGCGTCGAGTGCCTGGTCAAGATTGCCCAGGGTGGCAGAGATACCCCAGATACGCAGCTCCGGGTGGCGCGCGCGCAGAAACGCCAGCGAGAGCATCAACAAAACGCCCCGCTTGGAGCCTATAAGCTCATGCCATTCGTCCACGATAACTGCGCGTAATTTTCCGAAAAACGATTCGCGGTCTTTGTAACTGAGCATTAGGCTCAGGCTTTCTGGCGTAGTAATCAGTCCAGGCGGCGGCTGCCTGCGAATTTTGGCGCGCTGACTGGAACTGGTATCCCCGGTGCGAGTGGCAACCTCCCAGCCGCCGTCCACCGCATCAATCATTTCTTGTAGCTGTCGTCGCGTATCGTTGGCTAGCGCGCGCAGCGGAGTAATCCACAAATAGCAGAGTCCTCGTGGTGTTTGCTGCAGCGATTCCAGCACTGGGCCACCCCAGGCGGCCGCGGTCTTTCCGGATCCAGTAGGGGAGTGGATGAGGCCGCTGTCACCTGCCTGAAACGCCTGCCACGCGTGCAACTGAAAATCCGCAGCCTGCCAGCCACGGCTGGCAAACCAATCTGCAAGAAGACTCGTGTGAGTTTTATCCACTTATAGCAAGAATTTTTTTAGGTCGGCTAGCGAATCGGCATCCTGCAGCGCCAAATCGTCTCGCCATCGATGAATTCTGGGAAATCGCAGGGCGATGCCAGACTTATGCCGTGGAGATGCGTTGATCCCCTCAAAGGCCAGTTCGAAGACATGTTCCGGCGTCACGGAGCGTACCGGGCCAAACCTTTCCTTGGTATTGCGCCGAATCCAGCGGTCCAGTTTCAGTATTTCTTTGTCTGTCAGCCCGGAATAGGCTTTTGCAACCGGAATGAGGGCATCGTCCTCCCACACAGCAAACGTATAGTCGGTATACAGATTGGCGCGGCGGCCGTGACCGGGCTGGGCATATAGCAAAACTGCATCAATCGTCAGCGGATCTGTTTTCCACTTCCACCAGTCCCCCCGTTTTCTGCCGACGCGATAGGGCGAGTCCAAGCGTTTTAATATGAAGCCCTCTACGCCCCGATCTCGGGCCGTGTCTCGCAGCTTCGTCAGCTGTTCCCAGCGGTCAAATGCCACCGGCGGATAAGTTGCAATCTCGCCAGGCATTTGTGATAGGAGGGAGCTAAGCTGGATCTGTCGCTTTTGTAGCGCTTCGCCTCTCATATCCACGGCATCAAGCTCCAGCAGGTCGTAAGCCAAAAACTTTAAAGGCACCTGGCTCAAGAGTTTGGGGCCAGGCTTTTTTCTACCGATACGTCGTTGCAGCTGACCAAACGGTAAGGGATTCTCAGCAACAGATGGCCAGGCCAGGATCTCCCCGTCCAAAACCGTACCGTCAGGTAAGTCGACGGCAGCTTCTTCGATCTCTGGAAAGCGATTTTCCATCAGTTCTTCACCCCGAGACCAGATGAATACATTTCCATTGCGCTTTACAAGCTGTGCGCGAATGCCATCCCATTTCCATTCTGCCTGCCACTGGGACGCATCGCCCAGCTCTGCAATTTCTCCGTCCATGGGGCTGGCAAGATAGAAAGGATACATTTGGGCATCGCTAGCACCCTGGCTGTTCGGGTCCAGTAAGTGGGCAAAATATTTCTCTGTTGGCTCCCAATTGCCCATGAGCTTATGCGCAACTTCTGCGCTGTCTATAGCCGCGGTCTGCGCCAGCGCGCGGGTCACCAGTCGCTTGGAAACGCCAATTCGAAACGCCCCGGTCATCAATTTTACGAGCAAGAAGCGTTCTGTGGCTTCCACCTGTTGCCACCACGAGGTGACCAGGCTCTTGCGATCGTCGTGGTCGCTGATCTGTCGTAGCTTTGGTAATTCAGAGGTCATCCAGTCTGCCAGAGTAATTGCACGCTGTTCGCCGCCAGAATGTTCTGGTACCAAAAGCGCCACAGTCTCTGCCAGGTCCCCGACGTGCTGGTATGTTTCTTCAAACAACCACAGAGGTAAGCTAGCTACGTCGCTGGCCCACTCGCGCAACTCATTAGCCTTAATAAGTCGTTTTAGCCTACGGCCCGATAATACGTAGACCGCCCAAATCGCGTCCCGGGGTGGGGCGGAATGAAAGTATCTCACCAATGCGGCAATCTTGGCGTTGGTTGAGTTCGTGCGGTCCAGCTGACGGAACAATTCTGCGAATCGGCGCATGACTAGCCAATACTCGAAAGTGGCTGGGCGTTGAAGCCTTGCTCATTCAGGAACCGAACCAAGGGATCTTCTTTACCGTGTGTAACCAATACCTGCTTTGCTTCACTATCAGTCACCGTGTTCAGCAGGGCCGGCCAATCTGCATGGTCGGAGAGCACAAAGCCACGGTCATATCCCCGCCGTCTGCGATTACCCCGAATCTGCATCCAGCCGGAAGCGAAAGCAGTGGAATAATCGCCCAGTCGCCGCATCCAGGCAGTGCGGGCAGCAGACGGGGGTGCTAGCACTAAACATTGCGAAAAATCGTAGGTTTTTGGCAGCTCACTTACGGCTAACGTTTCCGGTAAGGCTATGCCTTGTGTACGGTAAATCTCAGTCAGTTCCACCATTGCACCATGTAAGGCAATAGGTCCCGGTTTGCTGGCTAAAAGTTCGGCCATGATGCGCTGCGCTTTGCCAAACGCGTAGCAATGTAAAACACTGGTTTTACTTTGCTCTTGGTTTTTCCGCCACCAGGCGACGATGTCCGCAACCACCGCTTCTGTGGGCTGCCATTGATAGCACGGATACCCAAATGTGGCTTCGGTGATTAAGACATCGCATGGCACCGGCTGGAACGCCGCGCACGTTTTGTCGGAGGTGCGTTTAAAGTCGCCGGTTACGACCCATCGCTCGTGTTGACTTTCTACTACCGCTTGAGCAGAACCCAGTACATGTCCGGCAGGCTCGAGTCGGACCGTGGTACCGCCCAGGTCAAACGACTCGCCGTACTCGAAGCCTACGATTTGGATATCGCCAAGTCGCTTCTTTAGCGTCGGCAGTGAATCTCGATGCGCGTAGTATTGTTTGCTGCCAGGTCGGGCGTGATCGGCATGGCCGTGGGTGATTACCGCATGATCTACGGGTCGCGCTGGGTCAACGTGAAAATTACCCGACTTGCACCATAGGCCCTTGGATGTAGGTTTTAATAATGGATTCCGCATAGGCCGACATACTGCCGCGCTGGCGGTGAAAATCTTCTCAATCTGAAAACTGCAGCTTGGCCAGCGAATTGTACAGTTCGGAGCTTTGCAATAGCTCCTCGTGGGTGCCTTGGGCCACGATGCGACCCGCATCCATCACCGCAATCCGGTCCGCGTTGCGAATGGTGGCAAGTCGATGAGAAATCACCAAGGTCGTCCGGTCTCGCATGAGCTGGTCCAGGGCGTCTTTGACGCGCCGTTCGCTGTGGGCGTCGAGAGCACTGGTTGCCTCGTCGAGAAGCAAAACCGGCGGGTTGACCAATAGCGCTCGGGCGATAGAGACCCGTTGAGCCTGGCCACCGGATAATCTCACGCCGCGTTCGCCGAGAAAGGTTTGGTACTTCTCAGGCAGTTTGTTGATGAATTCGTCTGCGTGAGCGAGATTTGCTGCTCTCGCAATATCCGCCTCCGTTGCGTCTTCCTTACCGTAGGCGATGTTGGTGCGTGCGTCGGCAGAGAACACGGTGACGCTTTGTGCCACCAGCGCCAATTGTGCACGATAGTCCAGCACGTCCAGGGTATTAATCGGAAGGCCATCCAGGGAGATCGTGCCGGTCTGCGGGTCATAGAAGCGCATGAGTAACAAGAATAAAGTGGACTTGCCCGCGCCAGAGGGACCTACCAGCGCGACGGTCTCCCCGGCTTTCACCTCCAAATTTAGATCCTCTAAGACTGGCTCGTCCAGACGGCTGGAATAGGCGAAGGTGAGGTTTCGAATCGATATGTCGCCACGCACCGGCATGCTCAGCTGGGCGGGAGTTTCGGGGCTGGCAATGTCTGGCTTGAGTCCCAGCAGCTCTGCAATGCGCTCCATGGCACCCGCTGCTCGCTGGAGTTCTCCATAGACTTGCGTTAACGCTCCCGTGGTTGTGGCTGCGATTATGGCGTACAAAACAAACTGACTTAGTGTTCCAGCTGTCATTTCACCATCAATGACCGAGCGGGCACCCAACCAAAGGATGCCCACGATACCCCCGAACATCAGGCTAACAATAATGACGCTCATGATGGATTCTGCAGCAAATCGTTTGCGTGCAATTCCAAATACGGATTCCACCGTTTTGGCAAAGCGATTCTGTTCACGCCGGTCTTGTGCATAGGCCTGCACTGTCTCAATGGCGTTTAGTGTTTCCGTCGTATAGGCGGAAAGGTCTGCGATACGGTCCTGGTTAAGCTTCGACAGCTTTTTGATCCACTTACCCAGGAAAGACACCGGCAATATGATGACGGGAATCAGCAGCGCAATGTACCCAGCCAGTGAGGGACTGGTGACTGCCATCATCACGCCAGCGCCCACAAACATGACAAAACTGCGCAGCGCGATAGAGAATGTGCTGCCTACGACGACCTCAACCAGGGTGGTGTCCGTATTGATGCGAGACAGTACCTCGCCGGTTCTGGTGGTTTCGAAAAAGCTGGGCGACATCACCACCACCCGATTGAAAACCGCCTTGCGTAGATCAGCGACTATGCGTTCGCCCAGCCATGAGACGCAAAAATATCGGGCCGCGGTAAACAGTGCCATGGCCATCGCTACTGCGAGCAGGAGAAGGAAATATCGACCGATTTCAGACTGATTGGCTGGGTCGAAGCCCAGATCAATCATGCGGCGCACTGCGATGGGGAGTGACAGGGTAGCGACTGCGCCAAGTCCGAGAAAAGTCAGTGCTGCCGCAATCTGCCAAAGATAGGGTTTTGCAAACGGCAGCAAATCGCGAAGTTGCTTTAGCTGCTTGGATGCCGGGCGATCGGAGTTAGTCTGTGTTTCCACAGGGTTCCTTTTCGGATCTAGTGATGGTCAGAAGATTGTGGCGGGCGCGCGGAATTCAATCCTCCAGAATAAATTGGGTCTGGCCACGGGTTGACTCAATCAACTGGTTTCGAAACGCGGTCGCCTCTCGGGCCAGGACCTCAACCGTTATGACGCTACCCTGACTGTCGAATTCCTCGTTTAGCTTTTCAACGGCAAATCGACTCATTATTTCGTAAACCAGACCGCTTTCTGAGAATGGTATGTGAAAGGAGAGCTGGACTTTTGGCTCAATTCTGTGGAGTTGCGAGTCCTGCAAACACTTTGCAGCGCAGCCGCCATAGGCTCGCATCAAGCCGCCAGCCCCCAGTTTTGTGCCACCAAAGTATCGAGAAACCACCACGGCGACTCGATCCAAACCGCGGCCCTCAATGGCATGAAAAATGGGCTTGCCTGCAGTGCTTGCTGGTTCGCCATCGTCGAAAAAACGGTACTGGTCACCTATTCGATAAGCCCAGCAATTATGTGATGCATCGGCCAGGCTGACGTGCTCGATGAACGACAACGCGTCATCAGCATCCGTTACCGGTCCGGCATTTGCAATGAATTTGCTTTGCTTGATTTCCTCGCTAAAGCTATGCGGGGCAGCCAGGGTGAGGATAGCTTCGGCATCACTGCCTTCAAGCTCTGAATCCGCTTCAGCCTGGTCAGTATTCGTATCGTTCATCCTCAATCAACAAATTGCGGCGCTGCGCCCATTGTGCCAGATCGGGAGGCAATACCGCATCGGGTTGCTGCTTTTTGAGCTCTCGATATGCCAAAACAAAGCCCTGTCGGTCACCGCGTGCCTTGGCCTTTCGCAACGGTGCCAGCGAATTGCGATCGAAATAGGCGAGCTGCTGCGGTTGTGGTTGTTCCACAGCCGTGCTGGTTTCTTCAGTTTGAAGTGTGGCGTTTTCTTTGGAATCAGATCGTGCTTTGCTTTCTCTAATCCAGGCAAAAGGATCATGGTCCAGGTTTTTGCTGCCAGGACCTTCAGTGGCCGCAAACTGTTCTAAGCTCTGTCTATTCGCGTCTGCTACACCCGCCTCTTGGGCAGCACGCTGACTTCGGAATTCCTCTTCGCCATAATGGGATTCACCAGAATCGCCAATCATCATCGGGCCTGCGGGCTGCGCGGGTGGCGCTTTAATGCGCCGGGGCTCGACATATTCCAGACTGGCAAATTCATTATTGCCGCTTTGAATGAAAGAGGGTTCCGGCTTGGTTATTTGCGCCATTTGATAGAAAAGTCCGATACAAATTGTGAGCCCAGCAGCAACGCTAAGCGGCCAAACCAGGGCCGCGGGCAAGCCCGCCAGTCTGGAATGACTTGGCGACTCCAGGGCTTTCTCGGCGTAGCTCAAGATGGCTTTGTCCACTGAGATTCCGGGTTTTGGCGTCTTGCTGTTTGCAATCGCGCGCTGAATTTGCGCGTCCTGCGACTGATGGTCAGACATGATATTGCTCCCGGCTATCGCCAGTTTCCTCGTTAAAAACTTCTAAGTGAATAGGGTTTATCGTATTTCGTAATTTGGTCATTGCGTAACGCAATCGGCTCTTGATGGTTTCCCGACCGACACCGCAAAGCTGCGCGATTTCGTCTAACGTCATGCCTCGCTCCGCTTGCAGAAGCAGGGCAGTCCTCTGGTCCATGGGCAGCGTGGCAATCGCCTGAGCCAAAGCTTGTTCTCCTTCGCTGGCCGCAGCGCTGGCAAACCCTTCTGCGGCATTGTCATCGCGCAGTTCTGGGGCAGTCTCGGCGTCCAGCGAAGTTTGTTGTCTACAGCTGCGATAGTAGTCAATCAGACGATTCTGGGCGATGCGATACAAGTAAGTTTGAAAGCGTGCGGTCACTTTATAGCGGTGGCGTGCATCGATTAGTTTTATCCAAATTTCCTGAAAAAGTTCTTCCGCAATTGCCTGATTGTTCACCGACCGGTAGACAAACCGAAACAATGGCGCGCGATGCCGTTCGTACAGCACAGCGAACGCCTCGGTGTCACCGGCCCGATAGCGTCGCATCAACAATTCGTCTTCTGCGACATTCAGATCTACGTAGTCCAAATTGGCTCCAATACTCAACGCCATACGTGCTCCCCATTATCGAACCAATTTCTTTTTTTCGCCACGTGAAGCGCTGCGTGGCGATATTTCTATTCTTTTAACGCGGCATGAGATAGAAAGGGGTTAACTTGCTTCAAGCAAAATGTTGATGGGATGCAGACTCTCCATCTAGTATAGTATTTTGGAGCTGGTAGCTCTGGGCGCAGTGTGATTGCCCGGCGATCAGGCCAATTTTACGGAGATACAATGGCTAGAATTTCAGTGATGCACAAATCGGGCTCGCGCAAAGGCACGGTAGAGGTTTATCCGACCAACCGATTTCAATCTTTGTATTTCGGTCGTGATCCTTCGTGCGATGTGCAATTTGATCTTGATGGTGACGATTTGGTCAGCCGCTCGCACTGCGTGATTGAGTGGGATGAAGATCAGCCGGATCGTTTCACCATTAGTGATTTACTTAGCAGTAATGGCACTTTGCTCAACGGCAAGCCAGTCACCGGCGCGCAGGAGCTAAAGACAGGAGATACCTTGCAGCTGGGCGAAGGTGGGCCACTGATGGAAATAGAAATCACCAGTACCAATGAGTCCCACCAGTGGATCGACAATGAAAATATTGCACTGGATGAGAACCGTCGAACGCGCCAGGCCCAGGCCATTCCAGAAGAGCGTGATCTGGAATACGAAGCGGAGCGCGCTAAGAATCGTAAGGACTAATTGCGGTAATCGTCGATTGTAAGGTGCCGTCTTTAAGCTGGGTTTCAATCTGCATGTCTGGCTTGGCTTGGGATACGCTACCTATTACGCCACCATCTTCGACAGTTTTGGTAACAGAGTAGCCTCGGTCCAGCACAGCAAGTGGACTGACCGCATGCAATGTTCTTGCACAACTCCCTACTTGTGAGTTCGACGCCTGCAAACGATGCCGCATGGCTTGTACCAATCGACCGTGCCGGTCTTCAACTAACGCCGTTTGCCGATTGAGAAGTTTTACTGGGGTATTGGCGTTCAGGCGTTGGTGACTTCTGCTGACATCTTGTTCACGACGTGTCAGCGTTTGCTGCAATCTTAAGCGTAAATCCTGGGCAGCCTTGCGCAGACGCTTATCCAGGTCAGCTAGCTGCTTTTCCGGGTGAAAGCCGCTGATTACCCGCAACAGTGCGCGCAGTTGATCGTGATAACTTCTTGCGCGGCGCTGGTATGCCGACTCCAGCCGCATCTGTGTGGTGTCAAATTGTTGGCTGAGTTCCAGCTTGTCCGGCACCATTATTTCGGCAGCCGCAGTCGGGGTTGGGGCACGCACGTCCGCTACTTCGTCCGCTATAGTCCAGTCAATTTCATGGCCCACTGCGGTCACTACAGGTGTTTTGCATGCGCCAATGGCATGCGCCAATGCTTCGTCATTGAACGCCCACAAATCTTCCAGAGAGCCTCCCCCTCGCGTGAGACAGATTACGTCTGGATAGACTGTTTCCGCACGCTGTAGACCGTTTATCAGTGATTCTGGGGCCGTGTCGCCTTGCACCACGGCATCTACCACTGTTACCCGAACGATCGGGTATCGGCGACGTAAGACGGTCAGGAAATCTTGCAGGGCAGCGCCTGAGGCGGATGTGACGACCGCAATGTGTTTGGGAAAACGTGGTATAGGCTGTTTGCGCTCCTCATCAAACAGACCCATTGCTTGCAGTTTTTCTCGTAGCGCTTGGTAGGCTTGGCGCATGCGGCCTTCACCGTCATCCTCAACCGTTTCTACAATAATCTGATAGTCGCCGCGCTGCTCAAACAGGGAGACTTTGCCGCGCAACTGCACTTGCATGCCGTCACGTAGTTTTGCCCGAGAGCGCAAAGCATGCTGTCGAAAGAACGCGCAGGTTACCTGTGCTTTTTCGTCTTTGAGCGAAAAGTATTGGTGCCCCGACGCTGGCTGTCGCAAATTGGACACTTCGCCGCGTAACCACATGGCTGGAAACTCTCGCCCCAACAGTGATTTCACCATACGATTAAGTTCTGAAGGCGTGTAGAATGTGCGCGTAGCTTGCGATTGGCTGACCATATTTTAGATCGATTCGCGTAAACGGACGCCTATCCTACTGGATTGTTATATCAAAGCGAACGGCAGCCGTAGGCCGGTACTGATAAAGGGTCTTTGGTATCCAATGAACTGTGGTCCCCTGGAAGTCTCGCCGGATTGATGCAAGAAACCGGTTTCGGGCTTCCCTTTTTCTAAGTTTTCGGTACAATGGCGCGTTTCCTTTCGCCGGGATGGTTTTTTGTGTCCGTCTTGGCCGGCGCGGTCCGTTGGTGCGGCGTGTCGAAAATGTGGATTTTTGTCGTGTTGATCTTGGGTAACCAGTTCTGCGCGGATTGACTGAAGTTTGGAGTTTTTAGAAATGGTTAAGATTCGCCTGTCTCGAGGCGGCGCCAAGAAGCGGCCCTTTTATCATGTGGTTGTTACCGACAGCCGCAACAAGCGCGATGGACGCAACATTGAGCGTCTTGGATTTTTCAACCCGGTAGCGCGTGGTCAAGAAGAGCGTCTTCGTTTGGACACCGATCGCGTAGATCATTGGGTAGGCCATGGCGCGCAGTTAAGCCAGCGCGTTGCAAGCCTGGTTAAAGAAGCCCGTAAGGCCAGCACCGAAGCTGCTAGCTAATTTTTTGACGCGAGCCGGCAGAACCTGATGGCTTCGGATCGCGTCGAACTGGGTCGTGTAGCGGGTATACACGGTCTGCAAGGCTGGTTGAAGGTGATTTCTTACACCAGCCCGAAAGAAGCGATTTTCGATTACCCTGATTTATGGGTCGGAGATCGCAAGCTTACAAAGTACAAAGGCAAGCCGCACGGTCGCGGCTTGATGATGTTGATCTCAGGGATGGATAACCGTACTGCGGTAGAGCCATTAGTCGAGCAGACGATATGGATTCCTAGAGAACAATTGCCCAAAGCAGATGCCGGTGAATACTACTGGTGTGATCTGATTGGGTTATCGGTGCAAAACACCGAAGGTTTTATATTTGGTCGAATAGACCGAATGCTCGAAACCGGTGCCAATGACGTGATGGTCGTAAAAGGTGAACAGGAATATCTGATTCCCTTTATTACTCCTGATGTTGTTGAGTCAGTGGATTTGGAGCAGGGCAAGGCGGTTGTGAACTGGCAGCCTGACTACTTGTGATTCGCTGATGCGCTTCGATGTAGTCACATTGTTTGGTAAAGAACTTGAGGCCTGCTGTGGCTTTGGCGTTCTGGGCAGAGCGATACGCCAGAAGTTGGTGGATTTGCACTGCTGGGATCCCAGGTCGTTTGCTCCCGATGAGCGCGGCACCATTGACGACCGACCATTTGGCGGTGGTCCTGGAATGGTGATGCAGTATGCTCCGGTTGCGCAGGCGATTGAGGCTGCTAAACAAGCAGGACCTGCTACCAAGGTTTGTTATTTGAGCCCGCACGGCAGCAGGTTTTGCAGCGACAAAGCCCGATATTGGGCGGGACAACAAAGGCTGATATTGCTTTGTGGTCGATATGAAGGTGTAGATCAGCGACTGATTGATCGGCATGTCGACGAACAATGGTCAATTGGCGATTTTGTGGTGAGTGGTGGTGAGCTGCCGGCTGCAATGGTAATCGACGCGATTACTCGATTTGTGCCTGGTGCTTTGGGTAAATCAGCCTCAGCGGAAGAGGATTCTTTTGTTGATGGCTTGCTGGATTGCCCGCATTACACCAGGCCTGAGGAAGTTGACGGCCTGTCCGTGCCGGAAGTGCTGCTCAGCGGCGATCATCAGGCTATTGCCCGATGGCGTCGTCAACAGGCCTTGGGACAGACTTGGTTACAAAGGCCAGACTTGCTGGGAACAGCGCGGCTGGATGAGCAAGATAAGTTGTTGCTCAGAGAATTTATTGAAGAACACACTGCGCGGCGTCGTCGTGTAGATAATTGAAAAAAGAAAACAGGATGGGTTGTGTCATGAGCAACGTCATTAAAGAAATAGAAAACGAACAAATGGGCAGCGAAATGCCCGATTTTTCGCCTGGCGACACAATCGTGGTCAACGTAAAAGTCCGCGAAGGTACCCGCGAACGCTTGCAGGCGTTTGAAGGCACCGTAATCGCTGTGCGCAACCGTGGTATTAACTCCGCGTTTACCGTGCGCAAGATTTCCCACGGTGAAGGCGTTGAGCGTGTGTTTCAGACCTACAGCCCATTGCTTGACTCGGTAGTTGTGAAGCGTCGCGGTAAGGTACGTCGCGCGAAGCTTTACTACCTGCGTGGTCGCGAAGGCAAGTCTGCGCGCATCAAGGAAAAGATCGCGCACAAATAAGCGGTTGCAAAGTCGTTTATTCAAAAAACCCGGCCGCTGCCGGGTTTTTTTGTCAGGTGACGGTCAAGGATTCGCCAGTCGGCTGGGCCAGCTCGCTGACCTGCGTAAATGGTGTAAGCGTTAGCGTTTCGCCGTCCTGAATCAAGACGCTGCCATTGTCGTACCAGTCGCCTAGCACAACACGATTGCAGGGCTTCCCGGCGACGGAAAACTCGTGGATCGCCGGTCGATGGGTATGTCCATGGATTAGCAAGGGAACACCGTGTGCCTGCATGATATTTTCTACGGCGGTTTGATTTACGTCCATGATAGCCATGTCCGCTGAACTTGTGTGCGCCTTGCTTTGTGCCCGGGCTTGTTCGGCAAATGCCAGTCGGTCATTAATGCTTTGCTGTAAAAACGCTGCTTGCCAGTCTGCATTGCGTACCTGACTGCGGAAGGCCTGGTAAGCTACATCGTCTATGCACATGGCATCGCCGTGACTAATTAGCGCTTGTCGCTGCCCCAGTTGAATTAACGTGGGGTCCTCCAGTATCTGCATGCCAGCTGTAGTTGCATATGACTCACCAAGCAAAAAGTCTCGGTTTCCCGCCATGAAATAGACTGGTCCTGCCTTTTGCGCATAGGATCGGATTCCTACAGCGACCCTTTGGCCCAGTTCGTCCACACAATCGTCTCCGATCCATGCTTCAAACAGGTCGCCTAGAATGTACAGCTCACCTTGGCTCTGTGCCATGTGCTCAAGAAATTCCAGGAACAGCCCGGTTATATGGTCGCGAGTTTGATCCAGATGCAGATCAGAAATAAATATGCGACGCAAAACTATGTTTCCGCTGGCGCTTGCGAATCAGATTGGGCTGGGTTGGTTTGCGTTGCCTGTTCGTCCTCAATGGCAGGGGGTTCGGCCAGTCTTTCTACCTTTTCAATGATCACCGGACTGCGTGGGACGCTGCGCGGGAATGGACCGGCAGGGCCAGTTTCTACAGCAGCGATTTCCTCAACTACGTTCATTCCAGATATCACTTTGCCAAATACAGCGTACCCCCAAGCGCGAGAACTGAACTCACCTGTGTAATTAAGGGCGGGGTTTGGTTTAGTGTTTATGAAAAATTGTGAGGTGGCAGAGTGTGGATCCCCTGTGCGGGCCATGGCAATGGTGCCCAGTTCGTTTTTCAAACCGTTCGCAGCTTCATTCTTTATGGGTTCTGAGGTGGGCTTTTTGTTGAGATCTACGTCAAACCCACCGCCCTGAATAACGAATCCCCCAACTACTCTATGAAAGATGGTTTGATCGTAAAATCCCTTTTCCGCGTAACTTAAAAAGTTGGCTACTGTATTTGGGGCCTTTTGTTGATCCAGCTCCAAAAAAATATCACCGAGGTTCGTTCGCATCGCTACATATACCGGCGCTTCGGATGATGTATCGACCGTTTCAACCGACTCGGTTTGCGCAACCACAAGGTTCGAGGTGCTCAACAATAGAGTCAAAAATAAAAGCTGCTTCATGGGATATTCCTCAGGGACACTGGCGGCGATCATACTAAGTTGACTCGCTTTGGCCAATGGTAAAAAGTAAAAAGCGGAAAACGAATTGGTGCAATCTCAAGGCGAATTGCAACGAAACATTTGGTTCGGCTGTCTATTCTATATGCTGTCAGGCGCGCTTCGACTACCTAAATTGTCCTGATCCAGTACCTGATCCTATAAAGGTCTAAATTTGCGAGTATGGATTAAACAAATTATCTGCCAATGGGTTCCTGGATTAAGGCCAGCCAAGGGGGGGGCGGCCAGACTGGCCATGTTGTTGTGGGTAATATGGAGTGTAGCTGGCAGCGCATTGGCGGAGTCCGTTGGCGAGACCGAAGTGTGTGATCTCAGGGAATCTGAACGTAGGCTGTTAGAGCTTATCGTTAATAGTGCTGCTCAACACAGGGAGGCGCTGGAGTGTCAGGCATCGTTGGTTGAGTTCGCCAGGGCTCGCGCCGAAGATATGGCTAGCAGAAACTATTTTTCTCACGTCAATCCAGATCGGTTTGGCCCGAACTCTCTACTGCGCGATGCCGGTTATGCCTTACCGGATAGCTACGGAGGCGGTGGATCGAATAGCGTCGAGGCAATCGCCGCAGGGTACAGCAACCCCGAGGTGGTTTTCAGAAAACTGCTAAATTCGTCTACCCACCGAGCACACTTGCTGGGAGAAGGAGAGTTTTTCCGAGTACAGGACCAAATTGGTGTGGCCCATGCGTACAATCCGGATTCTGACTACGAGGACTACTGGGTAATTATAATCGCCAGAACGCAGCGCCCGGATGAGCCAAGGCTGATTTGCACGCCCGAACCGGCTATTTGCTTTGAAATCTAGCAGTGGAATTGAGCAGCCTTAATCGAGAGGCAAATTGTTGCCTGACCCGCTGGTTCTGCAACAGTGGGCTGATAGAATGCGTAGTTTGCCGAGCGAAAGTAAAAGATGGATCAACCTACTGCGCAACCCTTTGCTGACCCTGTTGTCCAGCCCATCGTTTGGGAGGGCAATCAGTTACGCCTGCTCGATCAGCGCATCCTGCCCTCGCAAACCAAATATATATCTCTGCGTACATCACGCGACGTAGCCGCAGCAATCACCGATTTGGTAGTGCGTGGAGCGCCTGCGATTGGTATTAGCGCAGCCTATGGGTGTGTGCTGGGTTGGCGGGAGGTGTCGTCAGCAGCCCCGGTTGGGGATGCAAGGCAACAAATGCAGTCGGTGTTCGCACTGATGCGCCAGGCCCGTCCTACTGCGGTGAATTTGATGTGGGCAGTAGACCGGATGCAAAACGTGTTGGCGCAGTTGCCTGCCGAAGATGACGCGCAAGCTATTGAAAAAGCAATGGAAACAGTCGCGCTGGAGATTCATGCGGATGATCGCAAAGCCTGCTGGGACATGGCACAGTACGGAGTAGAAGAGCTCTCTCAAGGTAGTCGCGTATTGACGCACTGCAATACGGGTGCCTTGGCCACCGGCGGTATAGGAACCGCCCTGGGCGTTATTACCACAGCCGCTGCCAAGAACAAGCTGAACGCCGTATACGCGGGAGAAACCCGACCCTGGCTGCAAGGCTCGCGCTTGACTATGTGGGAGCTGCAGAAAAATGGTGTGGCGGGGACACTGGTTTGCGATAACGCAGTCGCGCATCTGGCGCGAACGGAGGGCATAGACTGGCTGATCGTGGGTGCGGACAGAGTGGCGGCAAACGGCGATGTTGCCAACAAAATCGGTACGCTTTCTGCAGCATTGCACGTGAAGCGGTTTGGCGGGAAAGTGATGGTAGTCGTACCCACCTCAACCATCGATCTTGATACGCCCAACGGCGATGCCATTGCAATCGAACAGCGAGACCAGCAGGAAGTTTGTAAGATTGCCGGCACTGCGATGGCACCGGCAGGTACCAAGGCATGGAACCCGGTATTCGACATCACGCCTGCAGAATGGATTGATTGTATTGTTACCGAACGTGGAGTCGCTCGTCCGGACTTTACTGCAAACCTAAAACTCCTGTGTGAAACGCCAAATTCTTAGTTAGAGCGTTCCTACCGGCCTAATATAAAATTCCGCTTTCCCACGCTGCTATGGTAAAATCTCCGGTTTGAGTGCTGGAGAATTGTATCCATCAATTTTTTACCGCGTGATGGATGCAATTTAGGGTCGGGGCCTCGTAAGCATAATTTTGTTGCCGATTGGGTCCACCGGGCCGATTCGGCTTTAACATAACTATTTGGTGGTGATTCACGGATGGCGGAACTAGCCAAGGAAATTCTGAGCGTCAATCTCGAAGATGAGATGAAGCAGTCCTATCTGGACTACGCGATGAGTGTCATAGTCGGGCGCGCGTTGCCGGATGTGCGCGATGGTCTGAAACCAGTGCATAGACGTGTGTTGTTCGCGATGAGTGAGCTGGGCAACGACTGGAACAAGCCATACAAGAAGTCTGCGCGTGTAGTCGGTGACGTCATCGGTAAATATCACCCCCATGGGGATAGCGCTGTTTATGACACTATCGTGCGTATGGCGCAGCCCTTTGCGATGCGCTATTTGCTGGTAGATGGTCAAGGTAACTTTGGTTCTGTCGATGGTGACGCGCCTGCGGCCATGCGTTATACCGAAGTGCGCATGTCTAAGCTCTCCCATGAGCTGCTAAAGGACATCGAAAAAGAAACTGTTGATTTCGTCGCCAATTACGATGAGTCAGAGCATGAGCCAACGGTACTGCCGACCCGTGTGCCCAACCTGCTGGTTAACGGATCAGCCGGGATCGCCGTTGGTATGGCGACCAATATCCCTCCGCATAACCTGAATGAGGTCGTAGCGGCCTGTATAGCGCTAATCGACGATCCGAATCTGGAAATTGAAGACTTAATGGAGCACCTTCCCGGGCCAGATTTTCCTACCGCCGGTATTATTAACGGCAGTGCCGGTATCGGAGAGGCGTACCGCACTGGGCGTGGTCGGGTTTACATTCGCGCTCGCTCAGACATAGAGACCAACGAAGCCAACGGCAAGCAATCTATCATCGTGACTGAATTGCCTTATCAGGTGAATAAGGCGCGTTTGTTGGAGAAAATCGCTGAGCTTGTTAAAGAACGAAAAATAGAGGGCATCACCGAGCTGCGTGACGAGTCTGATAAGGACGGCATGCGCATGGTGATAGAACTACGTCGCGGCGAAATGGCCGAGGTGGTTCTGAATAATCTTTACCAGCACACCCAAATGCAGAGTGTTTTTGGGATCAATATGGTGGCGCTGGTGGATGGCCGCCCACGATTGCTGAATCTCAAGGAAGTTTTGCAGTCGTTTTTGAAGCACCGTCGCGAAGTTGTTACCAGAAGAACCATATTTGAGTTGCGTAAGGCTCGTGATCGCGCCCATATCCTGGAAGGCCTGACGGTTGCACTGGCAAATATTGATGAAGTAATTGAGCTAATCAAGACGTCCGAGAATCCCAAGGCTGCTCGCGAAGCGCTCGTTGCGAAAACATGGGCACCAGGCACGGTGGACGTGATGTTGGCAAGTGCGGGAGCGGACGCCTCACGCCCGGATGGTTTGGACTCAGCCATTGGTTTGCACGACGGGCAATACCAGCTTTCGGAGACGCAAGCTCAGTCAATTTTGGAGCTGCGTCTGCATCGCTTGACCGGTCTTGAGCAAGAAAAGCTGGTTAAAGAATATGAAGAAATTATCAATACTATCCAGGAGTTGCTGAATATTCTTTCAAACCCAGAGCGTTTGATGGAAGTTATTCGGGAAGAGCTGGAGGCCCTGGTTGAACAGTTTGGAGACGAGCGCAGAACGCAGATTAATGACCAGTTTGCCGGTCTCAGTCTTGCCGACCTGATCAGCGAGGAGGATGTGGTCGTCACCATGTCTCACTCAGGGTACGCCAAGTCTCAGCCGTTGACTTCCTATCGCGCGCAGCGGCGCGGGGGGCGTGGCCGGTCGGCTACTTCCATGAAAGATGAGGATTTTGTCGACAAACTATGGGTGGCCAACACGCACGACACGCTGTTGTGCTTTACCAGTCGTGGCAAAGTGTATTGGATCAAAGTATATGAGCTTCCCCAGGCCAGCCGTCAAGCCAAAGGTAAGCCCATCGTCAACCTGCTTCCGCTGGAAGAGGGCGAACGCGTCAATGCCGTCCTGCCGGTTCGAGACTTTCCTGATGACCAGTATTTGGTGTTTGCTACACGCGAAGGGATCGTAAAGAAAACCCAGCTTTCAGCGTATTCTCGACCCCGTGCCAACGGCATCATTGCGGTGGACTTGTTTGGCGAAGACTATCTGGTTGACGTGGCACTGACCGATGGTGACAAAGACATCATGCTGTTTAGTTCGGGGGGTAAGTGCATTCGGTTTAATGAAAATGACGTTCGTGCCATGGGCCGCACAGCACGTGGAGTTATTGGTATACGACTCAAAGATGACGAGCATATCGTGTCGATGATTGTTGCTGATGACAAAGATGTCTTGACCGCTACCGAAAACGGTTTTGGCAAGCGCACCTCAGTGGACCAGTACCCGCGTCACGGTCGCGGTGGCCAGGGTGTTATTTCTATCCAGATCAGCGAACGCAATGGAGTCTGCGTAGGCGCCGTCCAAGTCGACGACGAAGACGAAGTCATGTTGATCAGCGATGGCGGTACGCTGGTTCGGACACGGGCAGAAGAAATCAGTCAATCGGGGCGCAACACACAAGGGGTGACCTTGATCCGTTTGTCCAAGAACGAAAAGCTGGTAGGCGTCGCTCAAATTGAAAGCATGGACGATGAAGACGAAGAGCTGGTCGATGTAGACGATCATGCAGAGGATGCACTTGATTCAGATGATGCTGAAGCGAATCTGGAAGGCGAAGTAGACAACTCTCCTGAAGATGGCAGCGACGCAGACGAGTAACAAAGACCTGGGCGCGCATTCGAAAGTACAGACTGTGGACGCTTTTAAGGACGTCTACAGCTGCGTCGTAGAGCGAGATGTGCACTGGGGCGAGATGGATGCATTTGCCCACGTAAACAATTCTGTTTACTTCAAGTATTTTGAAGACGTGCGCATTGCACATTTTGCCCAGGCGGGCGTCATGGACGAAATGCAGTCTAATCAGTGGGGGCCTATTTTGGCCCACACCGAATGCCGTTTTCGTTTTCCATTGGAGTACCCAGACCAGCTTCTGGTGGGCTCTCGTATTTCTGACCTGGAATCAGATCGTTTCGTCATGCACTACGGCGTATTTAGCCGGACCCATGGGCAGGTCGCGGCCACCGGGCTGGGGCGTATTGTGTATTACGACTACGCACAGGGCCGCAAACAAGATATTCCAGAGTCAATCGCGCAGCGTATACGCCAAGAGCGGCCTTAGCTAGAGCTGCTCTAGAATATACTCGGCGCTGCTTACCCGAAACTCTCCTGGTGCTTCTACATAAACCTGGCGCACGGTATCGCCGTCGGTGATCATCGCATAACGCTTTGACCGCTCGCCCATTCCAAATCCAGTAGCATCCATTTCCATGCCCAATGCACGCGCCAGTTCTCCGTTACCGTCCGCAGCCATGGTGACTGCATCGCCCACCTGCTGATCTTGCCCCCAGGCATGCATAACAAATACGTCATTAACGGAAACACAGATTACTTTCTCCACACCCTTGCTTTGTAATGCATCTGCTTGCTCAACAAAGCCCGGGACATGTTTGGCTGAGCACGTAGGGGTAAAGGCACCTGGGACGGCAAATACTACTGCGGTTGCATCACCGATCTGCTCAGCAAGCGTGGTTGGCGTAGGGCTACCATCTTGCATGATGGTGATTTTAGTGTCCGGCAGTTTTTCACCAGCTTGAATAGGCATCAAGATTACTCCTTGCTAGATTTTGCAAAAAAAATGAGAAGTATATTTGTTCGCGATCTGGATCAGGCTTTGCGCTTGGAGGAAGGTCGTAGCTGTGAGACCAGTCCCAGTTCACCCAGGCGGTACGCGCTGTCTTTCAACCAGAATACCATTTCTTGAAACGGACGCGGTTTGGTGAACACGCGGCCCTGGAAGAAATTGATGCCCAAATCCAGCAGCAATCCTAGGTGGGCTTCACTATTCACGCCGGTTGCTACCAGTTGCAGATCCTGGCGACTGGCAAACTCGACGATATCAATGATTCGATTACGCGCATCGCCGTCGCGTAAAGTGGCTGAAACCAGGCTGCGGTCAATGCGCAGGTAGTCCACGGGAAGCCAGGCGAGCATCCCGCCGGAGAGGCTGCCCTTGCCATAGTCTTCAACGGCAAACTGTGAGCCTCGCATACCCAGGCGCACCATGCTGCCCAGGCAAGGCACCAGGTTTCTGCGCAGTTCGGTTTCAGTAATGCTCAGACAAATGTTGCTAGGGAGAATGCCAGCTTTACGGCCCAGGTCGATTAGGTAATCGGTAAACGTAGGATCCCCCAAGCGTTTTGCCGACACTTCCGTCGTGAGCTTTAGATGAAAGCCCTCGCGCATAAATGCCTGTGCTTCTTGCATGACATTCTGCAGCGACATTTTCTGCAGCGCATCTTCCGCAGCGTATGCTTCTGCTGTATCCCACATGCCAGTGGGTGAGGTTGGTCCCAACCGCGGATGGTTGAGTTGTACATTTGCTACGAGACCAGAAACAATGGCCTGCTTGGCGTCAACAATGGGTTGATACTGGTTTATGAGCTTCCCGCTGTTGGCTAACTCCAGAAATTCCTTTTCTTCCAGCTCTACCTCGTCACCACCTCTTTTAAGCAGTGGACGGCATACTTTTTCCAGGTCTTCTTTCCAGACCGGTTTGCGAATGTGACCAAGCGCCTTCAGGCCTGACATTCTTGCAAAGCTTTCGGCACCATGCAGAATGCGATCGGAGCACGCGCTAACCACAACAACCGACGCATCCAGGTTGCCCTTGCTCAGGGCTTCGATGATTTGCACGCCATCTTTTTCTGGCAGCATCATGTCCAGGAACACAACGTCAGGTTTATTGCGTAAGGCACTTTTTAACTGGCGAACTCGGCGCGCGACGTGGGGCGTAACACCAATGCTGCGCAGGAGCTCTGAAAGATATTCAGCGGCGTCAGCGTCGTCGTCTACGATAAGTGCGTTTAGTTGTCGTTCTGATGCGGTCATCGTTTAGGCCTGAAACAGGACTGCACCATAATGCGGCATTCGTGTTTTAGGCAAGAAACTTTTGCGAAAAACAGCGTTAAAACCGCTTCCAGTTGTCATCAAGATCATCGTCTACGTCAAGGTCGGTGGCTTCTGGAGCCGGCGTTTGGGCATCTAATGGCTCAAAGCCATCCTGAGCAGCAGACGCAGATGCGGACTTGGATTCGGGCTGCGCTGCCTGTGCTTCCGGTTTGGCGAGCGTTGTGGCGGGTTCTACTTCTGGCGTTTTTTCGGAAAGTCCTGGGGCACTTTGCGCCAGTTGGAAGAAAGCCAGAAGACGACGTTGTAAATTAGCTTGGTCTCCCATTGACTGACTTGCTGCCGCCGCTTCTTCTACCAGCGCGGCATTTTGTTGGGTCATATTTTCCATTTGCACGATGGCTTTGTTGACCTGAGTAATGCCTTCCGATTGTTCAACACTGGCTGCGGCTATTTCAGAAACCAGATCAGTCACTTCATTGGCCGATTGCACCATATGCTGCAGCGCTACACCGGAATTGTTCACCAGCTTCATGCCTTCAGTTACGCTTTCTGTGGCTTCTTCAATCAGCTTTTTGATCTCTTTGGCAGCGTCTGCGCTGCGGCCGGCCAAATTGCGTACTTCGTTTGCGACTACCGCAAAACCACGGCCTTGTTCGCCAGCTCGTGCCGCCTCTACAGCCGCGTTGAGCGCGAGTAGATTTGTTTGGAAGGCGATCCCATCGATTAGATCCAGAAAATCAGAAATGTTTTCGTTGGATACCTCAATAGCATCCATAGCGTTTACAGCGGACGAAACGACGCGGTTGCCTTCCTCCGCTTTGTCGCGCATCGCTTTAGAAAGGTCTTCTGCATGTCGCGAGTTTTCCGCTGTTTGCCCTACGGTTCCTGTCATTTCTTCCATGCTCGCGGCAATTTCTTCCAGGCTTGAAGCCTGTTCTTGCGTACGTGTGCTTAAATCGGTATTGCCGGTCAACACTTGCTGCGAGGCGTTGTGTACTTCATCTGCACCTTGCTGGATCCCCGCAATTACATCTCGCAGACGAACCACGGTGCTGGCAACTGCGCCATAAGCGCCGCCTCGAGTGCTGTCTATATCGATAGACAGATTCCCGTTGGCCAGCTCGTCTGCGATTTTTGCGAGCTCGGACGGGTCTGCCCCAAGCCGACGTTGGACATTGGCGAACAGCGCTATACCTAAGATCAAAGAGAGCAGAATCCCTATAATGGACACGGTAACGATGGTGTTTATGCCATCTCGCGCTTGGTCGTCCGCGCGATCCGCTATCTCGATAACCTGTTCACCGATTGCTGCTACTGCGGATTGCATGTTTTCGGTCAGTTCACCCATTTGAACTTCGAAAAAAAGCAATCCTGACTCTACGTTGGCGAAGTTACCGTCTTCTATCTGTTGCAATATTTCTTCCGCAGCAGTCCAGAACGTTGCGTATTCAACTTTCAATGCGTCTATGGACTCTGCCAGGCTTATATCCTCCGAGTTGTCAGATTTAAGCAAAATTGAATCTTCACGTGTCGCTGAGTTGAACTCATCAAGCAGGGCAAACTGATCCAGAATGGAGCGATGCAGCTCTTTCGCCTCATATATTGCACTTTCTGCCGTATCCAGGTCTCCATCCCCGGCGTAGTCAAACGAGCGGGTTATCCATATAGATTGCTGTACCTGCAGCGCAGCTAGCTCGCTAGCAGACTTAGAAAGGGGTATTTGCCGCTCCGCGATGTTGCCTAATACCGACTGACTTTCAGCCGCATTTTTCCAACCAAACGCAGCCACGATGGCAGTGATGCTCATCAAGATCAGAATCAAGAGAGCGATTTGCGTTCTTAATCGCATAGAACAGTCCTATAGTCTGGATTCCGCGCGGCGGAATGACCCTGTTAATAAGTCCTTTATAGCATTTGATTTTGCCAAATTGGAGCGGCCACAGCTCTTCTTGACAGGTTGTCACAAATGCTTACGCCAAGCACATGAATTATTTGATTTTTTTATTCCTGGCGTATCTAAAATAGTTCCACAGAACCCTCATCCATACTGGTTTGACCTACGGGCTCGGTACGAGAGGCTTTGAGCCGCTCGGTATATTCTTCGATGTCAGCTTCGATCTGACGCACAACCTTCAGCACACCAATTGGTTCTTCAGCAGATGCTACGAGCTTGAGATGGTTAACTTCTTTATTTAGAGAAGTGACCAGTTGATTCATATCAGCAAGACGCTGTTTGGCACCATCTACGAGCTGGGTGACAATATCCTCGAATTGCAAAGACTGTACTGCTGCGTTGACGTCCTTGGTGCTCTGCGTGGAAAACGCTGCAACATTCATGGCGACCACATCCCGCATGTGTGCCATTTGTTTTCTGGCCTGTGCCATGCGGCGTATTGCGACAGATGCTCCTTTGCGCTTCGGGTCTTCGGTCTTTTCGCCCTGAAGCGCTCCAATATGGCGCTCAGTGCGGGCCTTCAACGCGACGATGCTGCGACGAATCTCGCGGCCGCATCCACTATCCGGATGGTCAGCGAGGTCGCGAATTGAATGGATGTGTTCTAGTTGCTCTTCCATCAGCACAATCTGCGCCTTGCCGCTTTCGTCGATGTCTTTGAGCAGGGCACTGAAATAGCGGATGGCAGAAGCTGAGTCGTCCAGGTACTGCCCGATGCTTAGCACTTCCTCTTTGGGTGTCTCTTCTTCGCCGCGCCAAATTCCAGCCAATTCGTGTAGCAATTTAGATTGTCTTTTGACCTGATGTTTGAGGCTGTGCAGGCTCTGGGTAAGGGACACCACCGCATCTTTTGCCAGAAGCTGGATCTTTTGCAAAGAACCGTCTAAGAGCGCCAGCTCTTCGTCTAAAAATGCATTAATGCGCTCAATAATATCCAAGGTAGCGCGCCGCATTTCCACGCGGGTTTGCTCGGATTCTTCGTCTTCATCTGCCGCTGAGGCCTTGTTTGAAAGGTGCAAAGCCAGCAGCCAGGTAACCACAACCAATCCAAATGATGCTGCAAGTATGACCGGATCAGTCAAGAAGAACACACCTGCAACTGCAGCGATAGAAAGTAAGATTGGAATAATTGCGTACTTCAAGATACCCATATCAGTGTCCTACTGCGCGTTGCGCTGATTTGCCAATCAGCTCAGACGCGGTGTTAACCAGTGCCGGAGCAATTTTTTGTAGCGGTAGCGTGGTCTCGACCCCACCTAACGCCACTGCATGCTTCGGCATCCCCCAAATAACGCTTGTTTTTTCGTCCTGTGCCATGGTGCAAGCGCCAGCAGATCGCATTGCCAATAGCCCCTTTGCACCATCTGTGCCCATGCCAGTGAGAATAACACCAATTGCACGAGTGCCCATGATTTCTGCAACCGAATGAAACAAAACGTCTACTGCAGGCCGATGGTGATTTACCGGTTCTGATTGTTTCAGTTTGCAATGCTGGCGCCGTATTGAGCCACTGATAAGCAGGTGCTCATCGCCAGGGGCCAGGTAGACCGTGTCTGGTTTGATAGTCTCGCCATCAGCAGCCAATCTGACTTCCATTTTTGACTCAGTTTGTAAACGGGCTGCAAACGCATCGCTAAACTCAACCGGCAAGTGCTGCACAATCAGAATCGGTGGCATCTGTGCCGGCAGCATGCGCAGTATTGTTGCGATCGCTTCGGTGCCGCCGGCGGAGGCACCTATGGCAATCACAATGTCATGTTCCCCTTTCGCGACATCAGGTCGATTTGCGCTTTTCCTGACGACGGCTTGAGATTGCTCCTGCTGCACTTGGGTTTCATTGACGGTGGCGGCCAGAGCATCCAGGTTGGCCATGGCTGCACTTCGGACTGCTTCGACAATGTGTTGCTGATACGCAGGTAATTCGGTTTGCAAATTGGCGCTGGGTTTGTGAATAACAGCCACCGCACCCAGTTCCAGGGCACGCATGCTTTGCTTGGTCCCCTTGGCCGTCAGTGAAGAGATCATTACTACGGGCATGGGACGCAGCCGCATCAGGTTTTCAAGAAACTTCAACCCGTCCATTCGGGGCATTTCTACATCGAGCGTAATTACATCCGGGTTGAGCTTTTTGATCTTTTCTCGGGCTGCGTAGGGGTCTGCTGCTCGCCCAACCACCTCAATGCCTGGTTCTTCGTTTAGCATTTCGGTGATGAGCTGGCGAACCAGCGCAGAGTCATCCACTACGAGTACGCGAATCATCTTCACTTCGAGGGCTCCAGTGGTTCAAACAGATCCACAGTGCCACCAACAGGTTCCTGCTCGATACCCTGCAAATGCTGCCACTCCTCCTGCTTGATTTGCGAACGATCGGCTCTGCCCAGGAGGCGCACATAAACGGCACCGGTTCGGGTATCGAATAAAATTTTTCGGGCGTTTTCGCCGCCTAGATCTTCGGCTAAAACGGGTAGGCGTTCGCGCTTTAAGTAATCGCGGACAAATTCTATATTACGGGTGCCAATATCCAGTTTTGCATCCAGTACATTGGCGCCGCCAAAGAGCTTTATTTCCAAGTCCTTGCGCTTGCCAAAATCACCAAGAACCAGGTTGAGCAGACGTTCCATCGCGACTGTTCCATAGCGAGCCGGGCTACTTACTAAAGTGTTTTCCCAACGCTCTTCTCCTTCTTTGATGTTGGCTGGCAGCATGAAATGATTCAGGCCGGCGCGCCCGGTGGATTGATTGCGCACGCACACGGATATACAGGAGCCTAGCGTAGTACTGATACGATCACCGGTGTCACAGGCAAAATATTGTCCAGGCCCAACTTTGGCCAACATGCGATTGGACTTGGCCTGAAACGTGCGCGGAATGACGGCGCAATCCGCATTGAGTGGCGTGTAGGTGAGGTGGCTTGGGAGCTGTGCCATGATCATAACGCCTTGCGGTAAATGCCATGGCGGATCAGTTTGAAGTCATCGCCCTTGCCAAACAAACTCTCAGAATGTCCCACAAAAAGACGTCCGTCGGATTTTAAAACGTCTGCAAATCCCGCATAGATCTTGCGCTGCAGTACTTGATCAAAATAGATAACCACGTTTCGGCAAAATATAACGTCGAGCCTTCCGAAGGCGGTATAGTCAGCGTCTTTCAAGTTGTGTGCGCGGAAACTGACCATCTCTCTTATTTGAGAATCCACACGCACCATGCCCGCATTGGTGCTGGTGCCCTGGAGGAAATACTTCTTTACTATTGGCTTGGGTAGGCTATCAATTGCTGATTCGGTGTATATGCCCCGAGCAGCAATACCCAGAGTAGTCGTGTCCAAATCCGTAGCAATAATGCTAAAGCGTCTTAGTTCAGCCTGGGAGAAGCATTCGCTGAGCGTGATGGCAATGGTGTAAGGCTCCTGGCCGCTGGAGCAGCCGGCGCTCCAAATGCGGATGAGCTCTGAACTCTTTGCCAGTCGTTCACGCCATGTCGGTACTAACTCGTCGCGAATAAAGTCAAAGTGGTGGGGCTCTCGAAAGAACTGAGTGATATTGGTAGTCAGGGCATTAAGAAAATGCTCACGCTCGCTCTCATCCGTGCGTAACGTGTCGCAATATGCGTCAAAGGATGGCGTTTGCGTGGCCCGCATGCGTCTAACGATACGACCGTAGACCAATTCCTTCTTGGTCAGGGGAATGTTGAGACCGCCATGCATCATGGCTTGATCACGCAAAAACTCGAAGTGCTCCGACGTGAACGGAAATTCGTATACTCGTTCTGGCTGGCTGGCCGCACTCAACCGGGGGCCTCGTGATTGAGTGCATTGATAAGACCGTCATCTTGCCACGCAAAATGCGCATCGAATCCCAGCGTACGCCAATCTGACTCAAAGCGATCATTGGCTTTGATATGCGTTGCTCGGTCAGACTTCGCTCGAGCCAATAACAGGGCAAATAACAATTGATAAAAAGTGAAATCTGCCTTTTCTATGGATTGGCAATCGAGCTCCAGCGGTTTGTCTAATTCGATATGGTCATTTAACTGCTGCTGCAGGGCTTCTGCGGTGACAATTTTCTGAGTGCCACCGAATGTCAGGCGCCGAAGGGCCTTCAAGTCTTTGGTTTTAAGAATTGACTTGCTCATCTTCGGTAAGGCTGTCTAGTTGTGCCAACTCAGAAACGCTAAAGAGTCGGTGCGGGTCAATAATGATTATGGTGTCGTCGTCGCGGGCGACTACGCCCTGTAGGTAGCGGGCATCAATTACTGATTCGAACTGCTCACAAGGTTGTACTTTGGAAGGTTCGATCCGCTCCACGTCCAAGACGTCATCCACCAACGCCCCAATCAGCCGCTCCGTTTCTTCCCCAGCCAGCGAGATGATAAGCATGAGTTCTTCATCATGGCTGGGCGCGGGGTCCAGTTTGAAACGCGTACGCAAATCTACTGTGGGAACGATTTCACCTCTGATATTGGCTACACCGCGAATAAAGTCCGGCATGCGGGGCACCGTTGTCGCATTATCAAAAGTGGCGATTTCTCTTACGTGCTCAATGCCCACGGCAAAAATTTCGCCACCCAGTGTGAATGTCAGGTACTGGTTGCCTACCTGCTGCAGATCAAACAGGTCTATAGCCTGGCCACCCTGAGTCTGCGCGTTTCTAGCATTCGATCCAGTACTCATGATTGCGGTTCCTGTGGGCGCGCACCGGAGTCTTTGCTGCGCGTGAAAATCTCGGATTGTCGGTTGAGAGAGGCTGCATCCAAAATCAACGCAACGCTGCCGTCGCCCAATATGGTGGCTCCTGATATACCCTGCAGATGTTGAAATACGCCCTGCATTGACTTCACCACGACCTGACGCTGTTCAATGAGTTCGTCGATCAGGACCGCGCACAGATGATGGGCTGATTGCAGAATCACCAGCAGTGGCTCGGTGGATTCTGCAACTGGAATATCCGGATGCCAGCTCTGGCCTAAGTCTAGGAGTGGAATAATCCGGTCGTTGTAGCGATAACCACAGCGTTTGCCAGCAATGGATGTAACCATATCTGGGTCAAACGTACGGTTTTCCACGATGGATAACATGGGCACGATATAAACGTGATTGCGCAGTCCGACGAGCTGGCC
>CAZVYE010000020.1:5458-32266 GCA_964630895.1 uncultured Gammaproteobacteria bacterium | reverse complement strand
CGGTGCCATCGTATTTTCTGCCAACACGGCCCTGCCACCATACCTACAGCGCAATCTCGACGTATTCTTAATCGAGCGCGGCAAGCCGCCTCGCAATCTAACCCAGCGCAATCCAGCGAATGATTTCCAGCCAATTTTTCTGCCAGATGGCAAGCACATTATTTATGGTGCCAAACCAACCGTAGAAACCTTGAGCCATGGCACGCGCCTCAACAAACTTTCGCTGACCAGCGGCTCTGTGAGTAATTTGATTAGCGGGATTGAGGTTTCGCCAGACACCTGGGCGACCAGTACGGCGACAGAACGCATCTATTTTTCTGCGGATCATAAAGCCAGGCAGCGCCTGTTTAGTGTCGACGAGGCGGGCAAGGTATCCGACCCATTGGCCATTCCGGGTAGCGTGAGTGAGTTTTCGGTGCATGAGAAAGATATTTTTTTCATCAACAGCAGCACCTACAAACCTGACCAGCTGCATCGCAGCAACCTGCAGGGAAGACGAATAACGGCCTTAACAGGTTTTAACCAGGCTTGGACGGCCACCACGCGAGGTGGCGAGATCGAGCATTTTACGCTGCAAGTCTCTGCCGATCGACAGGTACATGCGTTGCTGGTGAAACCGGAAGGATTTCGTGAAAACCGCCGGTGGCCCGTGGTGCTAGCGCTACACGGTGGCCCTCACCAATCCTGGCAAGACCAGTTCAACAGACGTTGGAATCTAGGCATGCTGGCAAGTCCCGGATATATCGTTGCTGCCATCAACCCGACTGGCTCAACCGGGTTTGGCGAGGCGTATGCTAGAGCAGTCCAGGGTGACCCTTTGTCTGCACCGCTGGCTGACATCAATCAGTTTGTTAGTTTTCTGCGCAGCCAGCCTTACGTTGACGCCGACCGCATGGCGGTGATTGGCAATTCTTATGGTGGTTACCTTGCCTACTGGGTACTTGCCCAATATCCGGAAAGCAAAGCCGGGATTGTGCATGCGGGAATTTACGACGTCTTCTCTCAGTTTTCATCGGACTATCTGTGGAGCCGGCGATCTACCTGGGGCTCTCTGCCATGGGAAGACCATACCTGGCTAGATCGTTTATCTCCATCTCGCTCTGCGCCCAAGATAACCGTGCCTACTCTGGTATCACACGGCCTGCGCGATACCCGCGTAAACCCTACTCAAAGCTACCTTTTATACAACGAATTGATCAGCAGAGACGTGTCGAGCCGGCTGGTTACCTTCCCCACCAGCGGCCATCAGTTAAGCACCAGAGACGCATCTGTCCGATGGTGGGAAGAAGTTTTGGAGTGGTTGGATAAATACTTGTAGTTCTGAGCAAATTTGTCCCAGATCAATTTGCTTTCGCCGGCTGCATAGACTATAAATCTAACCCTACATCGAGCAGCAATTTGCGCCGCAATTTTTATTCAATTGCGTGCTTCAGGGGAATAGCCGCAAATTGAAGCCAATTAGAAGCCCGCGACTGTTTTGTTTGCGGGAATGGGTTAAGGGGTGACGCATTAGCGTCGGGAACAATTTAGAGGGGGCACGCATGGCCGAAGTCTTTAAAGTTGCGATCGTAGGATCGGGACCCGCAGGACTCAGCGCCGCCGCTAGAGCCGCAGAGAATGGAATTTCACACGTTCTCCTGGAGGCCGAGCAGCACTTATCCAACACCATCTTTCTGTATCAGAAGGGCAAGCACGTTATGGCAGAGCCAGACGTATTGCCGCTGCGCAGCCCACTAGAGTTTAAGGCGGGTTCGCGGGAAGCCATTCTGGACGCATGGAATAAAGGTATTGCGCACCACAAGACCAATGTTTATTACCAGAACGAAGTAACCGGGATTGCTAAAGAGGGAGACCTATTCACCTTATCAATCAAAGGTGGTGGCGCGGTTCAAGCCGAAAACGTGGTCCTCTCCATCGGCCTGCAGGGCAATCTGCGAAAACTAGGCACGCCAGGCGAAGATTTGCCGTTTGTACAGTATCAGCTCAATGACCCCGACGAGTACGAAGGCGAAACCATAGCGGTTGTAGGCGCGGGTGATGCCGCAATCGAAAATGCGGTCGCTCTGGCGAGACAAAATACCGTGCTGATCGTGAATCGCAGAGACGAATTTGCGCGCGCAAAAGATGGCAATAACCAGGCAATCTTAAAAGCCATCGATGATGGCACTATCGAGTGCTACTACGACGCCAATGTGGATCACGTAGAGGCTGTCGATGATGGCGCAAAACCAGGCAAGCTTGTCCTGAATATGCCAGATGGTCAGGCAACCATAGAACTGGATCGCATTATTGCCCGCTTGGGCGCCATCCCGCCGCGCCGGTTTGTAGAATCCTGCGGCATTGAATTCCCCAACAAAGATCCCGCATCGGTGCCTGCCATCAGCCCGAAGTACGAATCCAACGTGCCCGGCTTATATATTATTGGTGCGCTTGGCGGATATCCGCTGATCAAGCAGGCCATGAATCAGGGCTATGAAGTCATTGAGTTCATCAATGGCAATAATGTTGAACCCGCGGACGAGCCCCTGCTACGCGACAAATTTAAAGCCATGCCTGGGTTCACTGATGTCCACGCAGCGTTGGTCAAGGTGCAGAATAACGTCAAGCTGCTGGCACCCATTACCGAGCTGCAGCTACGCGAGTTTATGCTGGACAGCGATGTGCGCGTTCCCAAGCCCGGCGAAACCATCTTTAAACGTAACGATTACACCAATACGTTTTATTGCGTCGTCGAAGGCTCTGTTGAAATCATCGTCGACGAGGAGAACGACAAACGCATCAGGCTAAATCAGGGCGAGTTCTTTGGTGAGATGAGCCTCATTTCGGGTCGAAGAAGATCTGCGACCACGGTGGCGGGTCCAAACTGCGTACTCATCGAAACGCCACGTCGAACCATGAATAAGCTCATCAACTCTGTAGACGCCGTGAAGCGCGTTATTGATGAGACATTCATTATGCGTGCTATCCAAAGCCGATTCGCGCCAGAAACCGGTGCAGATAAGTTGCGCGACATTGTAGCTGCCGCAACCATTGAGAATTTCAAAGCGGGCGACACCATTTTTGAAGAAGGCGAACCTGGCGATTGCCTGCATCTAGTACGCGTGGGGTCATTGACTATTTCGCGCAATATCGGCGGCCGCGAAGTCGTGCTCTCCTATGTGCCCGCGGGCAACTATGTAGGGGAAATGGCGCTGCTGGGCGACAACGTTCGCTCTGCTACGGCCCGGGCTGCGATTGCAACGCAAACCATCCGACTCGACGGTGCCGCGTTCAAAGAGTTGTTGATCCGTGAACCAGAACTTCGTTTAAGACTGCAGGCCGAGCACAGACAGCGTACCGCAGCAAACCTGAAGATGCAGGCGCAACCAGAAGGCGGCGACGTCATCTCGTTTCTGGTTTCCCAGGGAGTTGGCGAAGCAACCGATATATTGCTTATCGACGAAGCGCTTTGTGTGCGCTGCGACAACTGCGAAAAGGCTTGCGCCGAGACCCACAACGGAACGTCGCGACTGGACCGCGAGGCGGGCCCAACGTTCGCCACCATCCATGTTCCCACGTCCTGCAGGCACTGCGAGCACCCGCATTGCATGAAAGATTGCCCACCGGATGCAATCCACCGCGCTCCAAATGGCGAAGTGTTCATCGCGGATAATTGTATCGGCTGCGGCAACTGCCAGCGAAATTGCCCGTACGGCGTAATTCACATGTCTGCCCAACCACCTAAGAAGCCTGGAATTATCCAGTGGCTTTTGTTTGGACGAGGACCCGGACCTGGTCAGGATCCAGGCGGTAAAAAGAAAGCAACTGGCGAGAAGAAAGCAGTGAAGTGCGATATGTGCAAAGGCGTTCCAGGTGGACCTGCATGCGTTCGGTCCTGCCCTACAGGTGCCGCAATTCGGATTAACCCGGAAGATCTGTCCGGTTACGCGCAATCGCGGTCATAAGGAGGATTCGCAAGCATGCATGACTCGTTTTTGACCTACGGCCGTTACCGGTACCTTTGGCTGACTGTCATTCTGCTGCTGGCCAGTTTTGTCGCTTACTTTTGGCACTCGCCAGTGGACGGACCCAACGGTGGTAGTTGGCTTGGATATACCTTGGGCACGATTGGGGCAGTTCTCATTCTCTGGCTCATGCTGTTTGGGATGCGCAAGCGCAGCTACAACAATCGCATGGGCAATTTACGGGGCTGGTTGTCAGCTCACGTGTATCTGGGTACTTCGCTCATCGTCGTCGCTACGCTGCACACCGGTTTTCAGTTTGGCTGGAACATCCACACTTTAGCGTACACGCTGATGATGATAGTCATCGTGAGTGGATTCTTTGGCATCTATACCTATTTACGCTACCCCACGCTGATGACGCGCAACCGAGCAGACGCTGGCCGAGAAGCCATGCTGCAAGAGATCGCGGAAATTGACGAAGAGTGCTTAAAGCTTGCAGACAAGCTGGGGCCGAAAGCCCACCAGATCGTTATTCGATCTATCGAGAACACCAAGCTTGGCGGGGGTGTCTGGGCCCAATTAATGGCGAGAGACGGCTCGGCTGCAGCGCTCAAGCGTACCAAAGACATGCTGGACAACCTGCAGAATGATAAGGATTCGCAGCGACCAGCAACGCAGGAAATGCCCACCATGTTTGCCATGGTTGATTTTCTGGCCGGTGCCGGAGGGCAAGAGTCGGAGCGGCTGCGGCAACTTATTGACCTCTTGAGCCGGAAGAAAAACCTGGCGCAAAAGGTGGCTACCGATGTGCAATATCAAGCACTTATGGAAATATGGCTGTATTTCCATGTGCCGATAACGTTTGCGTTAATCGCCGCGCTGATCGCGCACATTGTTTCTGTATTTTACTATTGGTAACGGCTGGGGACGACTGACATGCGTTGGCTTATCAGGACCATTAATCGCAAGAAAAAAGGGGCCGTCTCCCATTCGGATGAGACTTTCGGAGGTAACGCGCTCACCATTGGGCGGGCAGCCGGACAAGGGCTTTTTCTCTCAGATGTAAGCGTAGCTTTAGAGCACGCTCGAATCGTACCCGTAAAGGGCGGCCGATTCAGAGTTGAATCGCAAATCGCAGTAGGCGTGCGGGTCGACGGGAAATTACAGCAATCCGCAGGTGCCGGATATGGCTCCCGTATCGAAATTGGGCCCTATGTTATCCGCATTGTACGTCCACCCTCCGGTTACGAAGCAGCCGTCGAAGTAGAAAAAGTCGAAGTGGCTAGTGAGGCTTCGGCTGGTAAGTTTGCTAATCGAGCATTCCGGCTTAGCGATACATGGCTCGGCAAACGAGGCGTGTCGTGGTTGCTGTTTATTGGCGTATTAACCATCGGCTTGTTGATACCCGTGATGGGTAATCTTTTCGACGCCCAGCGCAAACTGCGTGATATCCCCCTGGTTCCGGACGATAGTCTCTGGGAGGCCGGCACACTTCAATCGGCACACCACTATTTTGGTGAGGATTGTAATTCGTGTCATTTGAAACCGTTCCAACGGGTAAATGACGAAGCCTGCGTATCCTGCCATAGCAAAACCCTGGCTCACGCGGACCCAGAGTTTTTCGCTCTTCCCGAACTGGAAGATACGGCCTGCGGCATTTGCCATCGAGATCACAACGGTTTAGACGGTTTGGTGCGTCAAGATCAGGCGCTTTGTCAGGATTGCCACGACGATTTGGATTCCACCACAGCAGGAAAAACAGCCCTTGCTAATGCCCATGATTTTGGCGCAAACCACCCTCAGTTTAAGGTGGAATTGGCGGCCTGGGCGCCAGATGGGAGTTACCAGCCAAGGCGAGAGCCGCTAGACAGCCCTACTCTATCTGAGGACTCTAACCTCAAGTTCCCGCACGATGTTCACTTAAACCCTGATGGGATCAATAGCCCGACCCGGGGCAAAACCTCATTGGACTGCGAATCCTGCCATCGCCCGGAAGCTGGTGGTGCCAAAATGCAGGAAGTGAATTTTGAGAGCATGTGCCAAGATTGCCATCGACTGGGTTTTGACGCGCAAGCCCCTGATCGCGAAGTGCCCCATGGCGAAGTAGCAGAAGTGCTTTATATGCTGGAAGAATATTACGCCAATCGAGCCCTGGTTGGAGGTTATGACGATGTCACCGCCCCTGCAGTGGTACGTCAACGAAGACGTCCCGGCGAGCGCCTATCCAGAGCTCAGACCCAGGAGGCCTTGGCATGGGCACGCAGTAAATCACGACGCGTCGGCCAGGATTTGTTCGAAGGTCGCGCCTGTGGCGTTTGTCACTACGTTGACCAAACCGGCGAAGGCGAAATGTTGGGGTGGGACATTGCTCCTACTCGAGTAGCCGGAGTCTGGTTCCCCAAATCGTACTTTACCCACGCAAGTCATACGACTATGGCTTGCGCTGACTGCCACACTGATGTGCGTAGTTCCAGCAGTAGCGACGATGTGAACATGCCTGCCATTGAGGTTTGCCAGGCGTGTCATGGGGGCGAGAATGAACGCGGAAAAGTTGCATCAACGTGTGTCAGCTGTCACAAATATCATATTTTTGAAGATTTAAATTTAGCCGAGCAATAAGTTTTGCTCGGCATCCGTCCAGCACTTAAAACGCTGGGCGGATTAGAGGACAAACCAAGGGGAAGATCATGGCCAAGTGGAAGCATTCTGCTCTTGCCATCACTACTGCATTTACCATTGTCGCTTGTGGCGGGGGAAGCCGCTCGGAGGACCCAGGATCCAGCGAACCACCACCACAATCTACCGCAGATTCTGGCTGCACTGGGTCTTGTGCTAGTCCAACATCCAAACTTGCCGTCGCCGACGTGCAGCAGATTATTGCGCAAGCAGCGGCTGAGGCATCCGCGCAAGGTAAACCTGCCGTAATTGCAGTTGCCGACCGGGTTGGCAACATACTGGCTATTTTTAAGATGACCGGCGCTCCGGACACTTTTACGATTCGTTCTGGTAAAGGTGCCATCGGGGGGCTGGAAGAACTCAATGTGCTTCCCAGCGAGCTGTCAGCGGTGGCCAAAGCCATAACGGGTGCTTACCTCTCCTCAGAAGGCAACGCATTTACCTCTCGCACCGCCAGCCAGATTGTGCAGGAGCACTTTAATCCCGGTGAGATCGGCCAGTTTAGCGGCCCCCTATTCGGCGTTCAGTTCAGCCAGCTCGCTTGCTCGGATTTGGTCAATCGTCCCCTCGAGTCGCCCAACGTCGGGCCAAAACGTTCTCCGCTGGGGCTATCTGCCGACCCGGGCGGTATGCCGCTTTATATGAATGGCGTACCCGTCGGTGGCATTGGCATTGAGTCAGATGGATTCTATACCCTGGATACCATTATCTCTGATTTTGACCGAGACCCCGATGAGCTGATTGCGGTCGCTGGAACGTTTGGTTACGCCGCACCTAACGATCGTCGCGCTAACCGCATCACGGTAGAGGGTAAGACATTTCGCTATTCAGATGTCACAACGGCCAACCTGGCCACCTCACCGGACACCGCGCCACCGTTTGCCAGCATCAACGGGAGTTCAGGTGCATTGACACCGCTGAACAGCTATTTTGACGGGACCATTCGGGAAGGCACCGCGTTTGGTCAACCACAGTCCGGGATTCGACCCGATGACACTGATTTCCCCGGACTGGACGCGTTTGTACTTGTGGACGAATCCAATCAACCCAGATTTGCTCCAAAAGCAGGTACAGATGGGCCGAATGCACTAAGCGAAAACGAAGTACGAGTGCTACTGCAAGAGGCTTTAAAAATTGCCAACGCTGCCCGGGCCCAGATTCGACGTCCCATTAGCACACCCGCGCGAGTCAGCATTTCGGTGGTGGATACCAACGGTGAAATTTTGGGTGTCGCTCGCACACGTGACGCGCCGATTTTTGGGCTGGATGTGTCTTTGCAGAAGGCCCGCACAGCGTCGTTCTACTCTGGCAGCTACGCTGGCGATGACTTGCGCAGCGCACCCAATGTTACGTATCCCAATGCCGATGCAACACCAGGCAACGAAACGATTGTATTCGCTGACTACGTTGCCGATACCAAAGAGTTCCTGGACTCCCCAACGGCATTAGATGATGGGGCATTCGCGTTTGCCGATCGATCTGGCGGTAACCTGTCCCGACCCTATTTTCCTGACGGTGCCGTTAACACGGCTCCAGGCCCCTTCAGCAAACCATTTGAAAGATGGAGCCCATTCAACGTTGGGCTACAGCTGGACTTGGTACTAAATCGCATAGTCCAGCATTTGTTTTTCGTCCTGGGTGTACCCGGTTTTGAAGATGACGTTCCGCGCAATTGTACGGCAATCAACCGGCTAGCCAATGGCATTCAAATTTTCCCCGGAAGTGTTCCCATTTATCGAGGCAGCACGTTAATAGGTGGAATTGGCGTCTCTGGAGACGGTGTAGATCAGGACGATATGATTTCATTCCTGGGCCTACATAATGCTGGAGAATTGCTCGGCACCATCAACAATGCACCCAAGGAAATGCGCGCCGATCAACTTACTCCGAAAGGGGTTCGATTGCGTTATGTCCAGTGTCCACAAGCGCCATTTATTGGCAGCGACGAACAAGAAGTCTGTGAGGGTAAGTAATCATGATCAGGCATAAAGCACTCACAACCGCCATACTTGCCGCGCTGACTTTGCCGGCAGCGACAACGCCTGCCCAAGCACAATCAATGGCAGCATTCGCCAAGTCCATTACGCAAGCCGTAGTGATGGCTGACCAAACCGAGGAAGTTCGCGAACGAGAACGCCGACGCCGCCCCGGCGCAGGCCCTGGTGAAGCTCGCGAAGAGCGTCGCAACCCACGCGAAGTAACCGTCTACCCAGATCGCGTAGATCCAGTATCGGTTCGGGACTTAACCAATTACGAAGAATATATCGTGCCGGTTCCTGATCGCTGGCGACTAATGGAAAACCTGGGCGTAATGCCGCAGCGTTGGTTTGATCCGTACAACCAAAATACCTACAAAGGTGACAAACCGCTGCATGACGATTGGTTTTTAAGTCTGCTTGGTATTTCCGATACCGTCATCGAACCCCGCAGCATTCCTACTCCGATTGGACCCCAGTCGAGCAATGATCCGGGCGACATAGGTGTGTTTGGTAACAATGATCAGTTAATCCTGGCGCAAACTTTCCTGGTGGGTGCCGTGTACTACAAAGGCAATACCGTATTCCGCCCACCCGACTACGAGTATCGCCTGACGCTGGCGTTCAACTACAACCGGGTCGAAGTAGATGAGCTGAGGTTCTTGGATATCGACCCTCGGTTTAACGAAAAAACTCGCGAGGACTCTCACGTAGCAGTCCAAGAATTGTTTTTCGATAAACATTTGCGCAACGTTTCAGATCGCTATGACTTCGACAGCGTGCGCATTGGAATTCAGCCCTGGTCTACCGATTTTCGGGGTTTCTTATTTCAGGACAACCAGTTCGGTGTTCGACTGTTCGGTAACCGCGACAACAACAAATATCAATACAATCTGGGCTGGATCAGACGTGTTGAAAAGGATACAAACAGCGGCCTGAACGCAGTTGAAGACGGTTTGCGTGACGATGACATCTTCCTGGCAAACATGTATTTCCAGGACTGGCCGCGGCTGGGATTTTTCAGCCAGGCGACCATCGTGCACAACCGTAATCGAGAAGATGAATTCTTTTTTGATGAAAATGGATTTATCGCGCGTCCCGCTTCTCTGGGCAACGAACGACCCAGAGATTATGACGTTACCTATCTCGGATTAAATGGTGACGGACACTTTGGTCGATTGAATTTGACCGCATCCGCCTACTACGCCGTGGGCGAAGTCACACCAGGCACCTTTGTCGATGAAGATACCGACATCGAAGCCGGTTTCTTCGCCGCTGAAGCATCCATGGACTTTGACTGGACCCGTATTCGCCTGTCAGCAATGTACGCCAGCGGCGACGATGATCCTTTTGACGATGAGTCCAATGGCTTTGATAGCATCTTTGAAAACCCAACGTTTGCAGGGGCTGACACCAGCTACTGGATTCGTCAAACCGTACCACTAGTCGGTGGCGGCGGCGTCATACTATCCGGTCGGAATTCCATCTTGCCCTCCATGCGATCTTCAAGAGAACTGGGGCAAAGCAATTTTGATAATCCAGGGCTACGGCTGTTGGGAATCGGTGCCGACTTCGATATCACGCCTGAGACCCGCCTGACGGTCAACCTCAATCATTTATCCTTCGACGACACCTCCATTCTGGAGGTAGCAAGAAACCAAGGCGATATTGATCGTGATATTGGACTCGATGCGTCCGTCTCGATGATATGGCGACCCTATATGTCGCAGAACGTCATTGTGCGGGTATCAGCAGCAGGGCTGATTCCAGGCGAAGGTTTTGAAAACTTATTTGGCGACGAAGACCAGTACTCCGTATTGGCTAACGTCACCATCACATACTAACGGGAAGCGGAACATGACTTGGTTCAAGCGCATTATTGCAGTTACCGCCATCGCGGTTCCGGTCACATTGATCGCAGCCGAGGGCGAGAAGCCCAAATATATCGACTACCCGGAGTATCCACCCGCTCCCAGTTTCCAAAGCTGGGATCAAGCGGATCAAAAGAGCGAGGGATGTGTAACTTGTCACACCGCCACTGACAAGAAGACCATGCACGCGTCCGAGGCGGTTGTACTTGGGTGTACAGACTGTCACGGGGGCGATGCCAGCATTCGCTGGTCAGGAGAGCCGGAGAAAGCGCATAGAAAGGCTCATGACGATCATGCGGCTCACGATCCAGACGAAAACTACGACTCAACCATGGGGTTGATTGAATATCCAAACCCCATTCCGCATTACAGCGATGCGTATCAAGCCAAAATTGACAAGGCCCACGTCAAGCCCACGCTACCCAAGACCTGGCACTATCCTTCTTCTACCAATCCGCGTGATGGGTATGCGCTGCTCAACAAGGAATCGCCAGAATTTGTTCGATTTGTGAATCCGTCGGATTTGCGCGTTGCCAACGAGGCCTGCGGCGCATGCCACCTCCCAATCATCGAGGCTGCCAAGCGCAGCATTATGGCAACCGGCGCAATGCTATGGGGTGGCGCTGCATACAACAACGGGATTCTTCCGTACAAACGCTATATCTTGGGCGAGTCATATAGCCGGGATGGCGAAGCAGTCACCATTAAAAACCCCGTAGAAGTAACGGAGAAAATGACCAAGCGGGGCGTATTGCCAGTCATGTATCCCATGCCCACCTGGCAGACAATTCCACCAGCCGACGTCTTCCGGGTCTTCGAACGGGGTGGCAGAAACATCGCCAACCTATTCCCAGAAACCGGTTTACCAAATGCGCTGGGCTTACAGCAGCGATTAGAGGAACCCGGTCGACCAGACATTCGCCAAAGCAACCGGGGCCCTGGCACCGGTAACCGCGTGGCAATTCCGGTTCTCAATATTCATAAAACCCGTCTGAATGATCCACTAATGTGGTTTATGGGTACCAATGACAACCCTGGTGATTTCCGCCACTCTGGTTGTGCATCGTGCCACGTGGTGTATGCAAACGATGGCTGGGAGAAGCACTCTGGACCCTACGCTAAATACGGCAATACCGGAAAATCAGACACGGTGGATCCGACCATCCCCAAGGATGTTCCAGGACACCCACTCAAACACCAGTTCACACGGTCTATACCGACCAGCCAGTGCATGATCTGTCATATGCACCAACCCAATATGTTTATCAATACGTATCTGGGCTTCATCATGTGGGATTACGAGTCTGATGCGCCCTTTATGTGGCCAGAGGAACAGCGCTATCCCAACCACGAAGAAATGCGGGATGTGTTAGATCGCAACCCAGAAGAAGCGGTCATCCGCGGTAAATGGTCAGACCTTAACTTCCTGGAAAATGTGAGCGACCTGAACCCTCAGCTAAACGACACCCAGTTTGCTGATTACCACGGTCATGGCTGGAACTTCCGAGGCATTTTCAAGCGCGATCGTGAAGGCAACCTACTCGACGCCGAGGGTGATGTGGTAGCGAACGACGATCCCAACAAGTGGGACAAGACCGTGCATATGTCCTCGATTCACGCCGATGTGGGAATGCACTGCGTGGACTGTCACTTCTCCCAGGACTCACACGGTAATGGCCACCTGGTTGGCGAAGTCATGGCAGGTGTTGAGATCAAGTGTATCGACTGTCACGGCACGGTAGATGAGTACCCCACCCTGCTCACCAGTGGCACCATGGCACCGCCAGCAGGCAATGATCTGTCACTAAAGCGTAACCCCGATGGGAAGAAGCGATTTGAATGGCAAGGCGGCAAGCTGATCCAGAGATCCCTGGTTAATCCAGACATGGAATGGGAAGTTTCATTACTCAAGGATAACGTCACGCCAGGTCACCCCGATTACAACGAGAAGTCAGCCAGAGCCAAGTTGGTATCAAACGATACTGACTCTTTAGACTGGGGTCTGAATGTTGACCCGGAAGAGCGCGCGCATAGCTACGACAATATGTTGTGCTACTCCTGCCATACATCCTGGACAACCAGCTGTGCAGGTTGTCACCTGCCCATTCAAGCCAACTGGAAAACCGAGGTACATAAATACGAAGGCGACACGACTCGAAGCTTTGCAACCTATAATCCACAGGTTACCCGGGACCAAATGTTCCAGCTTGGCAAGCACGGCGAGCTCAAGCACAACAAGATTGCGCCAGTCCGCTCGTCATCGGCGTTGGTACTATCATCACGGAATGCAAACCGGGAGTTGATTTACATCCAGCAGCCACCGATTTCCGCGCCTGGATTTAGCTCTCAGGCATTTGCGCCGCACTTTCCGCATACCGCGAGAAAAACTGAGACAAAGCAATGCACGGATTGCCACCTGTCCCAGGAAAATGACAATAACGCCATCATGGCGCAGCTATTGCTGCTCGGAACCAAGTTTGTAGACTTTATGGGTTACACCGCCTGGGTGGGCACAGAAGGTCAAATCAATGGCATCCGAGTCACCGAGTGGGACGAGCCGCAAGCGGTAATCGGCAGCTACTTGCATCGTTATGCCTATCCGGATTGGTATGAGAACCACCAACAAAACGGTCAGCAACTACAGGAAGCCTACAAACACCGCACGGGAACCGTAGGTTGTCTGCAGCATCGTGGCGAGTACCTTTTTGTCGCCGAAGGCGAGAAAGGCACCCAGGCGTTTGATATTGCATCTATCGCTAACAAGGGCTTCTCTCAGCGCGTTATCACGGCACCGTTTTCTCCTCTTGGACACAACACGCGCATCAAGAGTAAAAATGCAACGTGCGTCGTTTTACCGACGACTCAGCCTATATTCCCGCCGCGCAATGAAGGCGAGCTGATGCGTGAGATAAACCAGGAGCAGCCGTTCCACCCCATTTACAACTACGCGTTTATCACCGACAGCGAAGAAGGCTTGATCGCCGTTGATGTCAATACGCTTTCGGATGGAGAGCCTCGCAACAATAAGCTGGAGCGGGCACTAACCTGGAACGCAAACGGCGTCCTGAACGGCGCAAGACACCTCACCATTGCGGGAACCTGGTTCTACATTGCGTCTGACGCAGGACTGGTTGTGGTCGACATGGATGACCCAATGAATCCAAACGTTGCCAAGGTGCTTGATTTGCCAGACGTGCGAGCATCCGCAGTGCAATTCCGCTATCTGTTTGTAACTACCAGCAGAGGTTTAGAGGTAGTCGACGTCACATTGCCGGAACAAGCCAAACTGGTAGAGGGAGCCCGTGTTGATCTGCGCAATGCTCGCAAACTGCATATCGCCAGGACCTATGCCTATGTGGCAGCTGGATCAGACGGCCTGGTGATCGTAGACGTTACCCGGCCTGAGCATCCTGAACTATATGAGAAGTTCACCGCAGGAGGCGCGCTCAATGACGCTTACGATGTTTCTGTTGCATCTACAAACGCTACCCAATACGCGTACGTTGCGGACGGTCAGAACGGTCTCAAAGTGGTTCATCTCACCGCGCCAGACAAACAGCCGAATTTCTATGGATTTAGTCCGGCACCTAAACCACAGCTGATTGCGCACTACCCGACCGATCAACCGGCCCTTTCAGTCAATCGTGGACTGGAAAGAGATCGGGCCGTGGACGAGACTGGCCACCAAATCGCTATATTCGGGCGTATTGGGTCGAGACCCTTCAATTTGGAAGAGATGCGTAAGCTTTATCTCAACGATAACGGCGAGCCATGGTACGTCAGCGATGACCCGGATACACAGCGCACAGCGAAGTCCGAGTCGCAGAAGCCGGCAGCCAACAGTAGCGCTGGAGCCACTGGCGCATCACCGCAATAGCATCACAGCAAAACCCTCCAGGCGTGTGCCTGGAGGGCTGCTAGCGTGCTTGTGGTTTGATCATTAAGAATTTATAGCTGGGTTAAATAGAGCGCACTGACAACCAGTACTCTAGCCAGAGGCGAACGCGCCAGAATCCACAAGCCCTTCACCAGATTTGTCACACAACACTTAAGTACGGCCCAATGTGCCGAAATCGAGAATCCCCCACACACATCCAAGTGCCGATTCTTAATTGGCAACTCGTTCAATCAGTGCGCAGAATCTCTTGCAACTGGATCACCGCCTTGTCTGCAGGAGGCTCCACATTCCGGATCCAAGAAAGCGCCTTTTGAAGATAGTTGGCTTGAACTGCTACGTCACCGCCCAACCTCGCTGGTTCCCAGGGCACATTCTTAAGGTCAACAGATTCGCCCTTACGCATAACTAAGAAGACCGGGACGGATAGCCGGATACTTTCGGACTTTTGCCAACCCGCCAGTTGCCACTGCTGTTCAACCAACATATCGGATGAGACCAGAACCGAATTTACCAGGCCGGTATGCATAGCCGCCTGCAAGTCTGAGAGAGGGACCGTCACAACACGCTGCCCCAGTCTTTGTAGCGCACCACTAAGTACCGGCTGTGCCGTCGGGGTCCAGTGTTTAAATATAGATGGATTACGCGGGCTAGACTCTATCTGCCAAATTTTCCAGTTGGACAATCTACCAACCAACCACAAATCATATCCAAGCCTGCTAGCTTTAGACCGAAGGCTATCCAGCAGTCGAGGATCAAGCCGGTCAATTTCCATAAGTATTTCGCCGGACAGAGACTCAAAGCGAGCGTCAATGCTTATTAGCTCCGAGGGCAAGCAAAGACAGCCATCTACTTCCTCTCGCTCAATACGACGCAAAATATCTTCGCCGACCCCGAGAATTCCGCCACCATAAATTTTTGTATCTGGTCCAAGCGACCCATCCACCACCGTACGCAACGCATCGTGCCACGCACTACCTTGCAGAGCCTGCGTTGCCAATTGGTAGGTCTGACCATTGCAGCTGCCTGACCAGATCAAATTGACTATGACAAATAGCGCAATTAGCGGGGTTTTCATGCAGCGCTAGCGATCCCGTATTCCGTCGGCGGCCAACAAAGTATTCTCCAGCAAAGTTGCTACCGTCATTGGTCCCACCCCACCTGGAACCGGCGTGATCAAGCGCGCGCGATCCTTAGCTGGTGCGAATTCAACGTCACCAATTAGCTTACCCTCGGGCGAGCGGTTAATACCCACATCAATAACAACCGAATCCTCACGCACCCATCTACCCGGTACCAGCTCCGGTTTGCCCGCGGCGACGATCAAAATCTCTGCGGACTCCACGTGTTGGCGCAGGTCTCTGGTGAATTTGTGGCAACAGGTGACCGTCGCGCCGGCTAGCAAAAGCTCCAGCATCATGGGTCGACCTACGTGATTTGAAGCGCCGACAACTACTGCGTGCTTACGCTTCGCGTCTACTGCGTACTCATGCAGAATTGTCATAATGCCACGGGGCGTGCAAGGTCTCAGCCCAGGCCGCCGTAAAGCCAGCAAACCGACATTGGTCGGATGGAATCCATCGACATCCTTATGCGGGGCAATACTTTCGAATACCGCCTGAGCATCCATGTGCACCGGCAGCGGTGCTTGTACTAAAATCCCGTCAACTTCGGCATCATCATTAAGCTGAGCGACCAGAGCGAGTAATTCCTCTTCGCTAGTCTCCGCGCTTAGGTCATAATCTTTAGCAACGATACCGGCTTCCTCGCAGCGCTTGCGCTTATTGCGAACATACACTCGGGACGCCGGGTCACTACCTACCAAAATAACAGCCAGGCCAGGACGCCGTCTGCCAGCTGCAAGACGCTCGTCTACCTGATGGGCAATTCGTCGGATAATGTTGTCAGCAAGCGCTTTGCCGTCGATAACCTGGGCAGCCATATTTTGCTCGGACTCGTTCGTAGCCAAATGGTCGCGTATTATCCTAGGTTTCACGCAATCCATCAAAGCATTCGATTGTGTCGACGCATAGAAACTTGTGTCTGATCAACAAACCCCCAAATACTGGGTCACAATGGATTTACGCAGTTGCAACTATGACCGAACGTACCGCCCCACTAAATTCGGATAAGCCAGAACTCCAAGGCAGCATGCTTCGAGGCATAGCCTCGGCCCTTATTATGGGTTTGAACACCTTTTTCTGGTGCTCCCTGCTGTTGCCGCTGGCTCTGATTAAGCTAATTTCGCCGGGACGTTGGCTGCGGGCGAGAATTCGCCGAATCCTGGGAAAGATTGCGGAACAATGGATTAGCGTCAACAACTGGATATGGCAAAACCAGCCGGAAACCCAATGGAACGTAGATATTCAGGCGCAGATAGATCGCAAAAGAAGCTATATGCTGATCGCCAACCACCAGTCCTGGGTGGACATTATGGTTTTGCAGCGCGTTTTACACCAACGGGCACCGCTGCTGCGTTTTTTCCTCAAACACGAATTAATCTACGTCCCGATAATGGGGCTGGCATGGTGGGCATTGGATTTCCCGTTCTTGAAACGCTATTCCAAAGACCAGATTGCGAAAAACCCCAAGCTCAAGAACAAGGACGTTCGATCTGCACTGCGTGCGTGTCGAAAGTTTCGGCACATACCCGTCACCTTGATGAATTTTGTTGAAGGTACCCGTATCACCGAGGATAAGCACGCAAGGAGCAAGTCACCATATGTGCACCTGTTACCGCCAAAAGTCGGCGGCTTTGCGCTGAGCTTGAGCGCTTTGCAGAATCACGTGAGTGCCGTCATTGATGTCACCATCGTCTACCCTGATGGTGTGCCAACCCTTTGGGACTTACTTTGTGGTCGGGTGGAAAAAATTGATGTCCTCGTCAAACAACGGGAAATACCTGAACAGCTCATTCGAATAGATACCCATAAACGGGATGAGTTAAAGGCGCAAGCCGCCCAATGGCTCAATCAGCTGTGGGTGGAAAAGGACCAAACAATTGACGCATTGCTCACCGAAGCGCTGTGACAATTAACTTAAACAATATACATTAAGGCTTTATTTTTTATACTTTTTCTTGACGAACTTCTTCAGTCGCTTGCGCTTGGCAACCTGCCTGTCAGTAAGTTTGTTCTTCCTACCAGAAAATGGATTTTCTCCGTCTTTAAAACGCAGAAAAACTGGAATCCCCACCAGATTCAACGCAGTTCGAAACTCATTTGCCAGGTAGCGCTTGTAGCTTTCGGGCAAGGTGCTGGTACGACTTCCATGAATCACAATGCGTAACGGGTTATGCCCACCCAAATGGGCAAATCGCAGACGGGCAGTCTTACCTTGAACCATCGGTGGCTGGTGCCCCGTGTAGGCATCTTCCAAAATTCGAGTCAGCCTACTGCTCGACACATCCACGGCGGCGCTTAGTGCCGCATTATTCACCGCTTTCAGCAACTCCCGCAGACCTGAGCCGTGCAGCGCCGAAATGGTTACGCGTTCCGCATAGCTGATAAAACTCAGTTTTCTAGACAGGTTTGAAAGAACCTGTTCACGATCGTCCGGGTCCAGGCCATCCCATTTATTGATGGCAATAACCACCGCCCTACCCGCTTTGAGAATATAGCTTAGAATCGTCGTGTCCTGATCAACAATTCCTTCCCGAGCATCAATCAACAACACGGTCACGTCGGCCGCATCCACGGCCTGTAACGCTTTGATAACCGAAAACTTCTCTACCGCGTCATCGACTTTACTGCGGCGACGAACACCAGCGGTATCGATAAGCACATACTTGCGTCCATCTCGTTCCCACGGAACATAAACGGTATCGCGGGTAGTACCAGGCATGTCATACGCGAGCACTCGCTCTTCGCCCACCAAACGATTGACCAAGGTGGACTTCCCTACATTAGGCCGTCCCAAAATCGCTAAACGGAGGCCATCAGCCTCGGCAGGAAGACTAAATTCGAGAGCAGTCTCAGCCGGCAACAGCTCTTCGACTGTGCTCACAAGGCCATTGATGTTGCGCCGATGAGCCGCCGCAGTGGGCAGCACTTGTTCAAAGCCGAGGGAAAAGAATTCACCGATAGCGACCTGTTCGTCCAATCCATCTGTCTTGTTGGCAACGACCAGAGTTTGTTTACCGCGGTTACGCAGCAATTGGGCTATATGCTCATCTTCGGGTAATACACCGGCACGGGCATCGACAACAAACAGTACCAGATCGGCTTCTTCGATAGCCAACAAGGCCTGTTCGGACGTCAGCGCATCCAGGCCGTCTGCGCCTTCAATCAGGCCACCGGTATCGACCACAATGAAAGGCTGCTCGGAAATGGTGCAGCGACCGTATTTGCGGTCGCGTGTCAGTCCTTCGAGATCTGCAACGATTGCATCTCGACTGCGGGTCAACGCATTAAAGAGGGTGGATTTGCCAACGTTAGGACGGCCCACCAGGGCCACGACAGCTGACATGTCAGTTAGCTAAAGCTCCGATGCGAAAAGCCGCCAGCTCTCCACCTCGGCTTAAAGCGAATAGCGTGTCACCAATAACTACAGGTGCCGCAACAATGGGCTCATCGTCAACTCGGCTGCGAGCGACAAAGTCACCAGATTCAGGATCAATCCAGTGTAAATATCCCATGGCATCCCCTACCACTATGGTGCTGGCGTGGCGCACAGGCAAACCCAAATCACGGCGCGCCAGACTGTCTAACTTCCACAGCGTGCCACCGCTGGCTCGGTCCATGCTCCAGACCGAATCATCAACATCAGTTACGAAGAGAGAATTGGGTCCGACGGTAACGCCGGTATAAGAAGACAAGTCTTTAACCCAGAGCTTGCGCCCGCCATTGGCAGTAAATGCTGCCAGCCTTCCCTGAAAGCTAACCGCGTAAATCTCCGAGTTGGTCAGTGCAATCTGACCGTCGACGTCTACCATACGCTCGAGCTCGGTTCGACCAGATGGATTGGAGACCACTTCTTCCCAAGCTAGCATGCCATCCGTAACTCGTAGCGCAACCAGGTGGCCGCTGTCATATCCCATAAAGGCCAGCCCATCTAATGGCACCGGGTCACTGTTACCGCGCAGTGTCAGCAGCGGTATTGATCGATCATACGCCCATCGACGTTCGCCTGAACTCACGTCAAAACCGAAAACCCGACCATCCTGTACCCGAATAATCACCATGCCCTGGTGAATTACCGGTGTTGCCAAAACTTCTGACGAAACTTTCGATCGCCACATTTGTGAGCCGTCTTGGGCGCTAAATGCCAAGACATCGCCCTCTTCACTGGCTACCACCAGAGTATTTCCGTCCAAGCCGACGCCAGCGGTCAAAGGCAGTTCGGTTTCATTTTCCCAAACCACTTTTCCATTCACCGCGTCCAGGGACTTTATATTCCCATCAACAGACGCTGCATAAACGCGTCCACTGGCATAAGCGGGGGTCAGACGGATACCAATCAGTTCTGTGCCATCACCGACATCGTGAGACCAAAGCTTTTCTACTTTCTGACTTGGTGAAAAATCCACCAGTTCGGCTGGCTTAAGATCGTCGTCACCGCCACCAAACCATGAGCATGCGGACAAACTCAATGCTGCAGCGCAGAGTACTGTGTATTTCAGAATAGTTACTGGAGAACGGAACTGCGACGACATACTGTTACCTTTGTAATTGGAGCAGTGCAAGATTAGGATTCGCTGAGCTCGGAGTTTCCGCCCAGATTGTCGATCTTCATTTGTAAGAGTTGGCGGTTGCCAACACCTACTTCCTGCGAAGAGAGCGCTTTCTCGTAAGCAGCTAGCGCGCCGTCCTTATCACCCTGCAGCACCAGAATGTCACCTCGAATTTCTTCGCCAATGCCAACAAAAGCATCAGTGCCATATTCGCTTGCCAGCTGCAGAGCCTGGTCGAATTTTTCAGTTTCTACGTAGGCGCGGGCCAGCCTTAATGCGGCAATAGACTTCACCGGACCAATTTCTGCGCGGTCAACGGCTTCTTTATAAAGCGCTACCGCCTGGTCCATTTTTTCCTGTTCCACCGCAATGTCCGCCAGATGCAAAGCTGCCAGCGCGGGATATTCACCCACGTCATTAGCATCAATAAAAGCGTTGTATTGCTGCTGAGGATCAAATGTCTCGGATGAAGTATCAGTAACTTCGGTCAAAGCGGTATACGCATCTGCCGCGCCATGCTTGGCTGCAACCTGCCCGTCACTGAATCTCTGCCAGCCGATCAAAGCCGCAAAACCGAGGGCGATACCCATAATGATCGCGCCGTAATTTTCCTGCAGCCATTTTTTGACCGCTTCGCCTTGTTCTATATCGTTGTAATATTCGTTTGCCATTGTCTTTCAATCAAAAATGCAACCCGCGATTCTACTTATTTCGCGGCTAAATTCCCATGCTTATCTGAAAACCAATTGTTGAGCCATTCAGACAGCTGCGTAATCGCTAATACTTCTTGCTTCCGATCTTCACGCAAAAACTTGATCGTAACCTGTTGATTGGCCAGTTCATCCTCGCCAATTACCAGCGCCAAATCAGCACCAGAACGGTCGGCGCGCTTAAACTGCGCCTTGAAACTTCCACCACCCATGTTCGTTTCTATTCTAATTCCGGGAGCCTGATCCCGCATTTGTTCTGCCAGGACCAAACCTGCCTGGCGCACGCCCTCCCCGGCCAACACCATATAGACATTCGCCGTTGGGGCTGCATCTACGACGCCTTGAACCTGCATGAGTTCCACCAGGCGATCCACGCCCATGGAAAATCCCACCGCAGGCGTATCTGGGCCACCTTGCTGCGCCACCAGCGCATCATAACGACCGCCTCCGCATACCGTCCCCTGGCTTCCCAACTCGTCGGTTATGAACTCAAATACCGTACGGGAATAATAGTCCAGCCCTCTTACCAGCCTCGGATTAACCGTATATGCAACGCCAGCGGCATCCAGTATGGATCGCAGCTTGGCGAAATGTGCTTCGCTTTCTTCGTCCAAGTGATCCAACATGACCGGTGCGCCTGCAATAACGTCATGCATGTCCGGATTTTTGCTATCCAGAATCCGCATAGGATTGACGCTCAACCGGTTAATACTATCCGCATCCAGTTTGTCGCGATGCGACTCTAAATACGCAACCAACTCATCCCGATATGCAGCGCGAGACTCTGGCGTTCCGAGGCTGTTGATTTCAAGACTAATATTGCTCAGCTGCAAACGACGCCACAAGCGGACCAGTAGCAGAATGAGTTCTGCATCAACGTCAGGACCAACCTGACCATAGGCTTCGGCACCGATCTGATAAAACTGACGGTTACGACCTCGCTGCACGTTTTCGTACCGGAACATTGGACCGAAATACCAGACTTTACGCTGATGCTGGCCCAACAGACCATTGTTTAAGACAGCCCTGACACAGCCTGCGGTCCCTTCTGGACGCAAGGTTAACGAGTCGCCCTTGCGGTCATCGAACGAATACATCTCCTTCGACACCACATCCGTTGACTCACCAATGGCCCGCGCAAAAAGTTCGGTTTTTTCCAGCAGGGGCAAACGAATCTCTTCATATCCGTAACTATTGAGCACTGCCGACGCTTCGCGCTCAACTCGCTGCCAGGTATGAATAGCCTCAGGCAAAAGGTCGTACATCCCTTTGACCCTGCGTATGGGATTACTTGAACTCATTGTGGATAGTTTCGTCCTGTCGCGGAAGCGAATAGGTTTCGCCTTATCAAGGGGCGAGATTATGAACGGGGCGCGGGCAGTTTTCCACTACCTGCGCCAGATGAAACTACAGATTAGCTATAAAGTGGCAGGGATGGAGAACTTAGCCAGTTCATTGCGCGTTACTGCTGCCAAATCGAAGGCTTCACCACCCAGAGAGGCAGTAACGGCATCAGCGTTGCCCAGTTTGATCACCAAGCCTCTGCTGGTGGGAAACTCCAATATGGCCCCGGCACTCACCAGCCCGTATTCCAAACGCTCTCCGGCCATGGTTTCTACGCTCATCCAGGCGGGCTCTGAAAGCTCAAGCCGGAATTGTCGAGTTTCCACGTCGTCTTCAGAGCTAACAGCATCCGACTCGGTGTCCATTGCGTCGACAACGTCCAAACCTTCGGACTGTGGTGCCGCTTCAGCTTCAGCAGGTGCCTCGCTTGCCTCCAGACCAGATTGCAGCACTGCATCGCCATCGCGCAACGAGTCAGTTGCAGATTCAGTCGATAAGGGCTTATTCAAGTTTGGCATTGCCGTCATCGAAGCAGCTACCGGACTGCCGTCTTGATCAGAAGCCTCTTCCGTGCCTCCGAAATTTCCCTGGAATCCGTATAAAACCGCAAATGCCAGCGGCACAGCAACCAGAGCAGTTGCCGCTACGTAACCAAATATTCTATGAGGCCGATGCCAGTTCTCACGCGTGGCCTGGACGATAGTTGTATCGTGCACCAGCTTGGCATCATCGTTGGCTTTAATCTCAGCGAGCGCCTCATCCACGTTTATATCGGTGGCCCGCCCCACTGCTCGCAGGTAACCACTCAAATAAACAGCCGGCCCAAGCCGACCCCCCTGACCTTCCTCCAACCATCGCAGCTGGGTTGCCGTCATTTTCAGGGACCTGGCAAGCTCCGTAGCGTCGATATTTTTCGACTTGCGAGCTTTCTTGAGCTTCTTACCAAACTTCTCAGATATCTGATCTAGCTTCTGAGATTCGTCCCGATTCGAATCATCGTTTTGGGCATTCATGGGCTTAGGCCTCACCATCCAGGTCGCGAGCCTGGTTTGATTTTGGAAATTGCTTTCGTAGTTGTTTGGCGCAATCCGCCGCGGCGGACTGATCCTCCAAAGATGTTTCAATGTCGTAACACAGCTGCAGCGTATCAGGCGTATGCTGTGCCACAGATTCAAAGCGCTGCAAAAAAGCCCGCGCTTTAAAGTCTTCTCCCGCAGTGTGCATTATACGCGAGAGTCTAAACAGGGTATCTGGATATTCTGCATTCGATTCCAGCGCTTTGCGGCAGTATTGCTCCGCGCGCTCGATGCGCCCATCCATTTCCAGACAAGCACATGCGTTGGTCATCGCTACGTGGGGGGTGTGATAAAAAGGCTGACTTACCGCCTTATCAAATTTCTCAATCGCTTCTTCTATTTGTCCGTTCTTACACAAGAACTGACCATAATTATTCAGTACGTTGCCATCATCCGGAGCCAGCGAGGCTGCCCGACGGTATGATTTTCGAGCCATCTCTGCCTGACCGATCTGCTCATGAATGATGCCCGCGACAGTGTGTCCGGTGGCCGACTTCGGGTCCAGGCGTAAGGCAGTGTTGATTTTCTCTAAAGCGAGCTCCAGCCGACCTTTTTCCAGGTAGCCTGCCGCTAGTCGAATATTTACCTGGGCTAACTCTTGTGCTCGCGTGTCACGCTGAGGTTCTCTACTGGACGAAGAGGAGGAGGCACATCCGGCACAAAGCACAACAATCACCAGACCTGTTAAGAATATCCCGCGATCGAAAATGCTGCTGACCATAATGTTTTGATTACACTCCCAGTGGTTGGTTCATTGACTCTAGCTTTGCCTTAAACCGCGCTTGCCTTCGAGTTCGGTCGTTTACTTTCCCGACCAACTGTCCGCACGCGGCATCTATGTCGTCACCCCTGGTCTTTCGCACTGTGGCGACTAAATTCGCCTGCATCAAAATCTGCTTAAACCGCTCAATCGCCGCGTCCGATGAGCGCTTATACGAGGTACCAGGAAATGGATTGAACGGAATCAAATTCACCTTCGATGGCACCGTTCGCATCAGCTTGGCCAGCTTGCGCGCGTGCTCCGGATGGTCATTTACGCCGTCTATCAATGTGTATTCAAAAGTCACTCGCGATTTGTTTCTGCCGGCCACGTAACGTCGACAGCTTTCCAATAGTACAGCAATTGGATATTTCTTATTTAGCGGGACCAACTCATTACGTAAGTCGTCTTCCGGCGCATGCAGTGACACTGCCAGGCTCACGTCTGTTGCCTCGCGCAGATCGTCGATTTTTGGTACCAGGCCCGCGGTACTCAAGGTAACCCGCTTACCAGCCAGTCCAAATGCAAGATCATCGCGCATTAACTCCATCGCTGGGACCACCGCATCAAAATTCATCAGCGGCTCACCCATTCCCATCATCACAACATTCGTAATAAGTCTGTTATTGGGATTGTGACCAATCGCCTGCGCGGCTCGCCAAACCTGACCAATTATTTCGCTGGTCTCCAGATTGCGATTGAATCCTTGTGTCGCGGTAGAGCAAAACGAGCAGTTAAGCGCGCACCCCACCTGAGAGCTCACGCACAAAGTGCCCCGGCCTGGCTCAGGAATATATACGGCTTCAATAGCGTTTCGTTCGCCTAACGCCATCAGCCACTTGCGGGTTCCATCGTCCGAAACTTGTTCAGTCACGATGCGCAGCGGTTCGATTACTGCCACTTCGGCAAGCCGCTCGCGCAGCGACTTGCCCAAGTTGGTCATTTGCTCAAAATCAGTAACGCCCTGGTGGTAGATCCACTTCATGACCTGCTGCGCACGAAAAGACTTTTCGCCCAGCGTCACGAAGAACTCTTCCAGCCCTGCGCGATTCAAATTGAACAAATTAACCTTATTCATAAAAACTTCGCTTTCGGTTAAATATCACCGAAAAAGAATGCGATCTCCTGTTTTGCTGTATCCGGGCCATCAGAACCATGTACTGCATTCGCATCGATGCTCTCGGCGAAGTCAGCTCGAATTGTGCCTTTATCTGCTTCTGCCGGGTTGGTAGCTCCCATCAGCTCGCGGTTTAGAGCAATCGCATTTTCGCCTTCAAGCGCCTGCACCATAACGGGACCCGAAGTCATAAACGCCACCAGATCATTATAAAACGGGCGATCTTTGTGCACGGCATAAAAGGCGCCGGCTTCTTCTGCGGTCAAGTGCTTCATCTGCGCCGCGATAATTTTTAGACCTGCTGCTTCAAATCGACTCAAAATCTGGCCGATCACATTCTTCGCAACCGCATCTGGTTTAATAATTGAAAGGGTTCTTTCAACAGCCACCTGGTATCACTCCTTATAATCATGGCGCTAGAGCGCCGGAATAGTAACATGAAATTCTTGTGAAAACGCGGGTTTACATCTGAAATTTGATACCAATCACACTTTTCGTGTCAGATTTGATCAATTCACCGTTCACCATGCACGTAAAACACGAGCAGCCCAGCGAAATGCGGCCTCTCCAAATGGATTTCAAGCGGGGATTGCAGCACCCCTGCAAACCCAAAGCCGCGTATGAAACAACCGTTTGAAAAACCCGGTGCAAGACCCTACACTGAAGGCTTGCAGGACTACTCAATTGACGCTGCAAATCCACCTCAAGCGACTATTTTGAATATAGAGACGGACCCATGCCATCGGTAAACACCAAGGAACGGATTCTCAGCGCCGCTGAACAATTATTCGCAGAATCAGGATTTTCTGGAACATCCTTAAGACAACTAACGAAAATGGCCGATGTCAATCTCGCTGCCGTGAACTACCACTTTGGAAGCAAGGAGAACCTGATCCAAGAGGTATTTCGGCGCCATTTAGATCGACTGCACCAGGCTCGTGGTGAAGCGCTTGACGCTCTGGAACAATCCAGCAATGAACCACCTCCCCTGCGTGACGTGCTAAGAGCATTCATTCGGCCAACGCTGGCTCTCAGCGCGCCGGTGGCAACTGGGCGCTCACCGTTTGTGAAGGTTTTGGCCAGGGCCTACGTTGAATATCGACAATCTCTGCGTCAGTTCATTTCGGATAACTATGGCCCGCTCAACAAGCGGTTCTTCAATGCCATCGCCACCCACGTTTCCCACCTGCCTTCACAAGAGATTTTCTGGAGAATTGATTTCATGGTAGGTGCGCTGACTTACGCAATGGCAGACTTTGGTATGACTAAGAAACCGGCCAACGCCAGCGAGAAGGAACATATGTCTCAGGTTGCAGAGGCACTGGTGCGTTTTGCCGAGTCGGGGCTGCGCGCACCCAGTGAGGCAGACAGTATCTCCAATCAATCTATATACGGCAGGTAGCTTTTATGTCCTGGTTATTTTTCTTAGCGACACTTATTACCGTTTTTTCGCTTGCGTTTGTGCGCGCCGGTCGATGGGCATGGACTGTTGGTCTCGTGCTATTGGCGGTCGCAGGAATACTGCAACCTGGCGTCTCCTGGGTGCTGCTCACCATATACTTGCTATTGACGATACCTGCCCTTGCCGTTCTCAACCTAACCACCCTGCGCAGGATGTTTGTTACCAAACACATCTTTGCCTGGTTTCAGCAAGTGCTGCCGCCGGTTTCGGAGACAGAGAAAGAAGCCATCGATGCAGGAACCGTTTGGTGGGATGCAGAGCTATTTTCCGGCAAGCCAAACTGGGGACGACTGTTTAGCATTCCGC
>CAZVYE010000020.1:0-5448 GCA_964630895.1 uncultured Gammaproteobacteria bacterium | reverse complement strand
TTATTGACGGTCCGGTAAAGCAGCTTTGTGACAAGCTCAACGCCTGGGAAATTCAACAAGCTAACGATTTGCCACCGGCAGTCTGGCAGCAAATACGAGAAGACGGTTTTCTCGGACTCATAATTCCAGAACAGTACGGCGGAAAGGGCTTCTCAGCCCAGGCAAATTCAGAGATCGTCATGCGCATCGCGAGCCGCAGTCAAACGGCGGCAGTCACGGTCATGGTCCCCAACTCGCTGGGTCCAGGCGAACTGTTGATGCATTTCGGTACAGACGAACAGAAAGATCATTATCTTCCCCGACTGGCGTCTGGCGAGGAAATTCCTTGTTTTGCACTGACTGGCCCCTACGCGGGCTCCGATGCTTCGGCGATGCCCGATACTGGCATTGTCTGCAAGCAGCAGGTTAATGGAGAGGAAGTATTAGGCCTGAAAGTCTCCTGGAATAAGCGCTATATCACGCTGGCTCCGGTGGCTACGGTGCTTGGACTGGCGTTCCGCGCATACGACCCAGATGGGCTGCTTGGAGACAAAGAAGAGCTTGGTATCACCTGTGCATTGGTGCCTACAGATACCCCCGGTGTAGAAATTGGCAAGCGCCACCTACCCAGCGGCGAACATTTCATGAACGGCCCAACCTCTGGGGAAGACGTATTTATCCCCATGGATTACGTAATCGGCGGCCAGGAAAGAATCGGCCAGGGCTGGCGCATGTTGATGTATTGCCTGGCGGCCGGCCGGGCTATCTCATTACCTGCTCAAGGCACGATAGGTGCCAAGCTGGCGCTGGCAACAACCAGTGCCTATGCCAGAGTAAGAAAACAGTTCAAAATTCCGATCGGTCGTTTCGAAGGCATTGCAGAAGTACTGGCCAGGATGGCTGCCAGCACCTATCGCATGGACGCAACCCGCAGTATGACCTTGGTGGCATTGGACCAGGGCGAAAAACCGGTGGTGCTCTCTGCCGTCCTCAAATACAACCTCACTGAGGGCTATCGGGATGCCGTCATCGATGCCATGGATGTACATGCTGGCAAAGGCATCATCGAAGGTCCCAACAACTACCTGGCGAGCATCTACCAGTCACTGCCTATTTCCATCACGGTTGAAGGCGCAAACATTCTTACCCGCTCTCTGATTATTTTCGGGCAAGGTGCAATTCGCTGCCATCCGTATCTTTTAAAAGAAATGCAGGCCGCGCAAATTCGGGATCCAGACTCAGCGCTGATTGCCTTCGATAAAGCGCTGTTTGCGCATATCGGTTTTCTATTCAGTAATGTGGTGCGAACTTTTCTGCTTGGTTTGTCTGGCGGCTGGTTGGCAAAGTCACCAGTCAGCGGCAAGTTGGCTAATTCCTACAGACAGCTGGCTCGTATGAGTGCGGCTTTTGCACTGACCTCCGATTTGACCCTGCTGATCCTAGGCGGAAAGTTCAAGTTCAAGGAGAGCTTATCTGGCCGCTTTGCCGATATTCTCAGCCACTTGTATATGATTTCTGCGATGCTGAAACGGCATCGGGATCGCGGCAACCCTGTCGACGAGACGATCATTCTAAAGTGGGCTATTGCTGACAGCATGACCACCATACAAATGCGGCTGGAAGCAGTATTAAAGAACTTCCCTATTCAATGGATGGGCAGCACGCTACGTCGTTTGATTTTCCCATTTGGTCGCGCTTATGCGCCAGCCAGTGACCGACTCAGCAATCATATTGCCGACACGCTGCTGCAAAACGCGCCGCTGCGCAATGCCCTAATCCGAGGAGTACATTTCAATGCCGACTCGGATCATCCCGTGGATGTGCTGGAGCGCGCATTCGTTGCAGCTCTGAAAGCAAAGGCTGCAGAAACGGCCTTGGGCAATGCCTTCAAGACCACTGTCACACCGCTCAACGCAGCCGAGCTTGTAACCAAAGGAATTGATGCGGGCGTGATAACTGACACGCAAGGCGACGATGTCCTGCGTGCTCAGGAACTGGCAGCAAAGGTGATCGCGGTAGATAGCTTTCCCGGACCCGACGCCGACCACGCAACCAAGAACGAATTAACCACCCAGGAGGCCCAAACGGCCGCCTGATTCAAAAAACCTAAAACTCAGGAATATATAATGTCCGCAAAGCCAAGACGCCATATCAGAAAGGCGGCTGTGCTGGGTGCCGGCGTAATGGGCGCGCAGATCGCTGCGCACTTAGTCAACGCCGGAGTAGACACCCTGCTCTTCGAATTGCCCGGTAAAAAATATCCCAACGAATTAGTGGATCAGGCAATCAAACGCCTGGCCAAACTAAAGCCTGCGCCGCTGGGCACGCCAAAGATTGGCCAGCTCATCAAAGCGCGCAATTATGACGAGCACTTGTCTGAGCTGGCTGGCTGCGATCTGATTATCGAAGCCATTGCAGAGCGCATGGACTGGAAAAAAGACCTATACGAGAAAATAGCGCCCCATGTGGACGATGACGCCATTCTCGCTACCAACACATCCGGCTTGAGCATCAATGAGTTGTCGTCTGTCCTGCCGCAAGAGTTGCACGATAGATTTTGTGGTGTCCACTTCTTTAATCCGCCGCGCTATATGCATCTGGCGGAATTGATTCCAGGCGCGGACACCAAGCCCCAGGTCATGGATAACCTGGAAACGTTTCTCACCACCACCGTCGGTAAGGGAGTGGTGCGCGCGAAAGATACGCCCAACTTTATTGGCAACCGCATTGGCGTGTTTTCCATGCTTGCCGCGATGCACCACACCGAGCAGTTTGACCTCCGTTTTGATGTGGTAGATGCATTGACCGGCCCTGCTTTGGGACGGCCAAAGAGCGCAACCTACCGAACCGCCGATGTGGTTGGCCTGGACACCATGGCCCACGTTATTGGCACCATGAATGGCACGCTGCCAGACGATCCATGGCGCGATCACTTCGAAGCACCAAGCTGGTTGCAGGCACTCATCGAACAAGGCGCACTTGGCCAGAAGACCGGTGCAGGCTTTTATCGCAAACAAGGCAAAGTGATTGAGGTTCTGGATCGGGCGCAGGCAAATTACACAGATAGCGGTGCCAAACCAGACGAAACTGTTGCCGAAATCCTGAAAGAGCGTGACGCTGGTAAGCGCCTGGCTGCTCTGCGCGCCAGCGATTCGGACCAAGCCCAGTTCTTGTGGGCCATATTCCGCGATCTGTTCCACTATTGCGCAGCAACCCTGGAGTCCATTGCAGAAACCGCTCGCGATGTAGATCTGGCCATCCGTTGGGGCTATGGCTGGAAGCAAGGACCGTTTGAAACCTGGCAAGCTGCTGGATGGCAGCAGGTGGCTCAGTGGATTTCTGAAGACATCGCCGCGGGTAAAGCCATGAGCGACTCGCCGCTGCCAGAGTGGGTCGCACAAGTGGGCGACAAAGGCGTTTATCACGATGGTAAAAGCTATTCGCCAGCAGCCAATGAGTATCTGGCACGGCGTGATCTGCCGGTTTATGAGCGGCAGTTTTACCCCGACCCTGTCTTAACCGAGTCCCATGACCCAGGCACCACCATCTTTGAAGATGACTTTGTGCGGTTATGGCATCAGGGCGATGATATTGCCATCTTGTCATTCAAGAGCAAGATGCATGCGTTGAGCCAGGGCGTAATCGCAGGCATTAAGAAAGCAGTGGAAATCGCTGAGCAAGACTACTCCGCCATGATTATTTGGCAAAACAAAGAGCCGTTCTGCGTGGGAGCCGATTTGACCATGGTCACCGCAGATGCCAGCGTCGATGACATTAAGAATATTGTCGGTGATTTTCAGGCTGCCATGATGGCGATGCAGCAATCAGCTATTCCTGTGGTTGGAGCCGTTCGAGGCATGGCCTTAGGTGGCGGCTGTGAAGTTATCTTGCACTGTAACCAGGTGGTAGCAGCGTTCGAAAGCTACATTGGTTTGGTGGAAGTGGGCGTGGGCTTATTGCCGGCAGGCGGCGGTCTAAAAGAGCTTGCGACCCGTGCCAGCGCTGCGGCAGATGGAGACGACCCCAGCACCCAAATCCAGAAAGCATTTGAAGGCGTCGCCATGGCAAAGGTATCCGCCAGCGCGCTCGACGCAAAAGAGCTGGGTTACCTGAAGCCGTCCGACCTCATTGTCATGAACACGCACGAGGTACTCTACGTAGCCAAACAACAAGCCAAAGCCATGGTGCAGTCAGGGTATCGCCCTGCACTACCAGAACCCATTGTGGCCGCGGGACGCACCGGCGCTGCAAACCTGAAAGCGTTTCTCACCAACATGCTGGAAGGCCAGTTTATTTCTCCACACGATTACGAGATTGGCAGCCGGATTGCAGATGCGATCTGCGGCGGTGAAGTAGACCGCGGAACAACCGTCGATGCCGAGTGGTTATTGCGACTGGAGCGTGAGCACTTTGCAGCTTTGGCTGGAATGCAGCCTACCCAGGAGCGCATTGCGCACATGTTGAAAACCGGCAAACCTTTGAGAAATTGATCATGAGCAAACAAATTCAAGATGTATATATCGTAGCTGCAAAGCGCACGCCGGTCGCAAAAGCACCCCGCGGAGCCTTTAAGCACACGCGACCCGACGACCTGCTGGCACACGCAATGAATGCGGCAATGGCGGACGTAGCCGGGCTTCCCAAGGAAAAGGTGGAAGACGTCATTATCGGATGCGCCATGCCGGAAGCAGAGCAAGGCATGAATGTCGCGCGCATTGCAACGCTATTGGCTGGTTTCCCGGATAACGTTCCTGCCGTCACTATCAATCGCTTCTGCTCCTCTGGCGTACAAAGCATCGCCATGGCTGCCGATCGCATCCGATTGGGCGAAGCCGATGTCATGATCGCCGGCGGTACCGAGTCCATGAGCATGGTACCCATGATGGGCCACAAGGTGGCTATGAATCCGCGGTTCTTTGAAGACGAACACGTGGCCATTGCTTACGGCATGGGGATCACTGCTGAGAAAGTCGCGCAGCAGTGGAATGTGTCTCGAGAAGACCAGGACGCCTTTGCACTATCCAGCCATAAAAAGGCGCTGGCCGGAATTGAAGCGGGACACTTTGCTGCAGAAATAGCACCGGTGGACACCATCACCCGGATTCCAAATTTGCAGGACGGCAGCGTAGCAAACCAGCAAAACACGGTGGCTCAGGACGAAGGGCCTCGCGCCGATACCAGTCCAGAAGCCTTGGGCAGACTGCGTCCCGTTTTCGCGGCACGCGGTAGCGTCACCGCTGGCAACAGTTCTCAGACCAGTGACGGCGCGGGTGCCGTGGTACTAATGAGCGAGCAAGCCATGAAGGACTATGGCGCAACCCCACTTGCTCGATTTGTTGGATTTTCTGTTGCGGGAGTCGCACCTGAAATCATGGGTATCGGCCCTATTGAGGCCATCCCAAAGGTCCTTAAACAGACCGGCGTCTCACAGCAGGACCTGGATTGGATTGAGCTAAATGAAGCCTTTGC
>CAZVYE010000019.1:26059-32928 GCA_964630895.1 uncultured Gammaproteobacteria bacterium | reverse complement strand
ATGTTCGGAAGGGATAACCGCTGAAAGCATCTAAGCGGGAAGCCCCTCCCAAGATGAGATCTCTCTGGACTCTAGAAGTCCCTAAAGGGCCCTTATAGACTATGAGGTTGATAGGCTGGGTGTGGAAGCGTAGCAATGCGTGAAGCTAACCAGTACTAATTGCCCGTGAGGCTTGGTCATATAACACTGAACTGCGTATGTGACACAGTCCTCGACGCAAATGACTTATATATCCTGCAGATACGTCTGCAGGGAATCTCTTGAATTGTAAGAACGAAGCCAAAGCTTCGTTTACAACCGGTTTGCCTGGCGGCAATAGCGGTGTGGTACCACCTGATCCCATCCCGAACTCAGAAGTGAAACGCACCAGCGCCGATGGTAGTGTGGGAGATCCCATGTGAGAGTAGGTCACTGCCAGGCTTTATATACAAAACCCCTGATCGGAAACGGTCAGGGGTTTTTTTATATACATTTTCTGGCAGTGAGCGACTCTCGAGTAGGGTGAGAAAGGATCTAGACGGAGTAAATTTCTTTACTCCGGCCCTTTCGAACCGGATGACCCTCAGCGGTCATCCGCGGTTGCCAGGCTTTAAATTCCACAATTATAGACAAGGGGCTCGTCCATCTGGACGGGCCTTTTTTTATTTACGCCTCTCTGGCAGTGGCCTACTCTCGAGTAGGGTGAGCCGGATTAGCCAGAGCAAACAGTTTTGCTCTGGCCCGAGCGAACATGCATACCCTCTGCGGTATGCATCGGACGCTTATGAAGGCTGAGGACCTTCAGATGCTCGGATCGGCCCTTTCGAACCGGTCTGGGAGAGCCCGCCGGCCTCTGTGCCGACCGTGGTTGCTAGGCTTTTGCCTGAGAGTGTCTGCCCAATACCGGCGCTTCGCGCTGGTGTTTCTTCGAAACTCTTACCTGCGTGTATCAGTACACGCAAACTGGGCTTTAAATTCCACAATTATAGACAAGGGGCTCGTCCATCTACGCTGCGCGGTAGTGTTCCTCAGGAACCCAAATTCGTCGGTATCAACACCGGCAAGTTGACCCTTTTTGATTGGCGACACTCTTACAGTGAGCTAGTTTGGGGCGTTCTATCTCATTGTGGCAACGTTTTTCGGCCACGATTTTTCCTGTTATCCACCTTTGTTAGAACTATTCGCCGGACCATAAATCATATAGGTATCCGACCGCGCATAATGCGAGCTTGGCTTGCCGCCTGGTTGCAATACAAATCCAACAGATTCATATAGATGGATTGCATTCTTTAGGGAACTATTCGTTTCCAGATAAAGTGGGAGGGTATGTTTTTCTCGCCAATACTCGATGGCTGCATCCAGCAGTCTGCGGCCAATTCCTCGTCCCTGGAACGCTTCTGTTACCGCCATTTTAGTGAGTTCGACGCCGTCCGTTTGGCACAGAAGGGCAACGCAACCGATGGGCTTTTCACTTGCTACGGCGAACAGTATCTGACCGCCCGGCTCGATAATGTTGGTCACCGGATTACTCAGCACCTCGCGGTCAACCGGCTCTACGGTGAAGAACTTTTCTAGCCACTCCACATTTAGATCGTGAAATGCGTTTGCGTAGGATGGATTAAAGGTTTGAATTTCAACGAGTGGCATACATTGCGCGTTCCAATTGCCTGAACGAATAGTTTAGAAAATCTCCATGATTAATGAATGTACAGATCGGCTAATCTGCAACGCAGCACTGTTCTGGAATAGCAAAGGAGGTCAGTGTTCAATTCTCTGCGCCAATAGTTTACGATTTGATTAGTCTTGCATAGATTGGCAAGTCTTTATTGATTGGGTCGCAGCCAGGGACGCGGACGCTTCTCGATCGTATTTGGGGATGTTTCGTGAATAATCTAACGCTGATAGCGCTGTTATTTGTAGTGCCGCTCGTGCACGCCTCTGAATTACCAGAATTTCCACCCGACAACCCCGCGCAGTGGGTTTGCAAACGCCCTGAAGTGAGTTCGGCTCAGCAGCAGCAATGGTGTGCGGCAAACACGGACCGCGGGCAGCCGGCGAATCTGCCATTGCCCAACCCTAGCGCGAGTTTGGAAGAGAAGAATCGCTACGACATTACCCTCCGTGACTTTCTAAGAAGCTATAAATATCGCGAGCTGGGCTGGCTATCTGATCAACGCTGGCGAATGACGGGTCCTTACGTAGGCGATTTTGGCAGTGGGCAGAGTTATGGCGTGCATCCAGCGGTGCGCGTCTGGTATTCACCTGAGATGCTTAATTGGATGTGTGCCGATCGGGTAGGCGATATTCCCGTCGGGGCAATGGTTATCAAAGAAATGCATAGTATTGATAAAACGTTGGGCGTCGACCCCAATGAAGAGTGCATTTCCATCGATAAAGATCCCGCACAGATCGATCCAGGTTCCTGGACCGTAATGGTCCGAACTGGGGATGCAACCGCGGATGGCTGGTACTGGGCGAATCCCACGGCCACTGGCGATGGCAATCCGCCTCTATACGATAAATCTGCAGTAACGCAGCCAGATTTTTTCAAAGGCGCGTCGAAGCCAAACCCTAATTGGTACCCTACGGGCGATCTGTTTGGTCAGTTTGATCACCAGGCCAGCATCGTCACGCCATACAACGAGTTTGGCGGTCTGTGTATCAACTGCCATGCGTCAGCGGAGTCGGGCAACACATTTTCCTCGCTTAGCAATCTAATTACCGACGGACTTCAATACCGACACTATCGTGAACCGAAAGAACCAAATAGCATGCTGATGTCGGGGGCAGCTCACCACGATGTAGAGCCCGCCAAAACTGCTAAGCCTGATTGGGGCTTTAGTCATCCTAAAGACTCGGTTTCCGATCAGTTCCTAAGTTTTTATGACGCCATTGAGGAGCAGTCATTTGCCGACGCGTTGGCGCTCAGGTTACCCGCAGAAACTTGGGATCATGTCACCGCGAGGGGCGGCGATAACCCTGGGCTGTTTATTACATCCGATCAGTGTATTGGCTGTCATGATGCGACGGTTTCTAACGCCGGTACGCCAAACATGCTCGTCCCGAAGCCTGGGGCGAATGACACATCCCTGAATGTATCGCCCTATGCGGAGTGGCGGGCCTCTCCGATGGGACTGGCCGGACGGGATCCGATCTTCTTTGCCCAGCTCCAGAGTGAGACGAATAATTTACCGCAACTTGCCGAATGTATTGAAAATACCTGCCTGCATTGCCACGGCGTCATGGGTCAAAGGAGTCAGGCTGCAGACACACAAACTCCGGATGCCAAGTGCAAAAACCTATTTGTTGATCCGCCCGCAGATGTCCCTTTCGGCCAACCGTTTAGACTTTCTGAAGTGAGTCACTGGAATTATGCGGATGGGCCCACTACGCGCTATGGTCGGCTCGCTCGTGACGGCATCTCATGCACCGTTTGTCATCGAATATCCGAAGACAAGTTGGCAGAGCCTGAGCGATTTACTGGAAATTTTGGAACGACAACAGCGAACGAAATCTTTGGCCCGTTTGAGGAGGTGCTTACCAAACCCATGGAGCATGCGTTGGGTATTGAGCCCGTAAAGGCCGATCAAATCAGTGACTCTGCTTTATGCTCCAGCTGTCACAACATCCTATTGCCTGTGCTGAGCAATTCTGGCGAACCTATTGTAGTAGGCAATATTGACGGCCAGCCATTAAGCCATAGTTTCGAGCAAACTACCGGGCTTGAATGGACCAATAGCGTGTTCTCGGGCAGCGATTTTCAGTCTTGCCAGGACTGTCATATGCCGGGTGCCTGGCACGGTGAGAAATTACCACCTCAACGAATCGCCAATATAGAGAGCAACCGATTTGCACCTACGGACCATCGGCTACCGGATAATGAAATCACGCTGGAGCCACGCTCAGAGTACAAACGACATGCGCTGCATGGGTTGAACATTTTCTTGAACCAGATGTTTCAAGAGTTTCCGATAATTCTTGGCGTTCGCCAGATTGACTACGCTGGTTCGGTGTTACCAAGCACGCAGCCAGCACTGGTAACCGGTGCCGAATCCATGCTGCGAATGGCGCAGTATGAAACGGCTGATGTTGCGATCTCGAAAATAACAACGGACTCTGATGCGCTACTTGTGGATTTGGAGGTCACCAATAAAGTGGGTCATTACTTGCCATCCGGCGTTGGCTTCAGAAGAGTTTTTATTGAAGTGATTGCCTATGCTGGGGAGGACATTGTATGGGCGTCAGGCCGAACCAATGCACTGGGTGCTATTGTAGATGGGGCATCTGACAATGTGCTAATAACAGAATTCGGAAACAATGATTCCACCCAGTTTCAACCGCACTACCAAGAGATCACCGCTCAGGATCAAGTGCAAATCTATCAGGAATTGGTAAAGGATTCAGCAGGGATTTTGACCACATCATTTTTGCGACGAGCTAAAACGGTAAAAGATAATCGTTTGCGCCCACGAGGTTTCGACGTTGAAACTTACGAGAAGAATTCTTATCCCTACGTCCAGCTGCTGGCTGAAGAAATTCGAGGGCTACCTTCATTCCAAGACCCTGACTATAGCGATCCAGCAAGAACCGGTTCCGACCAGGTTCGTTACCGCATGGAACTTGAGTCTGGCCAATTATCGTCAGTGACACATGTAACAGCCAGACTGCTCAATCAATCTATTCCACCGTTCTTTCTCCAGCAGCGATTTAACGATGCCAACGAAGGTCCCAAAGACAACAATGAAATTCGTCGCCTTTATTATTTAACCAGTCGCCTTAACACGGAGCCAGAAGCGGCTATTGCGGACTGGAAACTGGTGCTCACCAAAGACTGCAAAACGGTCACCGGTCAACATTGCCCATAGGCTAAAGTTGGTTGCAAAAAAAAGCCCCGGCGAACCGGGGCTTTATCTATCAGGCTCTTATTTTATTTAGGCGGCCTGTTGTTCATGTCTGCCTTCGCAGAACTCCTCGATTGCTTTGGCGCAAAATGCATCAAGGTCGTCAGGATTCCGGCTCGTCACAAGACCTTCATCCGCGACTACTTCTTCATCAACCCATTGCCCACCGGCGTTTCGAATATCCGTTTGCAGGCTGGGCCATGAGGTCAGAGTACGCCCATCAACGACGTCGGCTTCAACCAACATCCATGGACCGTGGCAAATTGCTGCCACAGGTTTACCCTGAGTGAAGAATTCTCTGGTGAACGCGACAGCGTCGGCGTTCTGTCTTAGCGTATCTGGGTTTGCCAAACCGCCAGGTAGAACTAATCCGTTATAATCTCGCGCGTCGGCGTTCTCGATCGTTTTGTCCACGGCGAAAGCATCCGCTTTCTCCAGATGGTTATAACCGTAGATTTCGCCATCATCCAACGAGATAAGTTCGACTTCCGCACCGGCATCCTTGATTTCTTGCCAAGGGCGCGCCAGTTCGGACTGTTCAAACCCATCAGTTGCGAGAAATGCGATTTTCTTTCCGGTTAATCTATTACTCATTGAATCTCCATAATTTGAGTTTAATGACAGCTCGAAGCTGTCGAACGTCAATAAGTAATAAGCAATGCGCGTGCCAACGCTGAAGGCCTTTAGATAAGGCGTGACAGGGTACTAATGTTCTTAAATTGAATGCTTTACAGAGATTTGTTGAAAATATTTCGAATATTTGGCGGCTAGTAGCAATCAGTCGAATGGATTGACGGCTGCACCAATTGAGTGCGCTTCTGCTAACTCGCGCTCCAACTCTTTTTCTTCTTCGGCACGTGCGCGCGAGAGCTGCGCAATTCCCAGGTAGATCACAGGCGTAATAAACAGGGTATACAGCGCCGATAGTCCCAATCCACCGAAGATTACCCAGCCGATGGATTCGCGTGCTTCGGCCCCCGGTCCATCACTGAGAATCAGGGGTAACCCACCCAGCGCTGTTGACGCGATGGTCATGGTAATGGGGCGCAGACGCACTTTGGCGGCGCGTTCTATCGCCTCACGTACACTAGCGCCCTGGTCCCGTAGCTGGTCTGCAAATTCCACCAATAAAATACCGTTCTTAGCCATAAGCCCAATCAGCATGATCAGACCAATCTGGGAATAGATGTTGATGGATGTGCCGGTGAATAGTAGTGCAAACATTGCGGCAGCTATCGCGAATGGAACAGACAGGGTAATGACCAAAGGGCTGGCAAAACTCTCAAACTGTGCGCACAACACGAGAAAAACCACCAATAGCGCGATTCCATAGGTCAGGGCGACTTCGCGAGATGTCTCTTCCAAAGCCTCAGCCTCACCCATGAAAATCATGTTGATGCCGTCAGGCAGCTCCCGATCTGCCAAGGCCTGTAGGTCCTCTACCGCAGATTTTAGCGGATAGCCCGCGGCGAGTTCTGAACTAATTTCTATCCCACGTCGCTGGGCGTAACGATCCAATTCAGCGGCAACCGCTTCTTCCTGGATAGTGACCATGCTAGATACGGGTATCAGGCGGCCGGCGTCGGATCGGACATAGAGATTGAGCAGATCGCTTGGGTCATCGATTGCGCCTTCGCTAGACTCGATATAGATAGGCACTGCCTGATCATTCACATTGAGATCAACGACCTCGTCGCCATCGACCATTGCCCGTAGCGTGGTAGATAAAGTGTCCAATGAGACGCCCAGATCCGAAGCGCGACGCCGATCCACCGCGATTGTAAGCTGAGGCTGGGTGGGTTCGTACGATATGCGAGGCCCAGAGACAAACTCCAACTGTTCTTCTATCGCCAGCGCAAAGTCTTTGGAAGCGGCAAATATCTCATCGTAATTATTACCCAGCAGTGCAACCTCGATGCCGCCACCACCACCACGTAAGTTCAGGCTGTTGCTGCCAAAAATGCGCACTTGAGACCCGGGAATGCGGGC
>CAZVYE010000019.1:13481-25959 GCA_964630895.1 uncultured Gammaproteobacteria bacterium | reverse complement strand
AGTAGTTCCTGCTCTAATACCTTGTACAGAACGCCAGCGGCGACCATGGTGAAAAGCGCGGCGAAGATGACAAACAGCGGAAAATCCAAAAACTTATGCAGCAGCCGTTGATAGCCAGAGGCGATTTTTGTACCGACATCCTGCAGCCACACATGCAATCGGTCCTTGGAACTTTGTCGCTTGCCGATGCGAGCGGTCATGGCCGGAACAAGCGATAAAGAAACGAACGAAGAAATGGCGACGGCTACTGCCAGTACAAAACCAAATTCACGGAATAGCCGGCCCGCCGTGCCCGGCAAGAATGAGATGGGAATAAATACGGAGATCAATACTGCGCTGGTCGCTACTACTGCGAAGAAGACCTGTCTGGTGCCAATGACGGCTCCCGCTCGAGGTCCCAGTCCTTGCTGGCGCCGCCGCTGAATGTTTTCGATTACAACAATGGCATCATCGACTACCAGCCCGGTAGCCAAGACCAGTGCGAGCAGGGTGAGAATATTGATGGAAAAGTCCATCGCCCACATTGCTGCCAGCGTACCGACTAATGCCAGAGGTATCGCGACAGCGGGAATAAGCGTAGCGGCTGGTGTACCGAAGAACAGCCAAAGGACCAGTACTACGATTGCGATAGTGAGTAGCAGACTGATCACTACTTCTGTTACGGCCCCTCGAATAAACTGGGCGTCGTCGGAGGTCTTAATAATCTCGAGATTGTCAAAGCGCTGGTTGAGTCGTTCTAATGCAGCATCAACCCTGTTTGAGATATCGATCGTATTTGAGCCGGCCTGGCGTACGATTCCCAAGCCGACCACGGCGCGGCCATCCAACCTTGAAAAAGATGATGCCTCTTCCGGGCCAAAAAAGACTTGGGCAACATCTTTTATGCGCACGGTGTCGCGAATAATGATGTCTCCGATTTGACTGGCATCCAGCGCGGAAGCATCTGCACGCACCAACAGCTCTTGGTCGGTGGAGCGGAAGCTGCCGGTGGGAACATCAAAGCTAGCGGTTCGCAATACCGCAGTAATGTCAGTAACAGACAGGGCATAGCTGCTCAGCTTGAGAGGATCAACCACAACCTTGAGCTGGCGCTCGCGATCACCGGACAAAGGTACGTCTGCCACGCCTGGAAGAGAAATAAGCGCCGGAACTACGTCTTGCTCTACGGCGCGCGTCAACGCCTCTTCGCTGAGGACGTCGCTGACAATAGAGAGACTGACAATGGGTTCAGCGTCCTGGTCGCTTTTGACTACCGTGAGCTGTTCAACATTATCCGGCAGCTCACGCTGTACACGGTTAACAGCTTCGCGAACATCCGAGGCAGCAGTATCCAGATCAGTGCCTGGGGCAAACTCAACTCGGATCCGAGCATTATTCTCTTCACTGGATGAACGAATTTCTTTGACACCAGATACCCGAGCTACCGCACCTTCCAAAATACTGGTTACCTCGGCGTCCATGGTTTCTGGAGACGCACCTGGAAACACCGTACGGACTGAGACAACGGGACGATCCACATTGGGAAGCTCGCGGGTTTCGATAGCGAAGAATGCAGCAATGCCGGCAAGGGCAATCAACAGATTGAGCACCAACACCAAAATAGGGCGTCGGATACTAAGTTCGGGTAATCCACCTTTGCTATAGAGTTCGCTCATAGCTCTAGCGTATCGACAATTTCTACCGGTCGACCCTCACGCATGCTCTGCAGACCCTCTACAACGACCATGGCATCCATATCAAGCGAACTGTCGATCAATACACGCCCCTGCTTGCGCTGTACGATCTGCAGTGGCGTTCGGTGTGCGTTGCCATCTTGCACCGACCACAGATACGCCCCGTCCGCTCCCCAAAGCACGGCGATTTCCGGCACAGAGGTAAATTCATTACCGCCAATAGAAAGTTGCACGCGAAAGCTCATGCCGGGACGGAGTGAATCTTCTTCATTAGGAACCCGAGCCCGAGCGACGATTGTGCGGGATACGGGATCGATGCGGCTGCCAACATCGACCATTTCGCCCTGGAGTTGCTTATCGGGTTGGTTCCAAGACGTAATGGAAACAGATTGACCAACAGTTGCAGCGCCCAACATGGCTTCGGGTAATTCGAAAGTGACAAGTAATGCACTGCGATCATCCAAAGTGGTGATCAGTGTTGAGGTATCTACTCGATCGCCTACATCGATATCCCGAATGCCCACTTTTCCTGCGAACGGCGCGCGCACGTAGCGGTCATCTAAAGCGACTTGAGCCCGGTTTCGTTCTACTTTGGCGGCGGCGAGTGCGGTCTGTGCGGCTTGGCGGTCATTCACCGGGACTGCGTCAGAACCTTTTGCTTTGCTATACCGGTCGACGAGCTGCTGAGCGTCCTGGAGACGGATTTCTGCCAACTCCAAGGCCAGTTTTTCATCTCTCGCATCTAATTCCAGTAACAGATCACCCGCCGCTACGGATTGTCCGGAAGTGAAATTGACGGTTTTCACTTCACCGGCCGATGCGGGATATATGGATACAGACTGCAATGCTCGGGACGTACCAACCGCGTTCAGCCGTAACTCTTCAGCCTCCCGCTGCACGGCGGCAACTACAACCGTCGTGGATTGGCTGCGTGACGAGCCGCGCTGTTGTGATTCCTGGCGCTCCAGGAATTGCACGCCAAACCAGCCCGCTGCTGCCAGAACAGCCAGGCCAGCTATGATCTTCAGTAATAACTTCAAAAACTATCCGCCCTATCTACGCATCACACGCCACTGTGCGTGAAAGTTAGCTTGCGATTCGTCGAGTTAATATGAAATCTATGTGAAATGACCCAGGCCAGGCATCCTGGCTCAAGTCTTTTTGTCTTTTGAGATATGCAGCGCTTTGCCTACTACTCGGGCCTTCTTGAGGTCCTTAAAAACTTCTTTTGGCATGCCTTCTGGTAAATCTACCAAGCTAAACTTGTCGAATATCTTTACGTGGCCGATGTGTTTGCCATCCAATCCTGCTTCATTGGCAATTGCACCAACGATATTGCCAGGTTTCACGCCATCATTCCGGCCCACCTCAATGCGGTAACGCTCCATGCCGGAAGGCACGCTGTCATCTCTAGGACCCCGTGGACCCCGATCTCCGCGTTCAAAACGCTTGCCTTTGCCAGGCTTTCGATCGCGCTCTCGACGCTCCCGCGGCGGCGGTGGCATGGGCTTGTCTTCAAGCAACAGCGGCTGGTCGCCCTGTAGCAGATGGGCCAGTGCTGCGGCGATATCTACGCCGGTGGTATCGTGTTCTTTGCGATAGTTTTCGACGAGCTCGCGGAAAAAGTCCAGGTCAGCGCCCGATAGCGTTTCGGTAATTTCCTGATTGAATTTGGCGATGCGCTGATCGTTAATGACTTGTGCGCTAGGCAAAGACATTTGATCTATAGGCTTACCCGTCGCTTTCTCGATTTGTCGCAGCATCCGGCGTTCGCGAGGCGCTACAAACAAGATTGCCTTACCCTCACGACCAGCGCGACCGGTGCGCCCTATGCGATGAACATAGGCTTCGGTATCGTAAGGTATATCGTAGTTGATTACGTGTCCGATGCGATCCACGTCCAAGCCGCGGGCAGCAACATCGGTGGCTACCAGAATATCTAGCTTGCCATTCTTGAATTTTTGGACAGTTTGTTCTCGATGGTTCTGGGCGAGATCACCATTCAGTGCAGCCGCGGAGTATCCTCTGGCTAACAACTTGTCGGTAAGCTCAACGGTTGCGACCTTGGTCCGTACAAATATGATGACGCCGTCGGTATCTTCGGCTTCCAATATCCGCGTCAGTGCATCCAGTTTGTGGTACCCCGTGACCAACCAGTAACGTTGATCAATGGTTTCAGCCGTAGCCGTTTTTACCTTGATGCTGATTTCTTTGGGCTGTTCCAGGTGCTTGCGAGCGATTCTGCGGATCTCATCAGGCATAGTTGCTGAGAACAGGGCAATCTGATGCTCAGAGGGCGTTTGCTCCAGGATCCACTCAATGTCGTCCACAAAACCCATGCGCAGCATTTCATCTGCCTCGTCTAGCACCAGGGTGTCGAGTCCGGAGAAATCCAGTTTGCCTTTGCGCATCAGATCCATAACCCGGCCTGGGCTTCCCACAATCACATGGGATGCTCGGTTCAGCTGGCGCAGTTGTATGCCATAACTCTGACCGCCGTATATGGGCACAATATGAAAGCCCGGCATGTGCGCGGCATACTCCTGAAACGCCTCGGCAACCTGGATGACCAACTCTCGGGTTGGCGCCAGTACCAGCGCTTGCGGTTTCTGTTGTTTGATGTCCAGGCGGCTTAATACGGGCAGGGCAAATGCCGCGGTCTTGCCTGTTCCGGTTTGGGCCCGGCCAATCAGGTCCTTACCCTGCATCATTACCGGAATGACTTCTGATTGAATCGGCGATGGCGACTCATATCCGACGTCATTAAGGGCTTTAAGAATAGGTTCAGGTAGCCCGAGTTGGGCAAATGGTGTCTGAGTTTCGTTCATCGACAAATTCTAACAGCTATTGATTGTTGACGAGACACGCAATTGTCATTTTCACGAAGAATAATGAGCTGTTTGCGGGTTTGTCCAAAGCAACTGCTGCCCAGTGCACTTAAGGCTTTGTCAGACAAATTGGCCTATCTATTTGCACAAGCGGGAATCCATGCCTAAGATGCGCGCTGCGCTGCGTGACCTGAGTGCCAGCTTGCACGGCCAGGTTGCCATACATTTAAACCATCAGTTTGCACACGATTTTGTCAGACGGATTAGTTATGAGGACTGAGCATGATCACACGCTCAAGCACGTTATTCGCCTTTCTGTTACTGGGTACTGCATTTTCCGCAACCGCCCAAACCGTTTTTATAAACGAGTTTCACTACGACAATGAAGGCACAGATGTTGGCGAAGGCGTCGAGATAATCGGCCCGATGGACACAAGTGTCTCCGGCTGGTCGATCGTTCTTTACAACGGTAGCAATGGTGAAGTCCTGGATACGCTCTTTTTTGCCGGAATTTTGGCAGACGAATGCGATGGCTTTGGAACCGCTTTTACCGGTGAAACCAGCTTACAGTCTGGTCCAGACGGCATGGCGCTGGTTGATGACATGGACAATGTCATTCAGTTTCTAAGCTATGAAGGGTCTTTTACAGCTACGGAAGGTCCGGCCAATGGCATGACTTCTGAGGAAATCCCATTTCCCGCCATTGAAGGAAGCACAACACCGGTAGGTTTTTCGGTCCAGCTGGTTGGGGACGGCACCATCTATACGGATTTCGAATGGGTAGCGCCCAGAACTGCGAGCTTCAACGAATGTAATGTGAACCAGAGTTTTGGTGGCGCACTGCCGGTACCAGCAAACCTGGAAATTGCGGAAATACAGTCGGCCAAGGAAGTATCTCGGTATGAGACTTACGACGTAGCTACCGCAGACAATATAGTGACTCAGCTGGTTAGTAACGGTTTTTACATGCAAACACCTGATAACCGCGCTGACGGTGATCGTTTAACCTCTGACGCCATTTTTGTGTTCACTGGTGGTGCGCCGTCGGTGTCTGTGGGTGACCAAGTGGATGTGACTGGTAAGGTCGTAGAGTTTTTTGGCGCGACCCAGCTCAGTAATACCAGCGTAACTGTCGATAGCTCTGGCAATGCTTTGCCGACACCGTTGGTACTGGACGACACATTTCCTTCTACAGACCCAGACAATCCCAGTTGCGGGAATATCTCCGCGGACTTGGAAAACAACCATTTTGAGTGCATTGAAGGCATGCTGGTGTCGGTATCCAACGGAACCGTAGGGTCAGAGAAAACCATCTCGTCATTTAGCAGCGTAGTGGAGACCAAAGTGACTGCCACCGGTAGCAGGGCGTTTCGAGAGACCGGCATTGAGCGGTCCCTCGCTGACGAGCCTGGATTGCCTGCTGGGTTGCCGATCTTTGACGAGAACCCGGAAGTATTTGAGTTGGACGTGGACGCGTTTGGTCTGACAGATGAGATCCTGAACGGCGGCACGGGTTTTTCCGCTACCGGCATCATGACCTACGATTTTGGCGACTATGTGTTAGCACCGACCAGCTTTTCGATTACCGACCCGAATCCTCTGCCAGGCAGCGTGCGTGCAGTAACGGCGGACGAGTTTACGATTGGGTCGCTGAATATGTTTCGTTTATTTGATGACATTGATGATCCAGTAGTGGACGATCCCACGAACATTAGCACTCAAGAGTATCAAGATCGTCTCAGCGAATTTTCCGGCTACATCCGCACGACTCTGGGCGCACCAGATATTCTGGCGGTGCAGGAGGTCGAGAAGCTGGAAGTGCTGCAGGACCTTGCCACCAAGATCAATACGGATGACAACTCGATTACCTACACCGCCCACCTGATTGCTGGCAACGATATTGGCGGCATTGATGTGGGTTACCTGGTTGGATCGAGAGTAAGCAATGTAGTCGTAGACCAGCTTGGAGAAGAAGAGGTGTTGGAATTCAATGGCTGTGATCCCAATACCCAAGGGTCCTGCGCGCTGCTCCATGACCGTCCGCCGCTGTGGCTGCAGGCGAGTGTGAATGATGGAACCACGGATGTGCCAGTCAATGTGCTGGTAGTCCACATGCGCTCATTAGGTGGTATCACGGGAGACGATAGCGAGCGCGTGCGACTGAAGCGTTTGACGCAGGCCCAGTCCATTACCCAAATGATTGAAAACGTTATCGGCAATACCGATGCGGAAACTACGCCGCTGGTGGTGCTTGGAGACTTTAATGCGTTCCAGTTCACCGATGGCTATGTAGATGTGGTGGGTGAAATTCAGGGCGATTTCAACCCGGCGGAAAATGCCCTGGATTCGGCTACAGATTTAACCGGTGCCATTGTTACTGATCCACCTCTTACGAATGCCGTTGCTACACTTGCGGCTGACCAACAGTACTCGTTTTTGTTTAATCGCAACGCGCAGGCGCTGGATCATGCCTTACTCAATGAACTGGCGCTCACGTACTTCGTGGAAATGCAGTACGGTCGCGGCAACGCAGATGCATCGGCCAAAGATACTAGCGACAGCGTAGGCGTGTCCGATCATGATGGGTTTGTGGTCTACCTGTCCCAGAGTCTGGATGAGATATTTTCCAACGGCTTCGAAGATTAACCTAACTGCATAGGTCAAACGGGCCATCGACGCCCGTTTAGAGTCCTGTTACATTCCCTCTTCAAATTTTTTGGAGAGGGAATCCTCATGAACGCATCCAAGTTATTATCCGCTGCACTGCTCGCTGCTCTTTTGGCAGGCTGCGGTGAAGATAAATCAGCTGAGCCTGAAGCAAACGAAGCCGCGATGGCCGATACGGCAGCTGGTACAGCTGACGACATGGCAACCGCAGATGGGAAGGCTCAGAACGAACCCGCACCGTTTAAGCAATACGACGCCGAGACGTTTTTCTCTACCACCAGCTATGGCTCAGCATCTTCGGCTGGTTTTGCTTTCAGCCACGATGATTCCAAAGTGTTGATGAACTCCAACGAGTCCGGAGTTTTCAACGCTTATGTCATGGATGTGTCTTCCGGCGACATGGCCCAGTTGACCAACTCTGATACCAACGCCACATTCGGCGTGACATTCTTCCCCAACGACGACCGCATCCTGTACACATTTGATGAAGGCGGGAATGAGCTCAATCATGTATACGTGCGCGAAACCGATGGGAGCATGCAGGACCTTACTCCAGGGGAAAAAGTAAAGGCCTCTTTCATGGGTTGGTCTGACGACAATTCAAAGTTCTATATTCTGTCCAATGAGCGCGATAGCAAGATGTTCGACCTGTATGCCTACAATACAGACGGCTACGAACGAGAACTCTTATTCGAGAATAATGGCGGTTGGCAGGTCAGTGATATTTCTCCCAATGGGCAGTATCTCGCCATCGTCAAAAACCGCACTAGCGCAGATTCGGATGTTTATCTGAAAGATCTGGAATCCGATGAGGAGCCGCAGCTAATTACTGAGCATGAGGGGAATGTGGCCCATGGCTCGATGACCTTTACGCCGGACAGCAACAAGCTTGTAATTGGTACGAATGAGCACGGTGAGTTTAATCAAGCCTGGACTTACGATATTGAAAGTGGTGAAACAGAGCCGTTCATCCAGGCAGATTGGGACGTAATGTATGTAGGATATTCTGATTCTGGTAAGTATCGATACTCCGCTACCAATGAAGACGCAGTAACCGCGCTCTCACTGGTAGATGCTGAAACAGGCGAGTCTGTTGCGCTACCAGAACTTCCAGAGGGCGAAAAGCTGAGCCTGCGATTCAGCCGTGATGAAAGCAAGCTGACGCTGGTGGTTAATGGCGACCGACAGCCCAGTGACATGTTTTTGGTTGATCTGGAAAACGACACGGCCAAACGTATGACAGACGCACTGGGTGGAAAAATCGATCAAGCGCATTTGGTTGAAGGCGAAGTGGTTCGCTATGAGAGCTTCGACGGCCTTGAGATTCCCAGCATTCTGTATAAGCCACATCAGGCGTCTGCTGATAACCCGGTGCCCGCGCTCGTGCTGGTTCACGGTGGACCCGGCGGTCAAACAACCAAAGGCTACCGCGCCATGGTCCAGCATCTGGTGAATCACGGTTATGCCATCCTGGGTGCGAATAATCGGGGTTCTTCCGGTTACGGCAAGACGTTTTACCACATGGATGACAAGCGCCATGGAGAAGAAGATCTAAAAGACATCGTTTGGGGTAAGAAGTACCTGCAAACTCTGGATTGGGTAGACGATGAAAAGATCGGTGTTATGGGCGGCAGCTATGGTGGATACATGACCGCCGCTGCTCTGGCTTTTCATCCCGAAGAGTTTAACGTGGGTATCAATATTTTTGGCGTGACCAATTGGGTGCGCACGCTGAAGAGCATTCCACCCTATTGGGAATCGTTCCGAGAAGCGTTGTACGACGAAATGGGTGACCCGGCCACCGATGAGGAGCGTCATCGTGCGATTTCTCCACTGTTCCATGCGGACAAGGTCACCAAGCCCATGTTAGTGGTACAAGGTGCTAATGATCCTCGCGTACTCAAAGTGGAAAGCGATGAGATTGTTGCTGCGCTGCAGGAAAATGAAGTTCCCGTGGAGTACGTTGTATTTGACGACGAAGGGCATGGCTTCCTGAATACCGACAACCGCATCGAGGCGCAAGAGGCGTACCTGAGCTTCTTGGATCGCTATTTGGTCGGTTCGTACTAACAGAAGAGCAGTTTCTGCGGGGTTCGGATCATTTGATTGCGAACCCCGCAGGTTCTTCAACACGGAAAACCCCATCGTGACGCATGCCCGCGCCTGAGCCTTGCTCAAGCAAAGAAAATCCTCAACCAATTTCTATCGCCAGCGGATCCAGTAATCTGCTCGTCTTGCTGCCTGCAGCAATCTCATCATCTGTCTTGGTGCAAATGGGAAGTAGGCACATAAATCCATTTGAAGCTTATTTTGCAGTGATCCGTGGAGTTGTTTATGCGGGCAATTTCCAATTTGATGCGATTAGTCCGGCATCTCAAGCCAGGCGATCTAGCTACAACTGCATCAGAATTTTAGACAAGCTGTGCATCTGGTCAATGTTGCGCTAGCCTACTCATCTCAACCGCCGTCTGATCGCCATGACCAATCGAGCTGCTGAAAAGTTTGCCATTCTGCAAGAGGCAATTGAGTGGTCTGCCACAGAGCGGGCTGCCCGGCTGGAAGCGCGTTGCGCTGGTACCGATATAGACCCCTCCGAGATTCTAAACTTGATTGCGCTGGAAACTGACGCAGAGGGTTTTCTGGCTGATTCGCCCAGGGGCTTGGGTAACAACCTGCCTGAAATAGAAGGATATCGGGTCATCAGACTACTTGGCTCGGGTGGTATGGGCCGGGTTTATCTAGCCAAAGAAAACCATCCAGCGCGGGAGGTGGCGATAAAACTGATTGATGCGCGCGGCAATACTACAGAGAGCGCGCTGCGGTTTCAGGCGGAGCAGGGCGCAATGGCCCGACTCAATCATGCTGGGATCGCACAGCTATACGCGGCGGGGCAGTCTGAATCGGGAGACCTGTATTTCGCGATGGAGCTGGTAGACGGCCAGTCGGTGGTGGAGTATTGCGACCACCGGAAGCTTTCTTTGTCCCAGCGAATTGCCATCGTAATTGACGTATGCGATGCAGTGCAGCATGCCCATCAGAAGCAGATCCTCCACCGAGATTTGAAGCCTAGCAACATTCTGGTCTTTGATGATGAGGGCAAGCCAACGGTCAAAGTGATCGATTTCGGTATCGCCAAAGCACTGGACGGTCAACTCACTGACAATACGTTGATGACTGGTGACAATCTTATTGGTACCCCAGCATATATGAGTCCGGAATCGCTTCGTGGGGAAGCGGATACGCGTTCCGATGTATATGCGCTGGGAATGGTGCTGTACGAGCTGTTGGTGGGTGTTCGACCGTTTGAAAAAGATCAGCCGAGTCGCGGCGAGTTGTTGTACCGAGTACATAATCAGACGCGCCCTCTTCCAAGCAGACTGTACTTAGAGCTGGACCAACCGGCGCAGTTGGCGGCCGAACGCAGCACCAGGCCTGGGCAGCTTACAGAGAGTTTGCGGGGCGATCTTGATGCAATTGTTGCAAAGGCCACGGCAAAGGACCTGGCGGATCGGTACGCGGCCGTAGCGGAACTGAAAAATGATTTGTCGCGATATCTGCGTAGCGAACCAGTCTCTGCACGGGACACCTCGTTGGCCGACTTAACGCGCAAGTTTTTCCGGCGCAATCGAGCGCTTGCCTGGAGTATCACTGGCGCGGCTTTTGCGGTGACGCTTGCCGCGTTGATTGCAACGCTAGGGTGGCTGGAAGCGCGCGAGCAGACCCGGGTCGCGCAAAGTGCAGCGCGCGAGGCCACCGAACTTTCTGAATTTCTGACTCAGATCTTCGAGTTGGCCGATCCCAATGAAAATATTCAGGGCGAGGTGACTGCTCGACAGTTGATTGACCAAGCAGCACAAGAACTTTCGACGCGTTTTTCAGATGAACCGCTGCTACGGGCCAAATTTGCGCGCACCATCGCCGGCATTTACTCCAAACTGGCCCTTTATGGTGAGGCCGAACCGTTGCTGCTCGAATCGCAATCGATTCAGCAAAATCATAACGCCACCGCTACCCGGGAGTACGCAGAAACCATCTATGATCTGGGTTCACTGGCATTTCGACGCGGTCAGTATGAGCGCGCAGTGGATTGGTATGATGAGGCAATCGATCTAACCGCCGCGCTCGACGGTTCGGATAGCTCAGAAGTCGCGCATGGATTGAACGGCATGGCTTCTGCCTTGATTCGGTTGGGACAGTATGAGCAGGCAAAAGCGTCACTACTCAGAGCCGCTGAAATATGGCGTAGTGAAAATGATCGCGAAGCTCTCGCCAGAGCGCTGGCAGGGTTGGCAACCATTGAGATAGCAGTAGGCGATAAGGAAACCGGTCTCACAATCTATGAGCAAGCGCTAGATTTGCGCGTCGCCGCATTAGGTCCCCGGCATCCTCATGTTGCGGCTAGTCATGAGAACGTCTGTTATGCGTTAACAGAACTAGAACGGCTAGATGCAGCCGTACCGCACTGTGAGCGTGCCATCGAACTCTATTTGGCATCGTTTGGAGATGACTATCCAGAACTGTCGAGAACGCAACCTCGATTGGCACGTATTTATAGAGAATTAGGGAATTGGGACGACGTGCATCGCCTGCGTTCTGCGATAAGTGCCCGTTCTTTGAGGCGTTATGGACCAAGTGCGCCGGAAACACTGCGGGCACAGCACACAGAAGCCTATCAGTTATGGTTGGCAGGAGAATACGCCGCTGCCGAGGGGCTGTTTGCCCAGGTGTTGGACGGGAAGCAAAAGGTATATGGAGATTCCTACACCACTGCACTAACTGCCATGGGCCTGGGCGGAGTCTATTGGAAACTGGGTCGTTTTGGCGAGGCGGAGCGACTGTTGCTGGCGGCCGTCCCACAGATCGAGACAGCCAAAGGGGACCATACCAATACCTCGCTCGCGTATGAATATTTGATCGGGATGTACAAAGACCGAAATACAGAAGGAGACCTGGGGAACGCGCAGTCGTGGTTGACCAGGTTATTGACTATGATTGAGCGTGTCCCAACGGTAGTAGATGAAGAACGATTAGAACGTATATTGCGCTGGCAGCGTGAATTGAAGGAAATGGCTTGATCATGTCGGCATCTGATAAACCCGCTGAGGAAGCGCAGGTTGCCGCGCTGCTGCAGCGCTGGGAGCAGGGCGATACTAGGGCTTTAGAACAACTCATGCCTCTGCTATATAGCGAGTTGAAGGGACTGGCAGCTCATCAGTTGCGCGGTGAGCGCCGTGACCATACCTTGCAAACGACTGGGCTGGTAAATGAGGCCTACGTCAAACTCGCTGGGCAACGACCTGGTCGACTGGC
>CAZVYE010000019.1:0-13381 GCA_964630895.1 uncultured Gammaproteobacteria bacterium | reverse complement strand
GGAAGTGGCGGCAGTTCTGGATGTGTCAGAGCGTACCGTCCGGCGCGGCTGGCAGGCGGCAAGGCTTTGGTTGTTTGACTATATTAAGTCCGGGGAACAAAAAAATAGACTGTAAGCTTGATTCGCCTGCTGGGGTAATTGTGCAAATTTATCTGCCAAACAAGACCTGATTATCCTCATATCTCACGGTTAGTTGAGGCGGGGTATGTTTAGCTTGGGGCATGAGTCAAGGTACTGTTCCGTTCCACAATACATTAGTTGTTGCATTCGATTTCGACGAAACCCTGGGGCCTCCCACCACACCACAGTTGCTTGAGCGCTGTGGCTTTGACCCGGATCGCTTCAATGATGAAGAAATTCTGCCGCTTATCGAAAACCACGCTTGGGAAAAGCCGCTGGCAAGTACTTACGCGATTGTTCGGGCGCTGAAAAGAAATTCCAAGAGCGTTACGGAGGCTGACCTGAAGAAATGGGGGGCGAAGTGCCCACTTTATCCAGGCGTCGAGTCTATGTTTGCGAACTTGCGCAAAACGGCAAACACCATCTTGCCGGATGCGCGGATTGAGTTTCATTTGATTACCGCCGGCTTTGCCGAGATGCCAAAAGCGTGCGCAGTTGCGCATGAATTCGATGCAATCTGGGGTGGTGCTTTTCACTTTGATGAAGATGGTCAATTGGAAACGGCCAAACGGATAATCACTCACGCTGAAAAACCGCGCTATCTACTGCAAATTGCCAAAGACTTGCCGTTAGATGAGGCAAATCCTAATCGTGCCTACCATCCGTTGGATCAGGCGAAGTGGAAATGCCCCCTGGACCAGATGATTTTTGCTGGCGATGGGTCAAGCGATCTGCCCGCGTTTGAGTTTCTGCAGAAAAATGGTGGCATCGCTATCGCGGTACACCATTCAGATGAGGCCAGTGACTGGGAGCAGGCCGACAATACCTATGATGATCGTAAGGTAGACAATATTGCGGCAGCCAATTATGAGCCTGGCTCAGAAATGCTTGATTCTCTGCAGCATGCCGTACGTAGCATTGCTTACCGAATGAGACTGCGGCAATTGGGAGTTGGAGAATAGCCTGAGGTGCCCGCCGCAGGATTAGGCCGATAGTCCATCACGCTAGTTAGGATAGCGACTTTAAATCGATTGACCCATACGCTTGTCAAGCTGTTCGAATGAAATCTTCCGTTGCTGCGGCTGGCAAATGACCGCTTTGTGGCGATTTTCTCGCAAGGGTCAGATAGAAAGGTCGAACGTGGGCGTTATTGCATTGGCTTTTCTACAAGTGTGGCCGACAAGTACCCCCGTCGGCCACGCTTGACTCAACTGTTGAGACTGCCGTTATCATGCCAAGGCGCATCCACGCGCGCACAAGAAAATCCGTAGGCCCTGGACCATAGCGTATGGAAGGCTAGCGAAAAAATTCCCACCCTGACCTGTCCGAAACTTCCCTTTCAATTGTTGCAATAGAAGCTTGCAAAAAAACCTTGGCCGGTTTGAACCTGTTCTACGCAAGAAGGAATAGATAAGGCAAATATAGTCGATCATTGCATAGTTCGTGGAACCGATCATTCTAATATTGAAGGCTAATCTGAGTCGGTGTCGTTTCGCTTGTTCCCTGCTACTATTTTGGATGTTCTACAGGGTAGATCGACAGGCCTTCGCCGTCAGCCCGGGTACATAAGTCGGAAGCATTTATGAAAACCAAATTACTCACCCTCGCCATTGGTCATGCACTAGCAAGTCAGGCCTTTTCCGCAACGATAAATGTTGATGTATTGGATAGCACAATTGCCGATGATGGTGATTGTTCGCTGGCAGAAGCCATTGAGAACGCCAATAACAACGCACAGAACGGACGCACCAGTGTGGGCGAGTGTGCTGCGGGTGATGGTGTCAATGACGTTGTTGAACTGCCGAATGCGCAGACAATTACGCTGACCCAAGCGCTGCCAACGATCAATGAGGCACTGACGATCAATGGCAATGACGCTACCGTTATGCGCAGCACGGCGGTGACATGCAATGCGGATGGGGTACAGGACCTGGGAGAGTTTCCCGTATTCACCATCGACTCCGCTTCCAACGTGGGGATTTATGGCATGTCGATAACGGATGGCTGCGCAGATGGCGTCGGAACGCTATTGGCAAATGGCGGCGGTATCACCGTGCTGAACACGGATTTGAATATTTCGAACGTCGTGTTGGCGGATAATACCGCTGACCGGGATGGTGGCGGCCTGAATTTCTACAGTGAGACGACTAATAGTCTAATAGGCAGTGACCTTACCATTGAGGGAAACACTGCAAACCGCGGCGCGGGTATGTCGATAAACGAAGCCGCTGTCGCCCAGATTGATGCAAGCAGTTTCTCTCAGAATACTGCGAATGCCTTTGGCGGGGCACTGCGCACTCGTTTAAGTGATCTGACCCTTACCAATTCGACTCTCAATGGCAACGAAGCGTTTTATGGTGGGGCCATATATGGGATTTTCGGCAACATCAGTACGTCAAATGTAACCATCAGCAATAACTCGGTCAGTGGTGGTGGCGGTGGATTTTATGTATTGGACATTTTGCCTTTGAATCTCACTGATACAACGTTAGTGGATAATACTGCGTCTACCGCCCCCCAGATTCTAGGCTACGACTCAAACATGACTTTGTCGCGCTCGCTGATTGTGGGTGGCTCAACCGGTGAGTGTGCGGGAACAATTGCAATAACAGGTTCTGACTCATTTGTAACTGACGCAAACTGCGGAGGCGGTGCACAGCAGGTCGCACGGAGCGCACTGTATCTGGGTTCATTGGCTGACAACGGCGGTGGCACGCTGACTCATGCAATCGGGCCGAGATCGGTTGCGTTGAATGCAGCGGGTAACGACTGTGGATCAGCGGACCAACGTGGAGAACCTCGCCCAATTGGCTCAGGTTGCGACGCGGGCGCCTTTGAATATCAGCGCGCCGTGCAAACGGAATCGCCGTTTATCGTCAACACCGCTTCCGATATGGGGGACGGCATCTGCGGATCGGATCCTGGTGACTGTAGCTTGCGTGACGCTCTCACCACTAACAACCTCGCCGGCGGGTCGGCGGAGGTGCAGTTCGATCCGACCGTATTCTCTGCGCCCACAACTATAACTTTGACTGGCGCCCGCCTGTCCGTTACCGCTCCTGTAACCATTAGCGGCCCGGGCACCGACGTGCTTACCATTGCTCGTGACGACAGCAATCCATGTGTAATCAACGCCAGCTCCGAACCCGGCGAGTTTAGGGTGCTGGCGGCAAGCGCAACTTTGACGGCGTCTTCGCTAACCATATTAGGTGGTTGTGTTGACGGCGGTAATTATGCTGATGGTGGCGGTATTTATGCGACGCAGTTGCTCACACTGGACTCGGTTTTAGTCACTGGCAACTCGGCACAGTCCGATGGTGGTGGCGTTGCTGCAACCGGCGGTATTTCAATCATTAATTCCCAAGTCAGCGGAAACTCTGCGTCCGGCCGTGGCGGCGGGTTGTTCTCCGGCGCAAATCTGGAAGCACTCAACTCCTCGATTGCAGATAATGAGAGCTTCCGTGGCGCTGGAGTTTATCTTTTTTCCGGAACATCGGACATCGCCTACTCAACCATATCGGCGAACACCGCTACGCAGGATGGCGGCGGTGTATTGATAGGCGGGTATCCGACATCGCTAACCATGCAGAATGCGACTATCAGCGGGAACTCATCCGGCAGTGAGGGTGGTGGGGTCAATATAGGATCGGGTAATTATCTAGCTACTGCTGACGTCAGCATCGTAGATAATATTGCCAATATTGCATCGCAGGTGAAGGCATCGGAATCTACCTGGGCGACAACCCGTAGTCTTATGGCATCCGATGGGACCACTCCCAACTGCACCTATAGCTCGAGTTTGCTTAGCGGCAACTTCAATCTCTCTTCGGATGGCTCCTGTGGCTCGGCTACAACAGAGGTCAGTCGGGCGAACCTTGCGCTGGGAATACTGGATAATAACGGGGGTGCCACTGAGACTCATGCGCTCGAATTTGGGTCAGTGGCGATCAATGCGGGATCAACAGGGTGCAGCGGCAACGATCAGCGCGGCGAGACGCGCTCGTTTGGTGTGGCTTGCGATATTGGTGCATACGAACGGCAGGAGACCCCTCAGTCTTCGGCCAGTTTGATCGTTAATTCTGCGTTGGATAACGGCGACGGATTCTGTGGCCTGGAAATCGGTGAGTGCACCTTGCGTGACGCGGTGGTCGCGGCGAATTCAAATGTAGATATTTCAGAGATAACGTTTGCGCTGGGGGCCGCCCCCAATACGATTCTGTTGCAAAATTCTGAACTGCAAATTACAGAATCCGCGATGATCATCGGGCCGTCTGCATCTGAATTGAATATCTCCAGAGATACAGCAATAAGCTGCAACATGGATTTCGTTTCGGACGCTGGAGAGTTTCGTCTACTGGAAACAACAGCCGCAGCAGACCTTACCTTGTCGGGAATGACTCTGAGCAATGGCTGTGCGGATGGAATGGGCGGGCCGGCAGACCAAGGTGGTGCGATACGTATTGACGGATCGGTAACGACCCTGGATCAGGTTGTCGTTCGAGAAAATGACGCGAGTCGAGGTGCTGGGGTATTTGTCGCTCAGGGGGGGCAGTTAATAGTTACCAGTTCCTATCTCACGTCGAATACCGCTACAGAGTTCGGCGGGAGTCTGATGATCGATAGCAATGTTGAGTCACGCCTTGAAAATAGCACCATCACTAATTCGAGAGCTGGTCTGGGTGGCGGAATATTTGTAGGCGAAAGCGACAGAGTCGCGGTCTCCAATAGCACGTTGGCTTACAACTCTGGAACAGTCCAAGGCGGCGCGGTTATGCTGTTCCGTGGCGCTACAATGGGTTTGGTCAATTCAACGATCTCCAACAATGAATCCAATGCAGGCGGAGGCATTTACGGCGACGACGGCAATCTGAGTGTCGAGGGGTCGATTGTTGCGAATTCGCAGGGATCGAATGACTGTTACGGAACGTTTGGGAGTCTTGCAGTCAACAGTTCCTTGATAGAGTCTGGAAGCTGCAATTACGTAAGCGGCTTAAACAATGTGTTTGGTGTCGACCCAGTGCTCGGGAGTCTTGTAGACAACGGTGGGGGTGCGTTAACGTTTTTGCCGCTGCCAGGTTCTCCCATAGTCGATCATTTCAACGGATGTTCTGGCGTGGACCAACGGGGTGAAACTCGCGGTGTAGATGCAGACGCAGTCATCGACGGCAACGAATGCGATATCGGGGCAGTGGAATTACAGAACGTGATCCCCATGGCGGTCAATGACGACGCCAATACCGATCAGAATACGCCAGTAGCGGGCAACGTCATTACCGATATGCCCGGCACGGATACCGACACGGACGACGAGGATGCGGGCACGCTGACGGTGACCGCTGCCAGCGCCGACAACAGCGGTCTGGATGTCAACCTGCTAAACGGCGGTGGTTTCCTGTCCATCAGCGCAGATGGGTCGTATACGTTTGGCCCCAACGCAGACTTCCTCGGCCTGGACGACGGCGAGTCGGAAGTCATTACAGCCGACTACACGATATTTGACGGTTTTGCCTCTGACAGCGCGCAACTCGCCATAACGGTGAACGGCATCAATGACACGCCTTCGGCGGAGAGTTCCGTGGGGTCCACAACCGAGGACACACAGCTGTCGTTCGACGTCAACGCGTTCGATCCGGACGATGAGCCGCTGGCCTTTGCTGTGACCGAGCCGCCGACCAAGGGCCTAGTCATCAATAACAATGACGGCACCTTCGTGTTTGACCCGAACGGTGAGTTCGAGTCGCTGGACGACGGCGAGTCCGATTCGGCTACATTCACGTTCAGCGTCAGCGACGGCGACATCACCATTACGCGCACGCCGACCATTCCGGTCAACGGCGTGAACGACCCGCCCGTCGCAGCCGATGACGCACAGACCGCGATTGACGGCGAGATTCTCATGGTGGATGCCGCCAACGGACTGTTGGCGAATGATTTTGATGTAGAAGACGACGCGATCACACTGGAAACCACTGGCATGTTCACACCAACGGGGGGTGGATCGTTGACGATAAATTCGGATGGTAGTTTTACCTACGATCCTACGGGGCGAACGCAAGATACGATTACGTTCGACTACACCATCAATGACGGCGATGTGCAGTCCCAAGGTACGCTCACTATCGGGGTGACCAGCGCATCAGACGCGGATCTAGCTATCACCAAGACGGATAATACGGATCTGGCAGGGGCAGGGGATATCCTGACTTATGTCATTACGGTCAGTAACGCGGGACCGGCGGATGTAACGGGAGCTCAGGTCTCCGATGTGTTGCCAATATCTCTGATCAACGCGAGCTGGACCTGCAACGCCACCAGCACGGCAGCTTGTGCAGCCAGTGGTGTCGGAGACATCAATGAATTAGTCGATCTACCGGCAGGCACTAGCGTCACGTTTGAGCTGAGCGCACAGATTGATCCGAATAATCCTGTTGGGGTGATCAGCAATACGGCAACGGTCAATGCACCTCAGGCCATCACCGACAACAATCCGTCCAACAACAGCGCAACCGATACAACAGTGGGCGATGTGATCTTCGCTGACGGCTTTGAAGATCCGGTGATAGTCAAAGCGTACGCGGCGAAATCGGCCTCATTGAGAGTTAATGACATTACAGCTCGTTTGAATGAAGACGGCAGCGAGACGCTGATTCTGCACGCCCAGGACAAGGGCGTTGATGCACTGAACATGGCGCAAGTCCACGCGCGGATGGTTGGGCGTAAACTGCAAGTGCGCATCAGCCGCCTGGAGCAGAGCGTTTGGATTGAAGGGGATTGGCAGAGCGTTGCAGAGGACACTGTCCGAGTAGAGTGGTAGCGGCCAGCAGGTCGCCGGTGTGGGCCTGTATATCTCCACACCACTGAAAAGCGTGGTGTTACAGATTTAAAGCTGGCCCTGCGAATATGCAGTGGCCAGCGCTTTCTCCTGCCGGTAATACAATCCAATAGATGGCAATGAATTGCTCAAGCCTCTGAGCGGGTGATAGGGACACCATTTAGCGGCGGTATCCGGTAATATTCATTGGTGTACGTTACTTACGGCAGTTTCCCGTTGGCTTCGCATTCGGCACCGTATCCTCCCATTATGAATCGTCGCTATTTCTTACAACTCAGTGGTTTGGCAGGCATGGGGTTAGCTGGACCCAGGTTGGTCCGCGCCGAGCCTTATGACTTTAGCTTCACACGCTTGATGTATGAGTCAGGAAATTGGAATGTCGATGAACGCATGCCGTCCAATCTGCTTAACAGTTTGATTGAATACACCAATATTCGGGTCAATCCAGAGGAGCAGATCATTCCCCTGGCGGACTCGCGTATGTTGCGATCCCAGTTTTGTTATATGGCCGGGCATCGGCTGGTGGAATTTACCGAAGACGAGGAACGCAATTTCAAGACCTACGTGGAAAATGGCGGATTTGTGTTTGTGGACGATTGCAATCACGACATTGACGCCATGTTTGCCAGGACTTTTGGAGCCCAGATGGCCAGAACTTTTGGCCCCGATGCGCTGCAGAAGATCTCCAACGACCATCCCATCTACAGTAGCTTTTTCACTTTTGATGGTCCGCCCACTACGGCCCTTGAACTAAATGGTTGGGGCGATGACCTGGTACACGATTATCTCAAAGCAATCGTCATTGACGGTCGGATTGGCGTTCTGTACAGCAACAAAGACTATGGCTGCGAATGGGACTACGACTTTCGCAATAAGCGGTTTATGGCCAGAGATAACACGCGTTTCGGCGTCAATATCGTCGTGTATGCGATGACAACTTAGAAAATTATTTATGCATGATTTAGCGCAAGAAGATACCTCCACACCAGCACCAGAGCGGGCTGAACTAGAAGCACATTTAGAACAGCTCGCCTGTGTTGCGCCGCAAATGAGTCGCGTCATCGTGGGTCAGCAGGATGTAGTGGAACTGCTCCAGATCGCATTGTTGGCGAATGGCCACTGTCTGCTGCAGGGCGTTCCGGGGCTGGCCAAGACGCTGATGGTACATGCGCTGGCCGATAGCATGCATCTGGATTTTCGCCGGGTGCAGTTTACTCCGGATATGATGCCAGCCGACTTACTGGGTGCCATGATCTTGCAGGAAGACCAGGACGGTCATCGTCGTATGGAGTACCAGGAAGGGCCGGTCTTTACCAATGTGCTGTTAGCCGACGAAATCAACAGAACACCACCAAAAACACAGGCTGCCTTGTTGGAAGCCATGCAGGAGCGGCAGATTAGCTTTGGGGGCGAAACGAGGGCGTTGCCGAAGCCGTTTTTTGTGTTGGCAACCCAAAACCCGGTTGAACAAGCAGGCACCTACCAGCTGCCAGAGGCTCAGTTAGATCGGTTTCTAATGCGGGTGGATGTGGATTACCCAAATGTCGAGGACGAAGTGGCTATCCTCGAACTCACCACAAAGGGCGCGCCGCAAGCGCTAGAGCCGTTGCTGGATGAGGCAGCGGTACTAAAACTGCAGCAGTGGGTTAAAGAAGTACCAATAAGCGATGCGTTAATTCGTTACGTGGCCGATCTGGTCCGGTGTACGCGTGCGGACAGCCGGTCTGAGTTGGTGCAAAAATATGTGGAATGGGGGGCTGGACCACGCGCCGGCCAGGCCATCGTGCTATGCGCCAAAGCGAGAGCACTGTTGCAAGGGCGGTTTGGCGTAACCATTGATGACATCAAGGCAGTCACCCACCCGTGTTTGCGGCACCGTTTGGTGTTGGATTATCACGCTGAGGTGGACCGGGTATCCGCAGACCAAATAATTGATGCGGTAATCGCTGAATGTGGCGAGCCAGCCGGTAAACTGCATCAATGATGGCGTAAACCCAGTGCTGGCTTCCGAACTTCTCTCTGCAAGTGTCAATTTACAGTTTGCATCCCGCCGGTTGGCAGCAGGGGTCGGCATCGGATTTCATCTGGGACGTCGCTACGGGCCTGGATTGGAGTTTGCCCAATACCGTGCCTACAATCATGGTGATGAAGCGCGCCATGTAGATTGGGCCGCTTATGCACGCAGTGACAAGTTGCTGGTCCGGCAGGCACAAGTCGAGACGCCCATGCACATCTGGATGGTGCTTGATCGTAGCGCATCGATGCGATTTCCAGAATCCGGGGGCACGCCGAGTCGATTCGAAGTTGCCAAGCTGATCCTGGCAACCCTTTCGTACATTGCCATGCGTGCCGGCGACAGCTTTGGATTGGTTCTGCTCGGCGAGCAATCCGAACTGGCCATGCCGTTAGGACAAAGCCGTAATCACTGGTATCGCCTATTGGCGCTCCTGGAAGACATCAAGGTAGACGACAAAACCCATTCGGTAGTGGCACCAAATTTGACCCAGTGGACCGCTGGTGATCCCGCTAGAGTAATTGTTGTTACCGATCTTGGCGCTTCTAGTGAAGATTGGCCGGAGCTGCTCTCCGCATTACACGGTCGTCATCACGAACTGGACATAGTTTGTCTGCAGTCTGAGCAAGAAAAGCTGGGTTTGTGGAACGGCCCGGTGCGATTAGTAGATTTGGAAGACGGAGCGGAAGTACAAGTCGAGATGGACCAGGTTCGGGGCGACTATTTGCAGCGGCGTGCAAACAAGCTTCACACCTTGCGGCAGTCCGTGGAGTCCTCTGGCGGTCGTCTAAGACTGATTAACCAGGGTCGCCCGCTGCTTCCATCACTGCGAAGACTGGTCGCCGGAGACCCGCAACCGCTGTCATGAGCTGGGGGTGGATAGCAACCTTGGGCGTGCCGGTGGCGATCCATTTGATTGCCGCCGGGGTAGGGCGACGTCAGCATGTGCCCGATGTGGACTTGTTTGTTGGGCCGTCGGTAAATCGTATGCGCGCGATTGCCCTGTCTGAGCCCTTGCTGCTTGCGCTGCGCATACTGCTATTGATAGCACTGCTGACGCTGATCGGTTTAGAGGGTTGTCAGAGGTCTGATCCAACCGTCAATCCAGAGCAACCAGCCGAGGTGAACAATGCTTCGCCCGCAGCGGAATATTTTAACTGGCCGTATGCTGTGCCGGCAGGCAGCGACGGAGCCGCGGATGAAGCTGCCGTTTCGCAGGGCAGAACGGTGCTCTGGGCAGCTGCTGAAGGTGCCGATGATCCCGAATGGTTGAATGGGTTGGCCGATGCGTTTGTGCGCCTGGAGGCTGCAGGCTGGTGGCGATTCCAACAGGCAGATGATGTAGCGAATGCGGAAATTCTAGTCGATCCAGCGGGGCAGGCACCCCATGGGCCAAGCGCTGTGCTCCGAATCAGCAAAGGTACGCAAAACTCGGTACCTGCCGATGAACGCGCCACAGTGGATTTGTCTGGATCTATACCCAATATCGCCTGGGTTGGCCCTGACGACCCTAGTGCTTTGACCAACAGCGAGATCGTGGCGCTGGACAGTGTGCTGGCCGCTTACTATTGGCCGATTAAATCTGAGCCGGTTACTGCCGATGCGGGGCCGACTCCGTGGGCCAAGCTACTCATACTGTTGATTGCGTTGCTTTTTGTGGCTGACTTGTGGGTGGCAAGACGTGGATAGCCGCAAGCACTCTCCGCTGTCCCAGGTTCGCAAGCGCTTTATTGGTGCTTATTGGCGCGTGGCTGCGGTCGGCGCATTGGCCTGGTTCGGTGTTGCCGCCCTGGCATGGCTCACAGCGACGCTGACGGTCAACCAGGCTGCGATTATCAGTGGCTTAGGAGTTTTACTATCCCTGGTTTACGCTTTGCACTGGTCGACTGGCCTCAGCCAGACCAAGCTTGCCGGCCACCTGGATCGCACCCACCCCGAGCTCGAAGACAGTGTGGCCTTACTAGATGGTGACGCGGCAAGTCTGACTTTGCCCGCACTACTGCAACGCGAACGGGTAGAGCAGCATCTGGGGGCCATTTCTTCCCAATCACCTAGACTAGGCGCACTGTTGCCCGCTCATTTGATGAGTCAAATGGTAATGGCGATTGCGTTTGCAGCGCTGCTGGTGCTCGCGTCGAGAGGGTCTGAGGCGCCAGTCGAATCCGAGACGTCGTCCTTTGGTGGCATCGAAATTTCCGTAGAACAATCCGTATCGCCCCCGAAATATACCGGAGCTAAGCCGTTTACCAGCGAAGATGCTTCCCTGCGCTTCCCGTCGGGTTCCACCGTTACCGTACAAGCGCAAGTTCCACCCAACGCTGAAAAACCAACCATGGTTTTTGAGGATGGCAGCGAACTAGAGTTGACGCGTGGATCGGAGGGTGTCTGGCTAGCGAAGATGCAAGTCGCCCTGGATCGCGCCTGGCAAGTTCGTTGGCTGAATGGCTCTGCAAGCGAGCGGGATGTAATGTTTTCCAATGTATTTCAATGGTTTGCTACACCAGACGCTCCCCCGGCAATACGATTTCGTGTCCCGGAGACTACGTTCAATACCATCCCTGACGGGGCCGGACAGATCACAGTGACTGCGGAAGTGAGTGACGATTATGGGGTAGCTGACGTGGCCGTTTCGGGTACGCTTGCCAAGGGCTCAGGTGAGAACGTGCGCTTCCGAGACGCTGCACTGCCGTTTGTGCGGGAACAACAAAATGATGTCGTTTTGGTATCGCTTGGTGAAAGCACTGAGACCCTGGAAATGGAGCCCGGCGACGAGCTTTATGTGCGGGTGTATGCGGAGGATGAGCGCCAGCCTGAGGCCAATAAGGTGCAAAGTCGGGCCTTGGTTTTCCGTTGGCCGGCAGAACGAATAGGTATCGAGGCAGATGCGGCAGTCCGAATAGATCGGATGCCAGATTATTTCCGGAGTCAGCGTCAGATCATTATCGACACCGAAAAACTTATCGCCGAACAGGCGGAAATAGACAAAGCAGAGTTCGACGATCGGTCCCGAAGCTTGGCGTTTGATCAGGCTGCGTTACGTATGCGTTACGGTGAATTCTTAGGTGAGGAAACAGATGCGGGCGTGCCTGACGCGACCCTGGACGCCGCAAGCGAGCAGGCACTGGATGGACACGAAGATCACGACAGTCACGAAGGCCATGAACCCGCTGGCAGCGGTCACAGCCATGATGAGTCGCCATTGACGGCAGAATTCGCAAACCTGCCGTCTATTGTTGCTGAATACGCACACTCGCACGATTTTCGGGAGCAGGCTACGCTGTTTGATGATGCAACCAAGGCGACGCTAAGGGGCGTGATCAACGCCATGTGGTCAGCAGAGGCACCGCTGCATCTTTCCAAGCCAGAGGATGCGCTGCCCCATGAGTATCGGGCACTGCGGATGCTCAAGGCTTTGCAGCAAGCCGATCGAATTTATGTCCAGAGAGTGGGCTTCTCCGCACCGCCATTGATGGAAGAAAAGCGATTGACAGGAGAGTTGGATGAAGCGAGTTCTTCTGAGGTCTCCACATTCGATCAAGATGCATTAGCAAACGAAGTTCTTAAAAAGCTAAACAGCGCATTGGCCAAAAACATGCCTCACGAGCTAACCCAAGAAGAATATCGGTGGGTAACGTCTGAGATAGAAGATCCGAAAGTGTTATTGCTGGCCTCCCGCTTAGCGCAGGACGCAAGCTGCTCTGACTGCATTAGTGCCGTTAGATCATGGCTATGGCAAAGGGTTGCCACACAGCCCCCGCCCTGGGTCGCCAGATTTTCAGACGATGCTGAATTGCCAGCTGGCAATGAGGGTCGGGATCGTGGCTGATTCAGCGCTTTGGGCCCATTTGTCGCAATACCTGGTGCAAATCCGCCAGGTCGATGCGGTAACTGGGCTCGCCCTGGCTATTGTTGCTTTAGGCGCTGTGTTTTACGCAGTGCAGGTTATGTCATCTGCTAAAAGAAGGACACCGTGGTCTATTGTTAGGGTGGGCTGTGTCTTCATCGCGCTGTTCGCGCTTTCGGCCATCTTCGTTAACTGGTCGCCATGGATTTACGGCATGCAGGACGCGCAGCTCTGGACTCCTGGCGCTGCCGCTTCAGCGGATGGCGCAGACTTCCAGTGGAATCCCTCGAATCCAGAGGCGTCGAACTACCTCCCGACTCTGGCTGAGTTGCCTGATGACGTAAAGTCTTTACTGGTCGCGGGTGACGGATTGCCCGCCCAAGTCCTGGCTGATGGTTTCAGTACGCCTTTGCAGTTTGAGAATGATCGTGCGATATCGGGATTTGTTAGCGTGGCTTGGCCCAAGCGAGTCCTTGCAGGGACCGATGTTGTTGTCTCCGGGACAGCGCTTGGCGCAAGTCCCGATGCTGAAGTGTTGCTGGAAATCGACTCGGGACTCACTCTGGCGAGT
>CAZVYE010000018.1:0-33335 GCA_964630895.1 uncultured Gammaproteobacteria bacterium | reverse complement strand
CAACGCGATCCAGCGCCTCCACCAGTCGCCCCGCTCGTGCTTCGGTTACGGCAATGCCGATCTCTGCGTCTATCTCGCTGCCCGGCAGCAATGAAACGTCTTCGAAGGCCTGGATGGCCTGCTCGAACTCACCTTGATGTAAGTAGTTGTTGGCCAGCGTGAGTCGCGCATCTTTGTCTTGTGGCTCGGCTTCCAGATAGTCCGTTAACAGCGTATTTGACGCTTCGTAATTGCCAGCGAGCTTTTCGGTACGCGCCATCAGACGCAGAATTTCGGTCGCATTAGGGTCGATCTGTTCGGCTTTTTTCAGCACGGTCTTGGCGTCATCCAGTTGACCGACCAAAAGATAATTGCGTACCAGAATCATGTGGGCAATGTAGCTCTGAGGATGCACTTCAATCGTCATTTCCAGCACTCGAATTGCCTTCTCTACGTTACCAAGAATGGCGTACCGATTTGCTTTGACGAAGAAGCGCTGTTCAGAAGGTAGCTTGAATTCCAGTCGCAGGGCCTTGTCGTTTGCCTCCGCGGCAGCCTGGATATTTCCCAGCAATCTGTAGAGCGTCGACTGCTCAGCGTAGGCAAACGCAAATTCCGGATCCTTTGCGGCGGCCTCGTCCATCAGTGTTATTGCAGCCGCAACATCGTTGTTCAGATAGCCGGCAATCATGCCATCGACGAAATGTTGCAGTGCTTCCTCGCTGGCAGTCACCGTCTCGCTGAGGCTCAAACGGATGTCGTTACTATTGGAAACTGTGCGATCACCTTGTAGTTCTTCAGAGATCAGCTGTGCCAGTTTGCCGCTGGCTGCGATCAAATTCGCATCCTGCACTGAAAGGCTTTTGAGAATCGATCCTGTAGCCACATCCATGATGTCGACCGCTAGCTGATGCAGATCATCTATCTTTTGATGGCTGCCCCTTAGCACAATGTCTACCTGACGCTCTTTGGCGAGCTGCATTTGCAGTGACAGCGGTTCACGGACTGCCTTTTCATACCCGGCCTCCACAACGCGCTGGCCGAGGCTGGGGTCAAACGGGGTGCTGGCAGAAAAATATAGATCTCGGTTTAGATCTACCGATAACAGCCACGGCACCGCGTAATCGATCCAGTCTGGCTCGCTGCTTCCATCCGGCTGCAGAAAAAACGCATAAATACGACGATGAAAGTCGTCTTTGGGTACCTGAAACGTCTGCTCCTGTCCGGATTCATCCAGCAGTGTTTTCTCGGTCAGTGTAGGACCGGTATTGCTTGGGTCAGCGCTAATTGCAGCGTCTGGCTTCGTGGAGTTCGCGACCGTTTCGGCCGGATTTTCCGTTTGCATCAACAACACGACTACGCCCAACGCAATCACGCCATTTACGGGTATCAATATCTTTTCCACGTTGCGCCAGCGGTCTTTGCCGGGTGCCCCATGATTCCAGGCCAAAACCGCAATGGTAGGCAGGAACAAAGCCATCGCCACAAAAATATAAAAGGTGATGCGGTCGTCCATGCCGGTCTTTTCGGCAATCCACTCGCCAATCTCAATGGTCATCCATGTGGCAGCCACATAGAGGCCTAAAAGCTGAGGGACGCGGCGATTAAGCAACTGCTGGAAAAAAGTAGGTTTTTGATGCATTGGGTGTCGATCCTTGGGCAGCGCAAACAATAGCGGTCTTTGCTAGTTCTGGCAACGTATTCACAGCGCATTCACAAGGTCGCGACAGGCGGTAAACGAACATGCACAGGCGTGCGCGCTCCAGAGTGCCGCTATGTCTCCAAATCGCGCAGCGCTGCGAAAAACCGAACTCATTAATAAAGAGCTTGTAAAGCAGGAAATGATCGCAACTTCGGAATCCATTCTTGACGCATCCCCGCAAGTGCCCACGGCTCGAGTGCTTGCGGTAGATGACAATCCGGCAAATTTGGCTTCGATCCGAGCGGTGCTTGAGGATTTGGATGGCGCGAGCATCGTCTATGCTAATTCCGGCGAAGAGGCACTGCGAGAACTGCTGCACGAAGAATTTGCGGTGGTGCTCCTGGACGTGAGAATGCCCAGGATGGATGGTTTGGAGTGCGCTGACATCATCCGCAAAAGAGAGCGCACCAAACATTTGCCGATTATCTTCCTGACCGCCCATGATCGCGATGACGAACTGGTCAACCGGGCGTACTCGATGGGCGCCGTGGATTTTCTGTTCAAGCCCATTCAGCCGGAAATATTGTTGGCTAAGACAAGAGTATTCGTAGAGCTACAGCACCGCAGCGAACAAATTCGAGAGCAGGCAGAACAGTTGGCCAAAGCCCAGCGAAAGGAAGCAGAACAGCAGCTGCTAATGGAGCGCGAACGCTGGGCCACCGAACAGCTGCGGGAAGAAAATAAACGCAAGGATGAATTTTTAGCTGTGCTGGCCCACGAATTGCGTAATCCGTTGGCACCCGTGGTTACTGGTGTGGAACTGATCAAAATGTACGACATTGATCATCCGCAGCTGGAAAAGACTCGCGCTTCCATGGAGCAGCAGCTTAGCCACCTGAATCACCTTGTGGATGATTTGCTGGATATATCGCGCATATCCAGCGGCAAAATTGTCTTGCGCGAAGATACCGTAAATCTGTTCGATGTGGTGTATCAGGCGGTGGAAAACTGCCGCTGTGAATTGGAAGACAAGCAGCATGAGCTGAATCTTGAACTAGGTGACGACCCTGCCTACGTGCACGGCGACGCGGTGCGACTCACACAGGTTGTGGGAAATCTCATCTCCAACAGCGCTCGCTATACGCCCGAACATGGCGCTATTACCGTGGCGTGTCAACAAAAAGATGGCCACGTTAGTCTGTCGGTTGAGGACAACGGTATGGGCATTGAGCAGCCCATGTTGCAACAGGTATTTGGTCAGTTTGTGCAAGGTGATGGTCACAACCCTGGGTTGGGTTTGGGGTTGGCGCTGGTGAAAATGCTGGTGGAACTGCACGACGGACAAGTTGAAGCGCGCAGTGAAGGCAAAAATCAGGGCAGCACATTTATCGTAACGCTTCCCACTATTCCTGCGCCGCGCAATAACGACGAGCAGACGCAAAGCACTGAGCATTCTTCGCAGCCCGGCGAATCATTGCGCATCGCATTGGTTGAAGATGATGCTGGTGTGCGTACCGTCATCTCGGAGCTGCTCAAGCTCTGGGGGCACGAAGTGATTATTGCAGTCAATGGTGCCGAAGGTATTGAAGTCATAAAAGCAGAACAGCCGGATGTAGCGATCGTCGACGTTGGAATGCCTGACATGACAGGGTACGACGTGGCCAAGGCGGTCAGAAAGCAAGGTGGTCATGATGCCGTCAAGATGATCTGCATGACGGGTTACGGTCAACCAGAAGACGTAGAAAAGGCAATGGCCGCAGGCTTTGACACGCATCTGACCAAGCCGGCCACGGCGAGCCAATTGACTGACGCCTTATCCCGGATGCGAGAAAAACAAGATTGAGTCTGACCGGCTGTGATCGCTTGGCCAAGCCCGATTCTTTTGCGCGCTCAGGCTTTGTTGACGCAACCACGCCACCAATAAATTGGTGCCACCAGACCAAGTGATACTGACAGTTGCGAGATACTCGCAAGTCTATTTACAAGAGCGCAAATTGCGCCTAGAAGTCGGAGACAGTGATGGCCAAAGCCACCACCAAGAAAACAAGAAAGCAAGGCTCAGATTCTCTTACCAGCAGGCAGATTTTGTCCGCGCTCAGAAGCTTAAAGCGAGGCCAGTTTGACGCCCGTTTACCCGAGGACTACACCGGGATCAACGGTGAGATTTGTTCTGCATTTAACGATCTGGCGCAGCAATTGGGTGGTTTTGGGGATGACCTTTCTGACCTGAACCAGGCTGTAGGTGCAGAGGGTCGTACCGGGCGCAGGCTCAAGAGAGGCGACTACAACGGCGATTGGACCGGCTATGTGGTTGTGATTAATCAATTATTGGACAGTCTGACCTCGCATACCGACGAGATGGCTCGGGTAATCAATGCGGTGGCGCAGGGCGATTTGACCCAGCGCATAGAGATTGACGGCGCCGATGATGTGGTAGCCGGAATGTTTTTAAAGCACGCGCGCGGCGTCAACGACATGGTTGAGCAGCTCGGTTTGTTCGGCAACGAAGTAACGCGAGTAGCGCGAGAAGTTGGTGTGAACGGAAAGCTGGGCGCGCAGGCAGATGTGCCCGGCGTTTCTGGCGTGTGGAAAGAGTTGACCGACAACGTGAACTCCATGGCCAGCAACTTAACCGCGCAGGTGCGAGAGATTGCCAGGGTGACTACTGCGGTGGCACAGGGCGATCTTACCAAGTCGGTGAACATGGAGGTCAAAGGCGAAATTCTGGAGCTGAAGAACACCATTAACACCATGGTGGATCGCCTTGGCAGCTTTGCCGACGAAGTATCTCGCGTGGCCAGAGAGGTGGGTACCGAAGGTCGCCTGGGTGGCCAGGCCAACGTGCAAGGCGTAAGTGGCGTATGGCATGAGCTTACCCAGAACGTAAATTCCATGGCAGACAACCTGACCCAGCAGGTGCGAAACATTGCCAACGTAGCGACCTCCATCGCGAAAGGTGATCTGTCGAAGAAGATCACCGTGGATGCCCAAGGGGAAATCCTGGAGCTAAAAGACACCATCAACACCATGGTCGACCAGCTATCCAGCTTTGGCTCAGAAGTGAGCCGGGTCGCCCGGGAAGTGGGCACCGAGGGCCGACTGGGTGGTCAAGCTGAAGTCAAAGGCGTTTCGGGTGCATGGAAGGAGCTGACTGATAACGTGAACCTGATGGCGGATAATCTCACCGATCAGGTGCGCAACGTCGCCGAGGTGGTAACCGCCATTGCAGAAGGCGATCTGTCCAAGAAAATCACCGTAGATGCCCAGGGTGAAATCCTGGCGCTGAAAGAGACGGTTAACTCTACGGTAGACCGGCTCAATGATTTTTCCAGTGAGGTTACGCGGGTTGCTTTGCTGGTGGGTACTGAAGGAACGCTGGGTGTTGAAGCCGACGTGCGTGGCGTTTCTGGCATCTGGAAAGAACTGACGTCCAGCGTAAACACCATGGGCCGCAACCTTACCAATCAGGTCCGTGATATCGCTCAAGTGACCACCGCAGTAGCAAACGGGGATCTGTCCAGAAAGATCACCGTGCAGGTAAAAGGAGAGCTCCTGGAGCTCAAAGAAACCATCAATGCCATGGTGGATTCGCTGTCTTCCTTCGCAGATGAGGTAACCCGTGTCTCCCGAGAAGTGGGTAGCGAAGGTATCTTGGGTGGCCAGGCGCAGGTGAACGATGTCTCTGGTGTTTGGAAAGAATTGACGGACAACGTTAACGGCATGGCTGTCAATTTGACCGATCAGGTGCGCAGCATTGCGGATGTGGCATCTGCGGTAGCCGCCGGCGATCTGTCGAAGACCATCAAGGTAGAAGCCTCCGGCGAAATGTTGGAACTCAAGCAAACCCTGAACAACATGGTGGAGCAGCTGGGTACGTTTGCCTCGGAAGTGACCAGAGTTTCGCGGGAGGTAGGCGTTGAGGGTCTCTTGGGTGGGCAGGCCGTTGTGGAAGGTGCCAAAGGAACCTGGCTGGAGCTGACAAAGAATGTGAATCAGCTTTCGTCCAACCTGACCATGCAGGTACGTGATATCGCGGACGTAACCACTGCCGTGGCGCAAGGCGATCTGACGCGCAAGATTACGGTAAATGCGCAGGGCGAAATTCTAAGCCTGAAGAACACCATCAACACCATGGTGGATCAGTTGTCTCGATTTGGTTCGGAAGTCACCAAGCTTGCAACCGAAGTTGGTGTGGATGGAAAGCTTGGCGGTGAGGCAGAAGTACGCGGCGTATCCGGTACCTGGCGAGATCTGACGGACGCAGTAAATTCCATGGCGGCCAATCTAACCGGTCAGGTGCGGAACATCTCGCAGGTAGCCAGTGCTATCGCTGACGGTGACCTTTCGAAGAAAATCGTGGTAGATGCTCAAGGCGAGATTCTCGAGCTCAAGAACACCATCAATAAGATGGTGGACCAGCTCTCCAATTTCGCAGCCGAAGTTACCCAGGTGGCCAGAGACGTGGGCACCGAAGGCAAGCTCGGCGGCCAGGCATCCGTTGAGGGTGTTAAAGGAACGTGGAAGGAACTTACGGATAACGTAAATCTGATGGGGTCCAATTTGACCCATCAAGTACGCGATATCGCGCGCGTTGCAGGTGCTATCGCCGGTGGTGATTTGCAACAGAAAGTCACCGTCGAGGTGCGCGGCGAACTACTCGATCTGAAAAAGACCATCAATACCATGGTGGACCAGCTGTCTGACTTTGCAGACGAAGTAACACGAGTTGCGCGTGATGTAGGCGTTGAAGGCAAGCTGGGCGGGCAGGCGGAAGTGAAGGGCGTTTCCGGCACCTGGAAAGAACTTACCGATAACGTAAACATGATGGCAGATAACCTGACCAATCAGGTTCGAGATATTGCCACTGTGACCACAGCGGTAGCTACAGGAGACCTTTCCCGCAAAATTACGGTGGAAGTAAAAGGCGAGATTCTGGAGCTGAAGAATACGATCAACACCATGGTCGATCAGCTCTCCAGTTTTGCGGCAGAGGTAACCCGGGTTTCTCGCGAAGTGGGTACGGAAGGAACACTGGGAGGACAAGCGCAGGTGAAAGGTGTGTCCGGCACCTGGCGCGAGCTGACTGACACGGTAAACGTCATGGCCGACAACCTCACCGAGCAGGTGCGTGGCATCGCCAGGGTTGTTACCGCAGTGGCGGACGGCGATCTGAATCAAACCCTGCAGTTGGAAGCGAAAGGCGAAATTGCCACCCTGGTTAGCACCATCAACAACATGATTGGCACGCTGTCGGTATTTGCCGAACAGGTGACAGGCGTTGCGCACGACGTGGGCGTGGAAGGGCGTTTGGGTGGCCAGGCCGATGTGCCGGGTGCTGCGGGTGTTTGGCGCGACCTGACCAACAACGTAAACGAGCTGGCGGGAAATCTGACCAGACAGGTGCGTTCCATCGGTGATGTGGTGACTGCGGTGGCCACTGGGGATCTGACCGAAGCTATTGAAGTCGACGCCCGCGGCGAGGTTGCCTTGCTCAAAGACAACGTCAACCAGATGATTGAGGCCTTGCGTCATACTACCAAGGTCAACCAGGAGCAAGATTGGCTGAAAACGAATCTGGCGCGATTTACGCGCATGCTCCAGGGTCAGCGAGACTTACTCAAACTGGCACGCATGGTATTGAATGAGCTGGCGGACACGGTAACTGCCCAGCACGGCGCGTTTTACTTGCTGCAGTCCGACGACGACACTGACATCCTGAAGCTGTTTGCTTCCTACGCATATAAGGAGCGTAAGCATGTCTCCAACCGCTTCGACTTGGGAGAGGGATTGGTCGGTCAGGCTGCCGTTGAACGCAAGCGAATTCTGGTGAGTAAAGCGCCGGATGACTACATTCAGATATCGTCCTCACTGGGGGAAGCCGCGCCAAATAATCTGGTGGTCGTTCCCATCTTGTTTGAGGACCAGGTTAAGGGCGTGATCGAACTGGCTACCTTTGACGAGTTTAGCGAAAACCAGCTGAGCTTCTTGGACGAGTTGGTAGAAAGCCTGGGTATCGTTATTGCCACCATTGAAGCGACGATGCGGACGGACAAGTTACTGCGGCAATCGCAGGGTATGGCCGAAGAGCTTCAAACCCAGCAAGAGGAGCTACGGCAAACCAACGAAGAGTTGGAAGAGAAAGCCAAAGAGTTGTCGTCGCAAAAGAGCGAGGTGGAGGCCAAGAACCGACAGGTCGAATTGGCCCGCCAGGAACTGGAGGAAAAGGCCGAACAACTCGCGCTCACCTCCAAGTACAAGTCCCAGTTCTTGGCCAACATGTCCCATGAGCTGCGGACCCCCTTGAACAGTTTGCTGATTCTCTCGCAACAGCTGAAGGAGAACCGCAACGGCAACCTGGACGACAAGCAAATCCAGTTTGCCGAAACCATCAATCAGGCGGGGAGCGATCTGCTCGCTTTGATCAATGAAATCCTGGATTTGGCTCGCATCGAATCGGGTACGATTTCCATCGACGTGGCCGAAGTGTCATTCAAGCAACTCGAAGAGTATGTGGAGCGCAGTTTCGAGCATATTGCGCGCGAGAAGGATCTGGAATTCCGAGTGGCATTGTCAAAAGACCTGGGCAAATTCATGACCACCGACGAGGCGCGACTCAAGCAAGTGCTTCGGAATCTACTCTCCAACGCGATTAAATTTACCAGCGATGGTAGCGTTTCGCTCGTCGTGCATCGCATGGAATACGATGAGGAGCCCTGGGTCGCATTTGCGGTATCAGATACAGGAATCGGCATTGCAGGAGATAAGCATCAAATTATTTTTGAATCGTTCCAGCAGGCCGATGGCAGCACCTCAAGAAACTATGGCGGTACCGGATTAGGCTTGGCAATTAGTCGTGAAATTGCGTTTCTCCTTGGCGGAGAGATACAGCTGCAAAGCGAGCCGGGACAGGGTAGTACGTTCACGCTGTTACTCCCAATGGAGTATCAGGAGCCCGATGAGTCGGCCAACGACTTGTCGCTATTGGGTTCGCGGGCTGAGCTGTCTGTCGATGGTGAAGTGGATGCAGATGAGTCCAATGCGGAGGAGACCTCTGAAGATGATAAACGCCCGGCCGAAAATAAGGCCGAACGCAAGAAAATCTCTGGCCCGAGCGCTGCACCGCGGCAAAAGGTTGTGCACGATGATCGCAATAAGATCGAGTCGGGTGATCGGGTGCTGTTAATCGTAGAAGATGATCCAACGTTTGCCAGTACGCTTCTAGAACTTGGTCGCGAGCAGGGCTTCCGCGGCGTGGTCGCGCTTTCTGGCAACGAAGCCTGGGAGGTTGCGCGCACGCTGAAGCCAGATGCAATAACGCTAGACTTGCATCTACCCGATATCGATGGATGGGTGCTACTGGATCGTCTCAAACATGACGGTCGAACCAGGCACATTCCAGTGCACGTGATATCCGGGTTTGGAGACGAAAAACGGGCCCGCGACTTTGGTGCGGTATCCGTGGTGAATAAGCCAGCAAAGTTAGAAGAAATTACCGATACCATGGGCGAAATGCTGGCATTTCTAGATCGCAAGGTGAAGCGACTGCTGGTTGTAGAAGACGATGACACTCAGCGAGAAGCGATTTTGCAGCTCATTGGCAACGGCGATGTGAAGTCCGTTGCCGTAGCAACTGCAGAGCAAGCTCTGGAAGCTTTGGACTCTGATGACGAGCCCTTCGATTGTATGGTTCTGGATTTGAACCTTCCGGAGATGGATGGGTTTGAGTTAATTCGAGCGATTAAAGAACGCCCGGCGCTACGGCGCCTGCCAATTGTGGTTTATACGGGCAAAGAGTTGTCTTCCAAAGAACAGTCTGAACTGGACCGACTGGCAGAAACTGTGATTGTGAAAGATGTGCGTTCACCCGAGCGGCTGTTGGATGAGACCGCGCTTTTCCTGCATCGTGTCGAAGCTAATTTGCCGGAAGAAAAACGCAAGATGCTGCAACAGATATCCCACGGCGATCCGGCGTTAAAAGACAAGCATGTGTTAGTTGTTGACGACGACATGCGCAACATCTTTGCCATTACCGCAGTATTGGAAGATTACTCCATGCGAGTGTTGTATGCGGAAAATGGGAAGGAGGCGCTGGAAACACTGGGCAAAGAGGACGATATTGATATTGTGCTTATGGATATCATGATGCCGGAGATGGATGGGTATGAGGCCACCAGGAAAATCCGGGAATCCAAACAATGGGCAAACTTGCCGGTAATAGCGCTTACCGCCAAAGCCATGCCCGAGGATCGCGAAAAATGCATTCAGGCAGGCGCCTCAGACTATGTCACCAAGCCAGTTGATCCTTCGCAATTGATTTCACTGCTGCGAGTCTGGTTATATCGATAACAGTCAATGAATAAACCGGACAGGTCGCAGCTGCCAGGTGTAGCGAAGAAAAAATTGCAAGAGTTAGAGCTGGAACTACTGCTCAACGCTCTTGTACGCCACTATGGCTACGACTTTCGAGGATATTCCGGGCCGTCTTTACGGCGGCGCATTGACCGTGCCATGCAGCAAGAGCACGTAAAGACCATCTCGGGCCTGCAGGAAGTATTGTTACACCGGCCAGACGCGATGCACCGATTTATTGATGCCATGTCGGTCAGCGTGACCAGCATGTTTCGAGATCCGGCAGTCTACCGCTATATCCGAACCCATGTCGTACCGACGCTGCGTACCTATCCTATGGTTCGAATCTGGCACGCTGGGTGTGCCACTGGAGAAGAGGCCTATTCCATGGCTATCTTGTTGCATGAGGCGGGTTTGCTGGAAAAATCGCGCATTTATGCAACGGACCTAAGCGCCGAGGTTCTGCGCAAGGCTCGTACTGGCATTTTGCCCTTGCCTGATATGGAAAAGCAGCGAGACGCCTACGCCGCATCCGGGGGCACTGCTGACCTGATGGACTACGTAACCACAGATGATGAAAACGTCCGTATGGGGGAGCTGTTGCGCAATCGCATTGTGTTTTCTCAACACAATTTGGTATCGGACCAATCCTTCAACGAGTTTCAGCTGATCTTCTGCCGCAACGTACTAATATATTTCGGTGATGAACTGCGCGATCGCGTATTGGAATTGGCCACAGACAGTCTTTGTCGACGCGGCGTGCTGGTGTTGGGCACCAAAGAAGTGCTGCGATTTAGCAGCGTCGCCAATCGGTATGAGGTTATGGACGAAAACCTCCGTATTTATCAGAAAAAACCATGAGGCTGGTGGCAGTCGGAGCATCTTTGGGTGGTGTGGATGCACTAGTCGCAATGTTTTTAGCAATGGGTCCGATTGCAGAGCCCGTATTGATGGTACAGCATCGAGCCGAAGGATCTGCTAATCAATTGGCCAAGTTGATCACCGGTCGCATCAATCAAACGGTGATTGAGCCTGATGCAGGTGATCACCTTATGCCGGGTGCCATTTATCTTGCGCCTTCTGGTTATCATATGCTTTTAGATGATCAATATTGTATTCAGCTGTCCGTTGAGGATAAGCACCTGTTTGCCCGGCCATCCATAGACGTGTTGTTTAATTCTGTTGCCCACTGCTGTGGAACCGATTCAATTGGCATTTTGCTTACATGTTCTAGCGAAGATGGCGCCACCGGGTTGTGTGCCATACAAGACCAGGGCGGCCAGACTTTTGTCCAGGCTCCTTCATCAGCGACGAGCAGCGTAGCTGTTCGAGCAGCGTTGGATCGCTGCACCCCTGATTTCATTGGAACTCCAAAACAGATCGGCATCAAATTGCGTAAGTGGAGTTCTGATAACCAAGTTGCATAGCCCCGGCTGCGATCTTCCAAAATTCCCGGTAGCAGGAAGGGCATGATTTGATGTTCTTGTGCCGGATATTACAAATACAACGATAGGCGTGGTCCGCAGAACGCTTTTAGCGCGTAATAATTTCGGGTTACTATGACGCGCGGAAACCGGAAAGGTGATGCTAATCGCCACCCGGCAGGGGTCTTAATAAGGGGAAGCGAGTGTTATTTAATTCACTCACGTTTGTGGTGTTTTTCGCCATCGTGTTGGCGTTGCACTATGCGCCGTTCAATTGGACGATCAAACGCACCAATCTACTTATCGCCAGCTACATATTTTATGCAGCCTGGAGCCCGCCATTTGTCATCCTGCTGTGGATTTCCACGGTGGTGGATTGGTTCGTCGCAAAACGCATGTTTGCGGAAGATCGTCAGGCCCGTAGGCGTGGCTGGCTATTAATCAGCATCCTGGTCAATCTCGGTATGCTGGGCTACTTCAAGTATGGCGGTTTTCTTATGGAAAACTTCCAGGCATTGATGGCGAGTATCGGTGTGGATTACCAGGCACCTGACTGGAACATCGTGCTACCGGTGGGTATCTCGTTCTATACGTTTCAGACCATGGCCTACTCTTTGGACGTGTATCTAAAGCGGTCCAAGCCCGCCGATTCGTTCTTGAACTTTGCACTGTTTGTGACGTTCTTCCCGCAGCTCGTTGCTGGCCCCATCGTGCGACCGACGCAGCTCATTCCCCAGTTCAAAATCCCGCGAGTGGCGACCCTGCCTCAACTCAAGTGGGGATTGGCCCTGATGACGTTGGGCTTGTTCAACAAAATCGTGATTGCCGACGGTTTCTTAGCGCCTGTTTCCGACGATGTATTTGGGGCCAGAGGCATGCTGCATCCCTTAGATGCCTGGCTGGGGACTCTGGCCTTTGCTGGACAGATATTCTGCGATTTTGCCGGCTATTCCACCTGCGCAATCGGAGTGGCCCTATGCTTGGGTTTCTCGTTGCCGGATAACTTTCGATTTCCGTACGCGGCGGTGGGCTTCTCCGATTTCTGGCGCCGCTGGCATATCTCCCTTTCCAGCTGGCTAAGGGACTATCTGTACATACCCCTGGGTGGTAACCGCAAGGGCAATTTGCGCACCTACGCCAATCTGATGATTACCATGTTGTTAGGTGGGCTCTGGCACGGTGCGGCCTGGACGTTTGTTGTCTGGGGCGGCTTGCACGGGCTTTATCTGGCGGCGGAGCGTTGGTTGCAGGCGCGCTGGGGTGATCGAGCCATCTGGCAAAAGTGGTTGCCCCGGCTGGGACTAGCACTGCTGACCTATTTTCTGGTTAATCTCACCTGGGTGTTTTTCCGGGCTCAGGATTTCCCAACCGCATGGCGCATGATACAAACCATGCTGACCTTCCATACAGAAGGGCAAAAAGTTCTGACCTATTACGCCATTGGTACAACCGTGCTCATTACGATGACCATGCTAGTGGTCCATTGGTTTATGCGCCATCGGACATTGGCAGACGTGGCTGGCAAAACGCCCGGCTGGCTGTTTGGCCTGCTTTGGGGGCTGATGCTGTTTGCCATCACCATAACTCAGGGAGGAAGTGATGCCTTCATCTATTTCCAATTCTGATATGCACCCGGACTCGAAGGTTTACGAACGTCCGGTTCCCTCGCTTCAATTGGCTGGCCTCATTGCTCTGCTGATTTTTCTCGGCGGTATGATTGCCTGGGAGCTTTGGGTGCGCAGCGAGGGCGTGCAGCCGTCCTACCGCAACTCCGATGGCCTGTGGGCCGAGCATCGTCGCAAAATTGATCAAGGCGCCGGCGATGGCTGGGTCTTCACGGGTTCCTCTCGAACGCTGTTCAATGTTCAGGTTCCTGTGTGGACCGAGTTAGACGGAAGAGAACCGGTACAACTGGCGATGGAAGGATCAAGCCCCTTGGCAGTGGTGGAGGGACTGGCCGAGGATGAAGACTTTACCGGTAACTTGCTCATCGGCGTTGCACCCGGTCTGTTTTTCTCCGGGTTTACCTACCGGGCAGATGCTTTTAAACGCTATGAGACTGAGACCCCCACGCAATGGATGGGACAGCAAATATCGCAGGTGTTCGAACCCTACCTGGCGTTTTATACTTTTGACTTTGCGCTTCCAAAAATACTAGAGCGACAGGATTGGCCGCAGCGGGAGGGCGTGCGATCACGCAAAGATGTGCGCAAGCTATCCAATATGGAGCGCAATCGAAATACCCGCATGTGGGACAAGGTGGTCAACGACCAGGCATATCAAGAGCTAGCCAAAGAAATTTGGGCACAGGGCTGGCGTCCCATGGCAGAGCGACCACCGGAAGAGCAAGAGCGCGCAAAGAAGGGCCGCGAGCAGCAGATAGAGCGGGCTGTAGCCGCAATCAACAAACTCCAAGAACGCGGTGTAACGGTAGTGTTGGTTCAAATGCCCTACTCGGGACACTACGCAGTGCGTGAACCCGACGCGCACCCCAGGGCTGAGTCATGGGACATCTTGCTGGAGCGTACAGGAGCCATCGGTTTGCACTTTGAAGATCACCCCGAAATGCAAGCGTATGATTTACCGGAATGGTCCCATATGAAGGCTGAAGATGCGGATCGATTCACTGCAGATTTCTATCGCTTGGTACAGCGAGAGTTGGCGCAGTAGAGTTTCTCGTAGCCGCGAGTGCGAGAGTTGGACTCGGGCCGCATTTAGGATGGGTTTTTAGACCTGGAGGCGAGTGCCAATCCAGGCTCGCGCCGTGCGCCAGCGACGCATGACGGTGCGCTCAGATACGCCCACAATTTCAGCTATCTCGCGAAACTCAAACCCGCCGTAAAAGCGCAGCTTGACCACTTCAGCGCACTCTGGGTCCATATTTTCAAGTTCGCTCATGTGCTCATCCAGAGCGAGCAGCGCAGCGGGATCATCCCCAGGGTCACCCACCATGGCATCCATCTCCGCGGTAATCGGCAGCCAATCCCCGCCGCGGCGCTGGGCCGATCTGCGGCGAGCATGATCTATCAAAATTCGACGCATGGCTTCCGCCGCAGCCCCAAAAAAATGACGTCGATGCTCCCAGGTCGATTGATTGCCCAGCAGCCGTAAATAGGCCTCATTCACCAGCGCTGTAGGTGTTAGCGTGTGCCCTGCTGCTTCCTTGGCCATCTGGCCACGAGCCATGGATTTCAGAGTGTCGTACACTTGCGCTATGACCCGGTCGCGCATGTGCGGATCCGAGTCCACCTGATTAAGAAGTTCTGTTAGCGCAAAATCGCTCATATACGCATTATGGACCAAACTGAATTTCGTCGCCTGAAGAACATCTTTGAAGCCGCTTTGGATGTGGCCGAGGAAGAACGTGAGGCGTTTCTCGACCAGGCCTGTGGCAAAGACTCAGCGCTACGGGAAGCCGTTGCCGAAATGTTGATTGCGGATGCCGCAGACAGTCCAGTGGATCAGCCAGCGATCGTTGAACCAAAGCCTCAAATTGATGGCTATCAGCTTGGGCCGGTCATTGGCGAAGGCGGCATGAGCACGGTCTTTGAAGCGGTTCGGTTGGACGAAGCGGTGCGGCATCGGGTGGCAATCAAAATGCTCCATGCTCATTTGTCGGACTCTGTTTCTCGCAGCCGATTCGAGCAGGAACGCGCCTTCTTGGCGCAGCTCAGCCATCCGTGTATCGCCGGACTAATCGATGGCGGCAGCGACGCCAATGAGCGTCCCTATCTGGTGATGGAGTACATCGAAGGTCAGCCAATAACCGCTTACTGTCAGGCAGAGAATCTCCCCGTAATTGAACGATTGCGCTTGTTCCAGGATGTTTGTGCTGCGGTGCACCACGCCCATGCCAACTTGATTGTGCATCGGGACATCAAGCCGTCCAATGTGCTGGTCACGTCGGATGGATACGTCAAACTGCTGGATTTTGGCATTGCCAAACTAATGGATGAGCAAGCAGACGCATCATCCACGCGCATTATGACGCCCCAGTACGCCAGCCCCGAGCAGATTCGCGGAGAAGCGGTGTCCACTGCCAGTGATGTTTATGCACTCGGCGTACTGCTGTATGAGATTCTCACGGACCAGCCGCCCTATAAGTTAAACGACTGCACGCCGGCCCAGATTGAGCAGCGCGTGTGCCATACGCCTACCAGACCACCGAGCAAACTGTTGGCTTCGCATGGCCACCAGCAGCGTTCCAAATCCCTTCGAGGCGACCTGGACACGGTGGTGTTGAAGGCAATGCAGCAAGACCCGGAGCGTCGCTATGGGTCTGCCGCTCAACTGGCCGAAGACATAGTGCGTTATTTGAATAATCAGCCCATTTCGGCGCGGCCAGATCAACTAAGCTATCGCCTGCGAAAGCTGGTGGACAGGCACAAAGTGGCCGCCGCACTGGCTGGCGGATTGCTGGTGGCATTGGTGCTTTTCACGGCAATCATGGTTTGGCAGGTGCAGCAGACCAGAAATGCGCTGGCAACTGCCGAACAAGAACGCGCGGCAGCCAATGAAGTGGTGGACTATCTGGTCAGTGTCTTCGAACTGGCTGATCCTACTGGCACCCGAATGTCATTGGTAACCTTGGAAGAAGTCCTGGAGCGCGGCGCTCGACGTGCGGAATTAACAGACACCGCTTCACCACTGCTCAAGGCTCGCTTGCTCACCGCCATGGGTCGGGTCTATGTGAATTTGGGGGACTACACCCGTGCGCACGATTTGTTGGATCAAGTGCAGTCGTCAGCGCTGGATGAGACGCTTCAGGCCGAGCACCTTGCCGCAATGGCGCTGGCCCTCCGAGGTCAAGGAGACTATGCGGAGGCCAGGGCAGTAGTGCAAGATGCCATTGCTCGCGCAGGAAAAGAACTGGGGCCGAACTCGGCGCAAACGCTAAAGTACCGTTTCTACGATGCGTTGCTGGCTCGGGATCAGGGGCAATATCGAGATGCTCTCGAGTTGCTGGAAGCGCTAGTGCCCCAACAAACCCAGGTGCTCGGATCTAGCAATACAGATGTGGGCTTATCCATCATGCAGCTTGGCGCGGCCCATTGGCTGACAGGGGACATGGAAACGGCCGCAATTTTCTACCAGGACGCCTTACAGGTGCTGCGGTCCACGCTGTCACCTAATCACCCCCACCTGGCCAGTGCATTGTCGGGAATGAGTATTCTCTCTCATCGTCAAGGCCGGTTTGAGGAGGGCGCGGAATATGGAATAGAAGCACTGAATATTCAGCGCAAAGCGTTTGGCCCGACACATCCTTATGTCGCCCGCTCAGAATCCAACCTTGGTGCGCTATATCTGGATGCAGGAGATCTAGATTTAGCCCAGCAGCATCTGGGTCGGGCTTTGGCTATTCAGCAGGATCAGGCAGATCCACCGGTGGCGGCCATGGCCAATACCTTAAATAACCTGGGACTGATTGGTCTGCGATCGCAGCAGTATCAGGATGCGATGGAAAACTTTGGGCAGGCTATTGAGCTGGCCAGCAAGGTCTACGGTGAAGCACACCCCCAGTTGGCCAGTTTTCTGGACAATCGGGGGCTTGCTGCGCTGAGATCAGGCGACCCTAAGTCGGCCGAGGCTATGTTTCAACGGGGACTGGAAATCCGCCTGAAGCAATTGGGCAAGGAGCACCCCCATACCGCGTACAGCCACAGCCACATGGCGGAGCTTTTCAGCACCCGCGGGCAGTATGAGTCAGCCGTAGCGGAGCTCGAGCAAGCAATGGAAATACGACTGAACAAATTTGGGCCGGATCATCATTTGACCGAAACCAGCCGAGCGAATCTGGTTCTGGCCCTTGCCCACGCTGGTCGGTGTGACGCGGCGGGTGTGCTTGCAAAGGATAGTCCCAACCCGAAAGTCGCAAGCACACTAGAGACTATTTGCATTTCAGAACCCTGACTTTGGCAGTTCCCAACTTTTTTTTGCGCATAACCAGATAACGCTCAATTTTTCTGCGGAGATCTGTTATGCCTATCAAATCGCTAACGGGCCTGGTTGGCCTGCTATTTGCGTTGACCGCCAACGCACAAGTCGACAGCCTGTGCGACTTCGTACATTTCAATGGCTTCGAAATACCGACTGTCCCTGACCTCGGCACGCCCGTGGCAGACGCAGGCATGGATAGACAAGTTTTGCCAGGCGAAGAAGTCGTGCTTGATGGCAGTGCCAGCACCGGGGAGACCCAGTTAGCCTACTGTTGGAACCTGATCGAACGTCCAGCCGATAGCCAAACCACATTATCTGACCGTCGCGCGATTGCACCGACGCTGATACCCGATGTGGCCGGAACGTATCGAGCTCGACTGTCCGTGCACGATGGTCAGAAGCAGAGCCAGTATGATTTCGTCCAAGTATTCTCGGGTAGTGCTACGGCCACGGTGGCTGCAGCTGATGGTGGCCCGGCTGTATCTGCGGATGGTCGCCTGGCGCTGTCGATTCCGCCTAATGCACTAAGTCAGGAGACCGCGATTCAGACCCGCTTGCTGAGCCCTGAGGACATTGCCGCTTCCCTGGGCGATGTGGACGCGGAAATGGCGTACGAGCTAAGTCCTGACGGCACCAGTTTTTCTCAACCCGTGGCGGTAGATTTCCAGTTTGAAAAGCAAGACGACGCACCGCTGATTGCCGTACTCGAATCTGGGGGACAGCTGGAAATTCTGGATGCAGTCAGCCAAAGCGATACGGCAATTAATCTATCGACCGAGCTGGAGCATTTTTCCAGACTGTTTTTCTTGCGTATTGCGTTTGTAGGCGCATCCGCGGATAGCATAATGGCCGATGTAGGTCAGCCATTTACGGCAGAGTATAGAGTGAATGTAACAGGCGGACCATCCACGCTGGATATCACAACTCGAAAACAAGGTAGCTACGCATCTTCACCGGTGGTACTACCGCCCTTCGACACTGCTTCACCCAGCGTTGTGGGCAATCTGGCGTACGGCACGGATATTAGCCTCAGTGTTCCAGGCGCGACCATGGCCACAGGTACGATCACCGGTACTTGCGACAACGCAGGTACCTCAATGCTCAGCGTTGAGCTGGAAGTCTCCGGTGGTGCCATAGCCTTTATTTTCAATAATCCGAATCTAAGTAGAGCGTCTACAATTCGCCTGACCTTCCCGGTCCAATGTGGCGGTGCCCAGCAAATTCCTACTGCTCGGGACGACTTAATCCGAATTCCGTTTGGAGCCAGTTCGGTTCGGCTACCCGTGCTGGGCAATGACAGCGACCCCGACGGCACAATCGATCGATCTACTTTGTCTGTGGTGGATCAGCCTCGCAGCGGTACGGTAACTCTCAACGGCGATGGAACCTTTCAATATCAGGCCACGTCGTTGTTTCGATTCCTATTCTCTAATGACCAGTTCACTTATACCGTTAAAGACAACGATGGGCTGATTTCCAACGTTGCGCAGGTTCAGCTATCCCGTACGTTTGCGGTTAATCAACCACCCGTAGCAGTGGAAGACCGGGTCACGACGGCGGCAGACCAGTCTCTGATCATCAATGTGCTGGCTAATGACACCGACCCCGATGGAACGATTGATGCCACCACCGTAGAGCAGCGCAGTAATCCGGCAGGTAGCGTCTTGCTACAGTCCGACGGGTCGTTTTTGTACCAGCCTGATCCGGGCTTCGCGGGCGTCGATGAATTCCGCTATCGGGTTGCAGATGATAAAGGTCTGCTGTCAGCCGACGCCACAGTGTTTGTTACCGTCGGCGCACCAACTGGTCCCAATGCGGTGGATGACGCCTTCCAGGCCAGTAGCGGGGTGGCGACTGATTTGGATGTGTTGGCCAACGATCTAGGTCAGTTCGATCCGTCCACTCTTACCGTCCAAAACTTCTCGGCATTCGGGACTGCGCAAGTCGTGCAGGATAATGGGCAGTTCCTGGTGGAATATACCGGGAATCCCGGCGAGGCAGGGATCGATACCTTGGGTTATACGGTGGCTAACTCCGGTGGAACATTTGATCAGGCAACCATCACCATTACCTTAACCGACCCCAATAACAGTCCGCCAGTTGCACTCGACGACGCCGTGCAGACGCCGACGGAAACGCTGGTCTCGGTGGATGTCTATGCTAATGACTTTGATCCAGATGGTCTGCTCACCATCACTACACCAGAACTAGTGACGCCGCCCGCCAATGGCGTAGCAACGGCCCGTTTCGGTGCCATTGACTACACACCCAATCCTGGCTTTGTAGGTCAAGACCAGTTTACTTACCGCATCCAGGACAACAGCTTCGCTCTGTCCAATACCGCCGCGGTACTGGTTGACGTTGTTATTCAGAATGATCCGCCGGTAGCAAATGACGACTTCGTTACTATTGGTGTGGATCAAATGCTGACATTCTCCGTAACTGGCAACGATACTGACGTAGATGGCAATCTCGACCCGCTCTCGGTAACCATAGTAAGCGCGCCAACCAGTGGCCAGGCCAGCGTTGGAACGGACGGTCAGGTGACCTACAGCCCAAACATGGGTTTTTCAGGGGCGGACAGCCTGACCTATCAGGTCAGTGACGACCTGGGTGAAGTATCAAATACGGCTACGGTCAATTTTACCGTGGCAACTTTTGCCGGTTCGGACCTGGTCCCGGTAGACAATGCCTCTGTTGCACAGCTGCATTTTGTCACAGCATTCCAGGATGCATTTTTCAATCAGGGTGCCGGCTCGTTTCTGGGACTGTTCCATGCTGCGGATGAGGCGCGCATGAATCTGACTCAGATATCCGACTACACCTGGATATTTAAAGTACCGCAGCCCACGGAGCCAGCCGCTGAGTCTAGCTATAACTTTGTCACCGACCTGCAGTCTGGCACCGCCACTTATAACGTGGCGAATGAGTTTTTCGATTTCACCGGCATTGGCTCTGGAGAGCTATTCACTGATGTGAGTGGCAACCTCACTATAACGCCTGCCAGTGGCAGCCCGAACTTTAGTATCAGTGCGCCGCCAACGGTTTTGGACGCCATGGATCAGCCCACAATCTTCCGGGGTGCGTTCAATGGTTTGGAAACTGAAGTGCAATTTCCGGATGGGCAATTCACGCATATGGTGGTGCGCTTTACGTTCCAGCTGGATGACATGCCGGCCGGCGTGATCGCCCGAATTCCTGCCAGTGCGATTCCTCTGGATACCAATACGGGAATGCGATTCAGACCGATTCTTGATGCGACGGCGCGGGACGCGTTGCGACAAAGAGGGCTGCAGCCAGAGGACAACGCCGCAGTAGTGTTCTATAACCAGCAAGATGTCACTGGCATCTTTACCGGGGCGGGTCAGCGCCCGGTGCCATTGGCAGCCGGACGCGGCGTCAGCTTGCCAGCTACGCAACTACAGGAACCAATTGATTTCTGTGCCGCAGTACCTACAAGCGGTACCGAATGTCCAGGTGGTCCAAATGAAGTCCTGTTGGCAATCAACCGCAACGGCAATATTACATTGCACGATTCGTTTGATGGGACGTCCATGGGCGTATTCATTGGCGATCCCAATTTCACCGTTGGTCAAGGTTGGGAAGTGATACAGGATCCAAACACCAACTGTCTGCTGGTGTCCGACGCCGACAATGATGCCATCCACAAATACAGTACCACCGGGAGCCTGATTACCAGTGAGTTCATCGGGCCGATGGATGCTGGCGGCAGTGGCGGTGTGGTCATGGGAGATCCGCGAGGCATGGCGTTCTTGGAGGACGACCTGTTGGTGGCGCTACACACGCAAGGGCGGATCGTACGATTCAACAGTCAGACCGGGGCGTTCATTGACGAACTTATAACCGGCATAGGCTCACCCAACGACATCGTGGTCGAGCCGGACGGCGATATTATCGTGACCGATCAGGCACCGAGTAACCCCAACGACCGAATCGTGTTGTATCCGGCGGCTGATCGGAATTCGCCGCAGGTGATTTCGTCTCTCAATCTTTCGACTCCGTATCAAGTCGCTCAACTCATAGACGGAAACTACGCGTTGGCCAATTTTGGCCTGGCGGCGATTCGCATATTCAATGACGGTTTTCCACAGATTGGCGATGTGGGGCTCGGCACAAATAGCAACGGAGACACCATTAGTCCCCGCGGTGTGGCGCCGTTGAAGAATGGCAATTGGCTGATTACTGCAGATGACGGTACCGGGGTGGCTACTGTGGATCCGACAGATCCTCTCAATACGCTTACTACCCTGGAAGGTGGCAGTACGTTCCAGTTTATCGGGCGCGCCTGTTTCCCCTCCTTCTAGGGCACTCCAAAGATACCAGCGAGCGTTATATGAGCTCGCTGGTATCGGTTTGCTAGGGGGCGGGATGTTCGGTCAGCAGATGTATATCAACGACGTTGTCTACTGCCTGATAGCCAACTCGAGCGTAAATTGCGTTGGATATGGGATTGGCCAGGTCGGTAAAGAGGCAGCAGCCCGCCACACCACCATCCAGCACGCGCTGTGACAAAGTCGCCACCAATATGCTGGCGAAGCCTTTGCTACGACTGGCAGGAGGCGTGTATACGTAGCCTATGCGTGCCAGGTTGTTGCTTCGACCTACTACGGCCGCCATGCTCACGGGGGATTCTTGCACTTCCCAGACGAACAAATCCGAATGCTGGATTAGTTGCGTAATGCGTTGCTGGTTGCCTATGGCAGGTAGCCCCGCATCTTCGGCAAATGCCGCGCCCCAGCGAACCATGTTTTCCGCCTCTGAAGCGCTGGCCGCCCGCATGGCACCCAACGCCGGTTTGCTTGGCCAACAAACCCGATCCAGTCTATGAATACGCTGTCGTTCACCAGCCTTCGCTGTGCCGCCAAATCTTCGGCACCACGTGTCTGCAAATAGATTGACAATATCGGCCTGGCCGAAGATTTGTGGCACGTGTCCATAGAATGCCTGGATATCGGTAACCAGTGGCTCGATACAGCTATCTGGCATATCTGTCATGCCCAGCTTGAAGGGGGGTGTACGATAAGCGCATCCGCAAAGCTGGCCGTCCAAGTAAACGACAGCCAGATATATCGGCTCTTCATACGCATGATTACCTGTGACTAATTGATCCAGCAAACCCAAGACGATGCTGTTCTGGGCCTCTTGCTGCAGGAGCCAATCTTCCGCGGCGTGACGAAATTGACGTGGTGAGCATCTGATGATCCGAATTTCGCCCATCAATCTGGGTTCCCATTTGATATGAAAGTATTAGCCACGCGCCTTTGTGAAATGGAAGAAACGACTAGTTCACGGCACTAATAGAGTATCTTGGACTATCCTGTGAATCGATGTCACGCTCAATTGCCCCTCATTGTGGTTTTGCTTTAACATGCCGCCAAGGTGATGTGGGGTTAGAGTTGTGGACACTAGGATCGACAACGATCCAGCATATTTGCTTGCACGAATTGGCGAGGGAGATCGCGACGCCGAGGCGCAGTTATACAGACGATATGCGCGGGGCTTGCGTTTCTTTTTGGTCCGAAGGTGTCGCGATGACGTCTCTTTGGCCGAAGACCTGCTCCAGGAAACATTTATTACTGCAATTGAGAAGGCGCGAGAAGGGCAAATCACGTCCGCTGACGCGCTGTCGAGCTTTTTACATTCAGTTGCAAGTAGCAAGGCGACTGCACACTATCGAAAGGAGATCCGTCGCGGCGACGTGGCAGACGATGGGTATTCCGAGCAAATGGAATACGCCGGCATGGGACCGTTCCAACGCTTGGCCAAGGACCAAATCCAGGAGTTGGTCATGCGGTTGGTCGATTCCCTGGAAATACCGCGGGATCGGGAAATCCTGCACCACTACTATTATCAGCGCAATGAAAAGCAATCGGTGTGCAATAAATTGGACCTCACCGGGCCCCAGTTTGACCGCATTCTTTGCCGCGCCAAGCAGCGGCTTGTTCGGCTCGCCCAGGAAGTCACACAAACAGAGCTTTCTGGTACGGGGAAACAAGGTTCTGCAAAACAGGAATCGGGCAGACTATGAATCGGCGTGATGTAGTAGAGAATAACCTGGTTGAACGGTACCTGCGCGGCGAATTGGATGCAGAGGAAACGGCACAGTTTGAGCGCTTCTATCTGGATGATCCAGAAACCATGGACGAAATGGAGTCTAGTCTGATCATGAGTGACTATGCAGAATTGCTTAAGTTACCGGATCGACATAGACAATCTGAGCGATCGTCATCTTTTTGGTCTTGGTTTGTTCCAGTCACCACCGCATTCGCAGGCGCGTTGATCGCGGTGGTCTTTACAGCGCAGTTTTTTGGCAACAACCCGAGCCCAGCAGGCAATCAAGATGCACTGCGACCCGCGATTGTGTACGACATGGTACAAAGGCGATCGGATGCATCCGAGTCGCTTACGGTGTCCAATGGTAGTGGTCCTGCGGTGTTGCGATTTTTTGTTCCTCCTGGTGTGGATGGTCAGTTTGATTTGCAGCTCACCAGTGGGCAAAGTACGCAAACGCTAAAGGACTTATCACCGGATGCCAGCGGTACTATTGCAGTATGGTTAAACCAAGACGACATGCGCGGAGCATGGGAGCTCACGCTGACAGGACCGCAAGGCTTTCAAGCCGAGTATGCCCTAGATTTCCAATAGGATTACGTCTAACGACGCTATTCGCCTGTCTCCAAGGCGCGCTTTGTTGGCCTGGATATCTGCATTCTGCGCAAACCGCCCTGGCAGAAGAAAGCGTAACCTCCTTCTATCTGGATCAATCGAAACAAACCCACCAAATCGCCGTATCTCCGGGTGAACTATACGCAATAAGAATCATCCCCGATTCTGTGGATGTACATCTCGCGGTGCAGCAAGGCGAAGGACAGACTGCCGGTCCGGTAAACGCGCCAGGTCACAGTCAGTTTGGTGAGACTATTGTTGTCAAAGCATCGGCCCCCGAGCTAACTGTGAGCGTATCGTTAGCCCAGCGAGGACTGCCACATGGGGAATATGCTCTGCAGGTCAATGTGTTGCAGCCAAGTTCCTTACAGGCCCAAGCGCTGCAGGCCGAATATCTTGGGGGCAAGGTCTACTACCAGAATCCCAACGACGCCGATGGCGCTGCTGTGACTCACTTCGACAATGCAGCAAGGTTTTGGCAGCAGGCAGGTGATGTCACAGCGGCAGAGCTGGCGGAATTTGCGGCGGCTATCGCGATGTACAACATGCAAGATTTTGGCGCAGCCGGACAGCGATTTGCAGCTCTACAGGACAAGTCATTCGGCGATAGTTTGCTGTTCCAATCACTGGTGCTCACCTACGCCGGTCGCGCGCAGTTTCTACAGGGTGACTTGGCCATGGCCAGGGAATACCTGGAGCGTGCAATGGTGATCCAGGAAGAACATGGATTTGACGAGACACTGGCATCTACGAGCAATAACCTTGCGCTCCTGCACCATTCTCAGGGAAACATTGAGAAAGCCGAAAAACTATATCTGAAATCCCTTGCGTTGTATGAGTCAGTTGGGGACCAGATTCAGGTGGGAACGCTGACCAATAACTTGGGTGGCATTCGCTACAGCCGCGGACTCCTGGACGAAGCCATTGCCTATTTCAGCCGCTCACTGGCAATCCATGAATCATTGGATAACACATCTGGCAGGGCGGATGCCTTCGGCAACATTGGCTTTGTGGAGCGTGCTCGTGGCAACCAGAATCAGGTCATCAGCAACATCACTCAAGAGCTGGCTATTCGGCAGCTACTGGACGATCGCAGTGGTATGGCGCGAGCACAGCAGCGCTTGGGCGAAGCTTATGCTGCATTGGGCGCATACGACAAGGCTATCGAAATGTTCAACGCTGCGCTGGCTGTGCGTGAAACGTTGAATGAACAACCAAATGTCATTGGGACTTTGCATAAACGTGCTCAGGTTCTTGCCCTACAGGGAAGAATTGCCCAGTCGCTGGACGATTTAAACCGAGCTAGATCAATTGCCAAAGACATCGACATGCGAGCATTGACGGTAAAGCTTGCGCTGACCAGCGCGATTACGCAGCTTAATTCAGAGGACCCAGATGCGCTGGCAGTGGTCAGTCAACTGCAGGAAATAAAATCTGCCAATGCAGATTTGAATGATGCGCTCATTGAGACCCGGCTGGACATGGCGCTGGCCAGCGCCCATCTGAGCGCTAGCCAATTTGTGGCCAGCGCAGACTTGGCGGCGCAGGTATACGACGCAGCAAAGGCATTAAAGTTGGAGCGTTTGATGGCCCAGGCTGTATCGCTGCAAGCGGTGGCTTATCTGCGCTTGGATGATATCGAACAGGCCCAGAAATATACCGAGTTGGCTCAGTCTCATTGGGATGCACAATTATCTCGTGTGCAGAATCCGCTGCTGCGAGCTCAATTCCGTGCATCCCAGCGACAGTTCCTGGAAGCCAAAATCGAGATTGCTCTGCGGCAAGATCCGGTTGCTGCGCTCGATCAGGTGGTGGCCATGCGGTCCACTCTGTTGGGAGATTTCGCAGAACGTTCGCGGTCTACCGAGAGCGTAGGCAAGGCGGCCAGTAAGCTCAGCGGTTTGCTGGCGCGGCGGGATAGGGCATTTGAAGAAGCAAAAGCCGACGAGTTAACTCAGCTGAATCAACAAATTGCGGCAGCGATGGCAGCGATGGATACGCTACAAGAAGCCAGCGTCGCCGTTCCATCGCAAACCAAGGCCCAGGACTTGGTGCTTGCTAAAGGAGCCACGTACCTAACTTACTTTTTTCAGCGTGATCAAGGCCACGTATGGATCCAACGGGCAGGCGAGCCTATCCAATATCGCATGTTGGCAGGGTCTGAAACTCTTACCCCCTTGGTAACTCAGGGCATTGCGGAGCTGCGGAGCGGACGGGCCGATGCAAGTGTTCTGCAGCTCTCGCAGCATGTTCTGGCACCAGTACTCGAACATTTCAATTCAGGGCATACCATCGTAGTTGATTTGGATGGTCCGCTTTTCGCTTTTCCATTTGCTGCGCTACTCCAACCTGACACCCGCAAGTATCTGGTAGAGGACTTCGCAGTGAAAGTACATCAGGCTGTGGCAAGGTCCGAAGCGAAAGAAGAGCATGGTTTGCTGCAACAAGTATTGTTGCTGGGTGATCCAGTATTCGATCAATCTGATCCCAGGCTGCCACGACTGCGCAGAGCCAGCGACCAGCCACTTGAAACCTCGTTGCACAGGCTGAACTTTACGCGGTATGAGCTCGAGCAAATTGCGAATGTGCTTGGGGATTCAGAGTTAACTACGCTTCAAGGGACGCAGGCGACCAAGAGAAATTTTCTGGGAATGAATCTACGGCGATTCGACGTGCTCCACCTTGCAACCCATGGAATTCAGAATCCTCGCTATCCAGAGTTGGCGCATTTGGCATTGTCGCGAGTTGGCGATCCAGCAACTAACGCTGAGCCGATCACAGACTGGCGTCTGAGTTTTGCAGACATAATTGGTCTTAACTTGCAGGCGGGTTTGGTCGTGCTGAGTGCCTGCGAAACCAATTTGGGAAAATATATTTATGGGGAAGGATTGCTCGGATTGTCATATGCGTTTTTAGCAGGAGGCGCGGAATCGGTTTTAGGGACCCATTGGCGCGTGGCCGATCATGCCTCAGCGGCTTTCATGGCTAGATTTTATACCGAGTACAGTCAGACCATGGATGTGGCAAAGGCATTGCGCGCTACGCAAATTGCCTTTATTCAGAATCCGCGAACCAGGAACACTGACTATTGGGCGGGCTATGTCCACTATGCTACAAGTGGGAAATAGGTGTGGCTGGCTACATTCAACAAACTATGTGAGGGAAGCGAATGACCAAAGCAGAAGCAATTGCACTTTTGGTAGGACCAAACAAGCTGTTTCATGTTACTGAGGTGGGTGACGCAACTGGGCCTGATACGCCAGTTAATCATGCTGATCCAAATGTCGAAGTTGGTATGCAATACCGCTTTGTACCTGCAGGAGGAGGCGTTGAGATGACCGACGATGCAGTGGCTACAGATCCAATTGATTCGGTACTGCTAGGTGTCCCTATGCAATGGCAGCCTCAGCATGAGCGTTTCTTCGCGCCGGTAAAAAGCGGTGGTCACAACTACACGGCATATTTGATCATTACAGATCTAGATCCAACGGAGATGGAGTTTGTGTTTGTTGAAAAAGAAGATACCGGCGAACAGAGCGATAAGTTTATGACGCACAATGGCGTCTGGCACGGCGGCGACTAAGTCCGCCTAAGCGCTTTTTTAGGCTGCCCTTGGAAAGGGTGGTGCTCAATATCGTCCTAATACTGTCGCCCTATGCAAATGATTTAGCGAGGGGCTATGAAGGTTGTTGCAATGAGCGCTGTTTCCGCGGGGGTAGTAGACAAAATCACTCGCGAAAACAGCGCATGGGTACCATTATGCTAGTCTTACGAGGCAAGAAACGGTTATTCAGAATAATGAATTGTGAGGGGTACGATGAGAAATCTGATCACGATATTGGCCGGATTGCTGGCCAGTCATGTCGCTATAGCTCAAGTAACTGAAATTATTGATAACACGTCAGCTCCAAATGGCTACGATGGTGGTTCTGGTATCGCCGTAGATTCAAATGGGAACGTTTATACCGGTAGTTTGAATATCGATAGCGTATACCGAATTACGCCCGGGGGAGTAATTTCCGAAGTGATGAATAGTGCTGGAGACGGTGTAAATGCTTTTGATCGTGCCCAAGCTATCATCGTAGATGGAAACGATAACGTTTATGTGGCGGGGCAGTTCAGTGACAACGTATTTCGGATTGCGGCGTCAGACACCTGCAGTACAACCGGAACGTCTTGTACGATCACAGAGATTATTGACAGCACGGGCGACGGTACCGGTGATTTGGGCATGGGGACAGGCAATTTCCTGGACAGTGCATTGGCGTTGGGCGTCGATGCCAGCAACAACATCTACGTGGGTGGCAATAGCGACAATGTATTTCGTATTGTTGCTCCCACAACCTGCAGTGTTGATGGTACTCCTTGCGATGTAGAAGAAATTATTGATGAAACCGGTGATGGTAGTGGCAATGTGCTAACTCAAGTTACGTCCATCGCGGTTGATAGCAGCAACAATGTGTTTGTAATGGGACAAGGCTCCGACAACATTTTTCGAGTTGGCGCATCCACAACGTGCAGTACCGGCGGAACACCGTGCGCGATTGCAGAGATAGCAGATGCTACAGGCGATGGAACACAAGGAATCGACTTTCCTCGAGCATTGGCTGTAGACAGCTCTGACAACGTGTTTGTAAATACTTTTTTTGCCCCAAGAAGTGTTTTCCAAATCGATACGCCCACGACATGTAGCACTACTGGTACCCCATGCACCATCACACAGCTAATTACTGGTCTCGCAGGCCCCATTGGATTAGCGATTGATGGCAACGACAATCTGTTCGTCGCGGATGCTAATGCTGATGAAGTAATTCGTATTGAAGCGCCAATGGGTTGCAGCACGACAGGCAGCGCGTGCATGACGTCTACTATCGTTGGTGCAACGGGTGACACCATGGGCAACATTTTGGATGGTCCCAATTTCGTCACAGTGTCTGGAGCAGATGTTTATGTAAGCGCACTTACTAGCGACAATGCGTTCGAGGTCGCTGGTGCGGCATTGCCGGTAGAGCTGCAAGAGTTTTCCGTCGATTAAACATAGAGACAGACAATAAAAGCCAAGCGACGTTAGTCGTTTGGCTTTTAAAAGCGCCAAAGCCGGCATTGAAAACTAAACTGAGGTGTATTCCGGCGAAAACCTGTTTTGTGTCGAGCGGCGCTCGAGAAGCTTGCCCTGGCGACTACCGGTGATTCGCGTAGCTTGAAAAAACGTATAGCGATTACCTGAACAACAACAGCGGGATTTTGCACTCCCGAATCATCTGCGTTGTCGTTGAGCCGATAATCAGATTGCGTATGCGGGAATGTCCGTATGCCCCCATAACCAGCAGGTCTGCTTCAAGGTCTACAACTGCCCGTCCAATGACTTCTTCGCTCTTTCCGCTCTTTAGTTCTGCTTTGACCGTATAGCCCGCATCGGCCAACTGGGCTTGCGCCTCTGCAAATCTATCGGGTTCGCTTTGGCCTACGCTTAGAAGCGTGCAGGTTTGGCCTGAAAACACCCGGCTTTTGGCAAGATGATCAACGGCCTTCTGGCTGCTGGCGCCGCCGTCGAAAGCAATAAGCATATGCTCAATGGGTTGAAACGCGCGGCAGGCCACAAACATGGGTTTGTGGCTGGCTCGAACCAATCGTTCCAAGTTTGAGCCGAGATGCAGTTTTGCCATGTCGGCGCCTTCGCCCCGCTTGCCAATCATGATGAGATCTGCGGTCTCTTCTAATTCGGCAGCGGTTTCCAACAGGTCGCCGTAGCGCAATCGCTCGGTGATCTTTATTTTGGAGTCGATTTCTAAAATCAGCTTCTCTGCCGCATCCACAAGCGCCCGGCCGCGCCTCTGCGCCAGCTTGGCTTGCTGTTGATCCAGCGTAGTTAACTCTTCCAGCAGCTGGCTGCGAGCGCCAAGGCCGATGCTGCCGCTCATATTAGTACGCGTATCGTGACTGGCTTCGGGGGGAATAACGTGTACCAGCTCGATTGTGGCGCCACACCGTGCCGCGATCCATGCAGCGTAGCGACACAGGCTGTCGGCGTAAATTGAACCGTCGATTAGTACAGTAAGCTTCATTCTTAGTGACCCAATAATTTGTCTAAAGCGCCTGGCTCGTTGTGGACTCCAAGGCGATCGACCAAGGTTTCGCTGGCTTCGTTCAAGCCTATAAGCTGCACTTCCGCGCCTTCTCGTCGAAATTTTAATACCACCATGTCTACGGCGGTCACGCTGGAGATGTCCCAAATATGGGCACGGCTGACATCTATGATGACTTCTTCTAGCGCTTCACGAAAGTCGAATGCCGCCAGGAACTGCTCAGCAGATGCGAAGAATAGTTGACCTTCTACAACGTAAGTGCGTTTTCTGCCGTCGTCGCTGGCATGGGAGGTCACCCGGAAAATCTGTGAAATCTTCCAGGCAAAGAACAATCCAGAAAACAGCACGCCAACGCCTACACCAATTGCCAGGTTGTGCGTTGCGACAACGGTAATAACCGTGGCCAACATCACAATCGACGAACTGCGTGGATGATGCTTCAAGTTGACAATTGAGGCCCAGCTAAACGTGCCAATAGATACCATGATCATGATGGCAACCAGCGCTGCCATGGGAATTTGTTTTACCCAGTCACCCAAGAAAACAATCATAAGCAGCAGGAAGATTCCCGCGCAAAACGTGGACAGGCGACCGCGACCACCAGACTTCACGTTAATGATGGATTGACCAATCATGGCGCACCCGGCCATACCGCCAATAAATCCGGTCGCGGTGTTGGCGATACCCTGGCCGATGCATTCCTGATTCTTGTCACTGGTGGTGTCGGTCAGCTCGTCCACGATGGATGCGGTCATCAGCGACTCCAGCAAGCCGACCGCAGCAACCCCGGCAGAGTAGGGCAAGATAATCCACAGGGTTTCCAAGGTCCACGGGATATCTGGGATCAGAAAAACCGGCAGCGTGGAGGGCAGTTCGCCCATATCGCCAACCGTTCGCAGATCTAAATTGAAGCCAATGGCCAGCGCGGTTAAGACGATGATACATATCAGCGGCGAGGGCACAGCCTTCGTCAGCCGTGGCAGCAGATAGATGATGGCCAGACCGCCCGCCACCATGGCATAGGTCAATAAAGGAACACCAATTAGTTCTGGAACCTGCGCCAGGAAAATCAGGATAGCCAGGGCATTGACGAATCCGGTCATTACCGAGCGCGATACAAACCGCATTACAAACCCAAGTTTGAGTAGTCCGGCACCAATCTGCAGCAGCCCGGCGAGTACCGTGGCGGCAAGCAAATACTGCAATCCATAGTCCTTGACCAGGGTAACCATCAGAACGGCTGTGGCAGCGGTGGCAGCAGAGATCATGCCCGGCCTGCCACCTGTTATCGCAACAATCACCGCTATCGAGAATGATGCGTACAGGCCTACCTTTGGATCGACACCTGCGATGATGGAGAAAGCGATGGCTTCTGGGATCAGTGCGAGCGCTACCACCAGGCCGGCGAGGATGTCCGCGCGAATGTTAGCTAGCCAATCGCGGCGCATATGGGAAATAAAATGGGTTTTCAAAGACTTAACTCTTGTCGCTGCGGCAGCGGTTTCACTACCGGTCAAAAAGGCGCGGGATACTAGCAGCTCGAATTAGGCTACGCCATCTAATCTGTGCTGGTGGGCAGGTTTGATCGGCTGAATGGGCAGAAAGGTCCGCTCTGCCAGATCGGATTTTACGGCATACCACCAGGTGCTATATGCATTTGATGCGCTTTTCACATTGTCCTGCGTCGCTGTTCACACCAGGTTTGTTTAGCTGATGTTCATCAAAAATCGAGAACTTTCCATGCGTAACTTCATCAAAGCGATTGTATGCGGTGCAACACTGTCCCTAAGCGGAGCGGCGATGGCTTTAGAAGAACCCAAGTTTGATGTCATCTATGAGAATGATGACTACGAGATTCGCCAGTATGAGCCGTATTTGGTAGCTGAGGTCACCGTTGAGGGTAGCTACGACGAAACCGGCGATGATGCCTTTCGTACGCTCGCCGAGTACATCTTTGGCAATAACCAGCCGCGAGAAAAGATGGCGATGACCAAGCCGGTAACCGCACAGAAAGAATCCGGCGTAAAAATGGAAATGACAGCGCCCGTCACTGCGCAAGCGACGTCCGACAGCGGAGAGAAAATGGAGATGACAGCGCCAGTTTCTGCAACGGCAGCCGAAGGCGATAGCACTGCGTACAAATGGCGGTTTGTTATGGAGCGCAAGTACACCATGGACAATTTGCCCAAGCCGGTAAATGACGAAATCGAAATCATTCAGGTGCCGGCAAAAACCGTCGCCGCAATGCGCTACCGCGGATTCACCACCCACGACAACTTTGTAGATAACCGCGACGAATTATTGGAATTGCTGAACGATGATGAAATTCGGACCGTGAGCACCCCCGTTGCGGCGGTTTACAACGGGCCATTTACGCTGCCATTTCTGCGCAGGAACGAAGTGTTGGTTGAAATTGATCCGCAAACCCTGGGGTATAAGTACGCCATGCGCTCGGAGAACTAAAGCGAAACACTCAGGCAGGGTGCCAAATAAAACAGCACTGGCACTATGCAACTTGTGGCTGCGCGACAACGTGCAGCCATTTTTTTGTCCGCCCTTTCAGCCACGGCGGATTATCTTAATTAGCGAAGACCTTGGTACGAGTAACTACCAACCCAGCAGCTTCATTGCTTCGTCCAAACTGTGGACTACGTCAACCTGATAGCCCAGCTTGCGCGCTGTTGTGTTGAACTGAATATTGCTGACCTTTGACGGCATGGACTCTTCCACAATTCGAACGCTGTGTCCGATCCCTTTAGCCAGGCCATATTCGGTGCCTTCTTGCAGAATGGCTCGAACTTCTTCTTCCGCGGGTACGTACTCTGTTAAATCCGTAATGACCACCATGCCGGGATCAAGTTTGTCTACGCCCCGCTTGAAAGACTCGTTGTACTTGCGGGCTTCTTCCGGATCAAACTTCCCTTTGAGAATACAAAGAATGGCGTTTTTGTCGGCGTTGATCTTATGTTCAAACATGTCTCGTCCCCATGTTGCCTTGTATGCATTCTGACCCGGTTTTCGCCAGGGGGCAAATTGCAGCATTTATGTCACTATTCCAGTGTACTTAGCTGGCCTATCGCAGCGTCACTCCCAGCCCTTCACAATCACGATGGGTCCGTCATAAGGCACTACTGCTTTCATAAAGTCTATGCCGAACTTCGCCGCGGCCTCAGTTTGGCTAGAGGAAAATGAATGCTGATAGGTGTCCAGTGTGGGTGAACCAGTATCGGA
>CAZVYE010000017.1:0-36323 GCA_964630895.1 uncultured Gammaproteobacteria bacterium | reverse complement strand
ACGAATAGACTTACACCAGTCTTGGCTGCAGGAGCGAAAGGGGGTTACTTCGCTAACCATCCACCTGGCGTCCAACAGCGTGACCTTACCTTACCTGGATATCGGTTACGCGCGGGATCTGCGCGATTTGATCGTGTATTCGGTTGAATCTGATCATCGGGACTGGATGTAGTTGGCATACACTCAGATTGCCATGCTTGTGGGCAGCATTGGTCGGGACTCGGGGCTCATACAGTCGGCTATGATCTCCAATGAGATCGTTTCAGTCGCGATCGGGTTAACCCACAGTTATTTTGCGTCGTGCGAAACCCTATAGTGGTAGGATGCATTGCCGTTGGGGGCTTCTTGACCTGGGTTCGACGAATGCTTGTCTAACATTATCATTTTGATCCATGCGGCAGAATGTCTGCCGCAGGATTTTTTTATGGGTAATTGGAATGTCTGGGAATAATGCAGCAAGAGAAAAATAGTTACGATCATTTTGTGGTGGGAATAGGCGCCTCTGCCGGTGGTTTAGAATCACTACAACGCTGCTTTGCACGCATTCCTGACGATCTTGGTATGGCCTATGTTGTCGTTCAGCACCTGTCGCCAGACTTCGAAAGTGTTATGGATGAGCTGTTGGCGAAACACACTAAGATGTCGGTGAAGCATGTTTCCGACGGGCTGCGAGTCAAGCCAAATCATGTTTATCTGATCCCCCCAGCGAAAGAAATGATTGTCTCTCAAGGGAAGTTCTGTCTTAAGGATCGCGATCGTGAAGAATCCTTGTCACTCCCCATAGATGCCTTTTTCCGTTCTCTGGCGGTGGATGCCGGTTCTAACGCGATTGGGGTCGTGCTTTCGGGGACCGGAAGCGATGGCTCACGTGGTGTCATTGCCATAGCAGAAGCCGGCGGGTTGGTCTTGGCAGAATCGGAAGACTCTGCAAAGTTTTCAGGTATGCCCCGCAGCGCTGTGGGCACTGGCGTGGTGGATAAGGTCCTGCCAAGCCATGAAATCGGACGTGCGTTGCGAAACTACGTCATGCTTCCAGAGTTGCTGGATGAACAGAATGTTACCGAGGACAAAGCACCCAGCGACCTTGAGCGAGTGTTCGACTTGTTGCAAATGCGGTCAGGATTGGACTTTGGCAATTACAAAAAAACGACTGTTGCCAGACGCGTGAATCGCCGGATGCTGTTACAGCACGACGCCAATCTGGCTGCCTACATTGAAAGACTGGAAGAAGACCCAGAGGAAATTGAGCTGCTGCGGCAGGACTTATTGATTGGAGTAACTCGCTTCTTTCGCGACGAAAATGCCTTTCAGGCATTGCGTAAAGTGCTCGAAGAGCAAATTAAGGCGCTACAGCCGGAGGAAGAGTTTCGGGTTTGGACGCCTGGTTGTGCTTCAGGCGAAGAGGCGTACAGCATCGCCATCTTGGTGCATGAAATATTCAATAAGCTGGAAAAGCCCGTTCGACTAAAGTTATTTGCTACGGATGTGCACGATGGTGCACTGCGTCGCGCTCAGCGTGGTATATACCCCGCGTCGTCTTTAGACAGCGTCCCTGAGCATATAAGAGAAAAATACTTCAGCGGCCATCAAAACAAATTTGCTATTGATGCAGATGTGCGTTCGAGCATAGTTTTCGCTCGTCATGACATCTTGCGAGACGCGCCATTTACCAAGTTAGATCTAGTGAGTTGTCGTAATTTATTGATTTATTTCAATAAAAAGGCTCATCAAAGGGTGCTGACTGTCTGCCATTTTGCGCTGCGTAGCTCTGGGGTTTTGTTTTTAGGTGCATCTGAAACACCGGCTGGTTTGGCCGACGAGTTCACTACCATCGATAGTCGTCGCAAGTTGTACCGCAAACGTAGAGACGTGCGTTTACTCCCGCATGCGGAAATGATTAGCCTGCCGTACGGTCGCTCCGACGAAAAATCATCGCCGCGCTTGTCCACAGACGAAACTACTGACGTGGCGGAGCGAAAACTGATCTCAGAGTTTGGCCCGCCAGCGCTTTTGGTCTCTCCAGATCACGATGTAATGCACACGTTTTCCGGTGGCTCGAAGTTTTTGCGACAGACTGAAGGACGGGCTTCTTTAAATGTGCTCAGTCTGTTGGAGGGTGATGCGAAATATGCGGTTTCCGCGTGCTTAAGCCGTGTGTCTCAGTTTGGTGATACGACCGTTTTTCGCGCCGTAAGAATTGGGTCGCATATTTACGATATTCACGCATCACCGCTGGAGAAAGACGGCAGTAGTACGCCTATTCTTATCGCATTCGCGCAGGTTGTTACCAGTGAGGAAACCACCAAGAAGCTGGAGCAGGAGCTGGAAGTAACGGATCTTGCGGCCCAGAGGATATCTGACCTGGAAGGCCAGCTTAGTCAAACTCGCGAAAATTTGCAGACTACGCTGGAGGAGATGGAGGCAAGCAACGAAGAGTTGCAGGCCACCAACGAAGAACTCATGGCAGCCAATGAAGAGCTGCAAAGTACGAATGAAGAATTGCAGTCGGTGAACGAAGAGCTATTCACCGTCAACGCCGAATATGATAACAAGATCAAAGAGTTGGATGAGGTTACTGCGGACCTTCGCAATCTTCTTGAAAGTGCCGAAGTACACGTACTGTATCTGGATGCTGAATTACGAATCAGGCGTTTTACCAAGGGCGTTGCAGCAGTATTTGACCTAAGAGACTCAGATGAAGGGCGCCCGCTGCGCAGTTTCTCCCACTCGCTACTGGATATAGACATAATTTCTGAGCTTTCGAAAGTATTGAACTCAGGAGAAGAGTCTGAGCAAGTAGTAACCACTGCATCCAATACCAAGTATCTATTGCGTATATTGCCTTACAAGCAAGAAAAAATGGTAAATGGCGTGCTGATGACGCTTACCGATGTTTCGGATATTGAAGCGGCACAGCGTGAGCAATCCCAACTACATGAAATTGTCGACGCCACATCGGATTTTATCGGAACTGCCAGCATAGATGGCAAAGTGCTTTCTGTTAATCACGGGGGGCGAGCCATGTTGGGGCTGGATGACGACGAGCCGCTACCAGAGCGGATCGTTGATTGTCATCCTAAAGAGATTGCCGATTTGATTATGGAAATCGGTATGCCTGAAGCGATAGAGAACGGGCATTGGGTATCCCATACCGCGGTAAAGACCAAAGACGGTGGCAGGGTGCCAGTATCCCAGTTGATCATTGCGCATAAGGGAGCCGGAGGCGAAGTCGCCTATCTTTCTACCATTATGCGCGATATATCGGATTTGGAAGATGCGGTTACTGAGCTTCGTGAAGCGGACCGTCGTAAGAATGAGTTTCTGGCCATTCTGGCCCACGAACTGCGCAACCCACTGCAAACCATGCGCATGTCGTTGGACCTGGTGGAACATGGCGGTGCCGACTTTGCTGAAGAGGTAGAAAAGACTTTAGGTAATCAGCTCAATCAGTTGGCAGGTCTAATCGATGACCTCACCGACGTATCGCGGATCACCCGAGGCAAAATCAAGCTCAACATGGAAACCCTTAGCCTGAGTGATTTGATTGGGCAAATCATGGGTAATATTCATGGCCAGATTGGCGATCATCGCAAAATTGAAGTCGACGTTGAGCCTGATGTGTATGTTCTTGGTGACCACGTGCGGTTAGAGCAAATTCTGTTGAATCTGTTGACTAATGCAGATCGCTATAGCGAACGAGGTACGCCGATAAAGATCAAGCTGGAAAAGCGAGATTCGGATGCTGTCGTATCCGTAGTGGATGAAGGCATCGGTATTGAGGAAGAAGATCTGGATGTGATTTTCGAACCATTTTTCCAGGCGGATAAGATTTCATCGCCGGGATTGGGGGTTGGTCTTACATTGATCCGCCATTTGGCGAGATTACATGGTGGCGATGTCTACGCTTTTAGTGATGGGGAAGGTAAAGGGAGCAGATTTGAAGTGCGGCTGCCTGCAGCAGACGCAGACGGGGTTGGCCTGAAGTCCAGCACCAACTATGCAGTTCAGTCTATCGAGGGCAAAGTCCTTGTAGTTGATGATAATCATGCTGCACGAGAAGCAATGGTGCAGTTGTTGAAAATGAAAGGTGTAAACGCAATTGGTGCGGGCACCGGGCAGGAAGGCATCGATCAAGCTACGAAGCACAAACCAACTCTTGCGCTAATTGATATTGGATTGCCGGATATGACGGGGCACGAGGTGGCAGTTGCGGTCCGACAGGCGCTGGGTGACAAAGTCACAATGATTGCGCTCAGTGGTTTCGATCAGGCAGAGGTGAAAAACCAGGCTCGTAAGGTTGGGTTCGCTGCCTATTTGAGTAAGCCGGCGAGAATTTCAGACATCGAATATACGCTGGGTAAACTTGCGGAGAACCCTGGGTTTTCTGACGCTGATTCCGAAGAATAGCTTTAATTACAAAACGTTACGATGACATTTTGAGAAAGATTCGAGCGTAAGTGCGGCTCCCCGCTAGTTAGACGCCCGGATGGTTAGGCTTTGTGCAAACCTAGCGTGGCTATTGGTCCGAGATTTTTACGGCTGTCCCGTATGCCAAGAGTTCAGCCGCGCCTGACATGACTTGTGATGTAACAAATCGCACGGAAACAATTGCATCAGCGTCGACCTTCTTAGCTTGTTCAAGCATGCGCTGGTACGCTTCGTTGCGAGACTCCACCAGCATCTCGCTGTATTCCTTGAGCTCACCTCCGACCAACGTACGAAGACCCGCCATAATGTCCTTGCCGACATGCTTTGCACGAATGGTGCTGCCTCTCACTATGCCTAAGGCTTCCACTACAGTTTTACCAGGGATATTTTCTGTGGTGACTACGATCATCTGAGATCTCCCATTTCATCTCGCAAGGCGCTGTCCGCATCTTTTTCTTTCCATCGTTCATGCAGCAACGAAGTAAACAGAATAATCAAACCAATGCCAGCAATGCCAAAGCCGATCTTGATTGCTAGAGGCAACTCCAATAGCCATGGCCAAAGCGCCCGCATTGGCTCAATAAACCAGCTCGCGCAAATAATGATGCCAGCTATGATGAGCACAAACCCCAGCGTTCTTAAAAATTGAATCACTGTGTTAAGTCTCCTTCAGCTTTGGCGTCCTGGCGTCGTTCCAGGATAAGCGATAACAGCAGCATCGCACATCCAACGAATGTCACAGTAACGCCAATTTGGATGGACCGGGGCCAGGCAAGCTGCGAAACAAACTGCCATGCTCCGTAGTAAAATCCAGACGCCGCGGCTAGCGCAAGACCGCTACGCCACAGGACAATACCTACAAGCTCTCTGGTATGCACTTGCCCCTGCCTTTTTTGATCATATTGTTGGACAATACGCAACCTGCATCTGTGGGACAAGGGGTTCCGTTTTGATCGCTTGATAGTGAAGACCGCGTTTGCGCATATCGTGGTAGTCTTTGCTCATTGTTTTATGGGGTAACGTTCTTTCAGGGAGAATCTGCGTGGAAATATTTTCTATTGATAATCTGGTAACGCTCTTCATGCTGATCTTGCTGCAAGCGGTACTGGGTTTCGACAATTTGCTTTACATTTCGTTGGAATCGAAGCGAGCGCCAGCAGAACGCCAGGCATTCGTGCGGAAGATGGGGATCGGTCTTGCGGTGCTGCTCCGGATTGTGTTGCTGTTCGCTCTTATAAAGGTAATTGGCTACTTTCAAGACCCTTGGTTTTCTCTGGGCTGGGTAGGCGTCGCCGAAGGGGTATTTAATCTCCACAGTGTTGTTGTGCTGTTCGGGGGCGCATTCATTATTTACACCGCCACTAAAGAAGTGCTCCACATGATGAGTCTGGATGATATTCATGAAGGGCAGCGAGAACCACAATCGGTTGCGAAAATTATTACCATGATTGTGATCATGAATTTGGTCTTTTCATTTGACTCTATACTAAGTGCCATGGCGCTTAGTGATGTGTTCTGGGTTATGGCAGCAGCTATCGTGACTGGCGGCATTCTGATGATTTGGTTGGCGGATAAGGTCGCCAACTTTTTGGAAAAGAACCGCATGTACGAAGTGCTCGGCTTGTTTATCCTGTTTGTAGTAGGCGTCATGCTGGTCACTGAAGGCGGTCATTTGGCGCATTTAAAATTGTTTGGTCATGAGATTGTGCCGATGACCAAAGCGACCTTCTATTTTGTGATTGGTGTGCTTGTGGTGACTGACATCGTACAATCTCGCTACAAGAAGAAGCTAATGAAGATGAAGCAGCAGACTGCCGAGAATGCACAGCAGCAGGGCCAAGAGACCGAGCTGGAAGTCGCAAAGCAATAGGAGGGGCGTATGTCCAGATATAATTTAGTATTCAAGGGGGAGCTGGCAGCGGACGCGTCACGTGGTCAATGCCTTGAGCGCTTGTCCAAAGAGTTTAAGAAGGATCCGGAAGTGCTAGAGAAGACGCTATTCTCTGGCGTACGCGTTGTGGTGAAGCGCACATCGCAAGATTCCGACGTTGAGCGTTTTCAGAAGGTGTTTGACGAGGCTGGTGCCGTGTTGGTGATCGAAGATACCTGGGCAGAGCCGGAAGAGGTCCCGCTAGAAGATCGAGAAACTCGTCAGCGCGGTGTCGTCGACGAAAATGCCCCGAAACCAGAGCGGCGCAGAAGACGGCGCCGTCGCCGCTAGCTATGTCCAATTTCAATGCAAGTAAGAAAAACTCGGAATTATTCGCCGAGCTAAATGCTCAGTGCGCAAAGATATCGTTTAAAGAGCTGGAAAAGCACTTTGCGCGAGGCGTTATGCTTGTTGCCGATGACTCTCTGGATCTCGTCCAGGTGGGAGTGGCGTTGGTAGAGGATGACGCTGAACAAGTTACGAAATGGCGAGATTCCAAGCTTATCCGGGCCGCGGAAATGGATGATGCGGCTTTATGGTACGAGCAGGAGGCAATCCTCTGGGCACTGGTCTGCGCGCCTTGGGTGTTAGTGCAAGAAACCAACTAAGGTTCGGAAATATTACTAAGATTGGGCCGATGTGCACGGCCCATAACACCTAGTCGCAGCTTCCCTGGCTAAACATCAATCGAGCATCCTTACTGCGCAAGACCATGGCATCGTCGCTCAGACTTAATACAGTAAATTGCAAAGCTAAAGATGTCTGAATCACGTTACCGACAACATCGTATGCGGCTTCAGTCAGGCTCTCGGAATTGTTAAAACGCTGGTAGGCGACTATTCCAGTTTCGCTAAACTCCCAGGTTCGATTCGCCTCTTGTACTCCTAATGCATTTTCTACTCTAACCAGGCACCAATTCTGCTGGAGTTTTTCGACATCAACTGGGGATTCATCGGCATGAACATCGTTGGCAAACAACGGGCTGATGAGCGTTGTAGCCAATAGCAGTGTGATGAAAAAGAACTGGCTTTTGGGATACATATCGTTAGTACTTTGTGTATGAGGGCATGATCATGCCAGGGCGCGGATCAAGAGCATGTTTATGTACCTGGAATGGGAATGGTCAGACTTTCTTTTACTTCTTCCATGACCACGTAAGACCTGGAGCCACTAACGCCAGGTAGTTCCAGCAATTTCTCGCCCAGGAGTTCGCGATATTGATGAACATCACGGACACGAGCCTTGATCAGGTAATCAAAATTTCCGGATACCAGGTGGCAATCCAACACCTCGGGTAACTGTTGAATAGCCGTTCGAAATTCATTGAACACGTTGCCGGCGGTGTGGGTCAGATTGATTTCTACGAAGACCAGTAACGCTGCGTCCAATTTCACAGGATCCAGCTCCGCACGATAGCCTCTAATGTATCCCTCGCGTTCCAGGCGTCGAACGCGCTCGGCACAGGGGGTAGGGCTTAAGTTGACACGTCTGGCGAGCTCAACGTTGCTCAAACGCCCCTCGGTTTGCAAAATGCGCAGAATATTGCGGTCAGTCTTATCCATATATAGAGAAAGCCCTGTTTATTGTACAAATACGATAAATAATGGCGTGATAGTGTACGAAATAAGCGTAAAACACTGCTAAAGCCGAGCTAGAATAGCGCTTTTGACTTTGAGGCAGCAAGCGATGCGTATTGGGGTACCTAAGGAAATAAAAAATCACGAGTATCGTGTTGGTTTGGTTCCAGCGGTGGTAAGGGAACTTACGACACGTGGGCATGAGGTTTTTGTTGAGCATTGTGCGGGAGAGGGTATTAATCTTCTCGATGAAGATTATGAGGCCGCCGGTGCCAAGATACTCCCAGACGCAGCGGCGGTATTCGACGCGGCTGAAATGATCGTAAAGGTAAAAGAGCCGCAGGCGGAAGAGCGCGCAATGCTGCGCGCAGATCATGTCCTCTTTACCTATTTGCACCTGGCTCCTGATGCTGCCCAAACCAAGGATTTGGTTGATTCTGGAGCAACCTGCATCGCATACGAAACGGTAACCGATGCGCGCGGACGTCTGCCTCTGTTGGCTCCTATGTCCGAAGTGGCTGGACGGTTGTCTATCCAGGCAGGTGCGCAAACTTTGGAGAAATCCAAAGGAGGTGCTGGTGTTCTTTTGGGCGGTGTACCTGGAGTAGAGCCTGCAAAGGTAACCATCATCGGCGGTGGAGTGGTTGGATTAAACGCAGCGCAAATGGCGGTAGGGCTGGGCGCAAACGTGACGATTCTGGATCGCTCCCTGGATGTTTTACGCCAGCTCGACCAGCAGTTCGACACCAGGATTCAAACGGTGTTTTCCAACACTGAAGCTATTGAGAAGCATGTATCTGAGGCAGATCTGGTGATTGGAGGCGTATTAGTCCGCGGCGCGGCGGCGCCCAAGCTGGTTACGCGTGAAAACCTCAAGAGCATGGCACCAGGTTCCGTTGTGGTTGATGTGGCTATTGATCAGGGCGGCTGTTTTGAAACTTCCCGGCCGACTACCCACGCTGATCCAACCTTCGTGGTGGAAGATGTAGTCCATTACTGCGTCGCGAATATGCCGGGTGCAGTCCCACGCACTTCTACCTTTGCGTTAAACAACGCGACGCAGCCGTTCGTGCTGGCGCTTGCCAACAAAGGCGCAGAGCAGGCCTTGGTCGAAGATCCGCATCTGTTGAACGGTTTGAATGTTTATCAGGGCATTGTCACTTGTGAAGAGGTTGCAGATGCCTTGGGCTATCAATATCAGGCGGCGTCTACTGCGTTGCGTAGAACTTAGTCGCGCAACAGCGAACTGCTGCGGCAATGCTTTCGCCGCAGCAGCTTTCTCCCATACTAGTCAGCGAGCGCCTGACTGAATGCTTCGAGGCAATCTGAGCTGACGTTCCAGGGTACTACCAAGCGATACAATCCAGGTTCGCCAGGCCAGGGATAATATTCGAAACCAGCTTGCTGTAGCGCCTTGTGCTTGTCTTCAGGCAGCCGGATGAATAGCTCATTAGCTTGAGCAGGATATTCCAGTAGAACATCATTATGTTGCATGACTACGTCTGCCAACTTCTGGCACGTATCATTGGCTCGGCGGGCCAGGTCAAGCCATAAATCATTGTCGAAGTAGGCCTGCCACTGGCATGCTAGATAGCGCATCTTGCTGAAAAGATGGCCGCCCTTCATGCGGCGTCTGCCAAACTGCTCGGCAAGTTCTGGCCGAAAGAAGACCACCACCTCCGCTGCCATGGCGCCGTTCTTCGTTGCCCCAAACGACAAAACTTCCACGCCACTTTTCCAGGTGAGCTCAGCAGGGCTTGCGCCGCTGTATACCACGGCATTTGCAAAGCGAGCTCCATCCATGTGCAGGCGCAGTTCGTTGGCGCGGCATACCGCTTGTATGTCGGCTAATTCTTCAACGCTATATACGGTGCCCCATTCGGTGGCCTGAGTCACACTGACGACCCTGGGCAGGGGTTCATGATCACCCTTTACCCCAAACTCACCCAGCTTCTTTTCCAGTGCAGATGCAGTCAGCTTTCCATTTGTGCCCGCCAGCCCCAATAGCTTCAAGCCATTGCCAAAAAACTCCGGTGCACCACATTCGTCAACCATAATGTGAGCGTCTTGATTGCAAAGAACGCCGCCGTAGGGTGGGCAAATATGCGCCAGGCCCATGGAATTGGCCGCAGTGCCAGTGGCTACAGGGAATACTCGACAGTCGGTTTCAAATACTTCGGCAAAAAGCGCGTTCAGTTGCTGGCTGTAATCATCGGCTCCATAGGCTTTCGCACTACCTTCATTCGCCGAACAGATGGCTTCCAATATGGGTTTGGCTACTGGTGCTTCATTGTCGCTGCGAAAGTTCATTTGTCTCTTCTAAGCAAAACCCGAACCATATCTGCTTTTGTTTGCTGCGCCTACCATTGTGTTATGCCGCACAAGTATTTAGCCTTGCGTTATGCACGATCAACAAACTAAGACAGCGCGCTCCGGCTACATTACAAAAGAGGGGTTTCGGGCGCTCAAACAAGAACTGGATCAGCTCTGGAGAGTAGAGCGAAGAGCCGTTACCAAGGCTTTGGCGGAAGCGGCCGCTGAAGGCGATCGTTCGGAGAACGCGGAGTATATCTATCGCAAGAAACAGCTGCGCGAAATGGACAGGCGAATTCGCTACCTGAGTAAGCGCGTAGAAGCAGTCAAAGTAGTTCACGATCTGCCTAGTGATCGCACCAGGGTATTCTTTGGCGCATGGGTTGAGCTCCTCTACGAAGACGATACGACCAAGCGATTTCGCATTGTTGGCAGCGATGAAATTGATGCAAAACGCGGCTACATCAGTGTGGATAGTCCAGTGGCTCGTTGCATTTTAGGGAAAGGCATTGGTGACGAAGTGGACATCCGGCTTCCAGAGTCTCACGTGGTCGTCGAAATCGCATCAGTGAGCTACGCCGAATAATGGCGGCCAAAGTCGTAAATGTCATTGGTTGTGGGCAAGTAGCGCGACTGCTGCTAAGGCTGTGGGTTGACGCGGGTTGTTGTCAGGTCGGTCAGGTTCTGAACCGCTCAAATACCAGCAGTCGGGATGCAGTAGAGTTTATCGGGTCTGGAATCCCAGTTTCGTCCTGGGCACAGCTTGATGCCTGTGACGTATGGATTATCGGCACGCAAGACGATGCCATTTTGCCTTGCGCTAATTGCTTGGCAGACACTGGACTTGCGAACGAATCTGTTGCATTTCATTTAAGCGGGTTGCTGAGTTCCGCTGCGATCTCCGATGCATTCAGACAGGCTAATCAGAGTGTTCATGCTGCAAGCCTGCATCTGCTGCAGTCTGTGCCAGACGCGGATGCAGCCCTGGCTACATTCGGAAAAGAAAACTGTGTCCTCGAGGGCGATGTTACTGCGGTCCAATTAATATCAAGTTGGCTTGAGATTTTAGACTGGCAAGTTTTGACGATAAATGCCGATAATAAGGCCCTGTATCACGCGGCCTGTGTGTTGAGTAGCAACTACGTCAATGCGCTGCTTGGTGCGGGGATCACTTTAATGGAAAGTGCTGGCTTTACTCAGACACAAGCAAACGATTTGCTCACCCAATTGGCACTTCGTTCTATCGGGAATATTCAAGAAAAGGGGGCGGAACAGGCGCTCACTGGGCCGATTGTTCGGGGCGATGTGGCAACCGTAAACAAGCATGTTGCGTTATTGCCTCCGACTACCCAGAAACTTTATGTAGAGCTTGGAAAGGCGACAGTTGACCAGGCGTTAAGAAGCGGAAGATTACCTGCAGAGAGCGCGAAGGAAATATTAGAGGTTCTAGGGGCCGTCAGTCCAAAAGGCTGACGGAGCCGTCTCACAATACGGAGTGAAATTCAACGCTTGGAAATATTGTGTTTGCCGCTTATAGTGCGCGCGAACATGATCGATTTCATGCACAGAGGGTGGAGATGAAAGAGCTCAACGAGAAAGAAGTAAAGAAAGTCCGAGGGCATTTTGACTACTTCGACGAGGACAACAGCGGTAAGCTGGATCTGAAAGAGTTTCGAAAGTTGTTTAAAGTGATCGCTCCTGACGCAAATCGTGCAGAAGCTGATGAGGGCTTCGGTGCAATTGATGAGGATGGTAGTGGAGAGATTGAGTTCGACGAGTTTCTCGATTGGTGGCAAAGCAACTGGTTCGTCTACTAAGCCGTTGCTTGTTTAGATTCTTGTGCGCTTCGTGACCAAGTTACGATATAGCACGGCACTTACGTTTACCTTTGTAGGCCTGTCCCTGGGCCTGCTGCTAACCGGTTGTGGTAGTAATCCACCACGCAATACCGAAGATATTTGCGCGCTGTTCGCGGAAAAGGACGAATGGTTCGACGACGCTCGTGACGCCCAGAAGAAGCACGGTACGCCCATACACGTCATGATGGCGATTATGCATCAGGAGTCGCGCTTTGTGGCTGATGCAAAGACACCGCGCAAGCGATTTTTGGGTATTGTCCCAGCAGGTCGCAAGTCCTCTGCATTTGGTTATGCTCAGGTAAAGGACGAGACCTGGGATTGGTACGTGAAGTCCAGCGGTAATCGGTGGGCAGACCGAGATGATTTTGCCGATGCGATAGACTTTATTGGCTGGTACACGGTGCAGTCGCAAAAACGGTTAGGCATCTCGAAGTGGGATCCGTATGCACAGTATCTTGCCTATCACGAAGGACATGGTGGCTACGAACGCAAGACCTATGAGGGGAAGCAATGGCTGATTGACGCAGCCAGAAGAGTAGACTGGCGTGCAAAAGAGTGGGGTGTTCACCTACGTCGCTGTCGTCCGTAGGTATTAGTCGGAACGTGCTGAGCCCCGCTCTAATTCTGGCGCGCGATTTGGGGCTCGGGGAGAGCGATTGTCACCGGTGCGCCACCACAGCTTGTAGTACGAACTAAGCCGCTGAAAGATATCCGCATATATTTTGACCTGGTTAGCTCGAAACCCAAAGCGGTACAACAAAGCACCCAGCGCCGGCAGTGGCAATCTACTGCAGGCCAGCAAGAAATGATAAATCAATCGCTGGGTGGGGGGCAGGTGTTTGCCCGCATAGACATGTCTTGAGATAGTCGCTTCAGCCTTACAAAGGCTTGCCGTCATCGGATTAATACGGCTCGAACCTGCATGGGTGTGCGTGATTACAACGGCGTGATCGACGCCAACCCTACAATTCTCCTGGCGCGCTCGTCGACATAAATCGACGTCTTCAGAATACATGAAATAATCCTCAGACCAGCCACCGACCTTTTTGCACAAACTCGCAGCTAGCAAAAAAGCAGAACCACTAATCCAATCAACCGATTCCATTCTGCTGTCAGAGAATTCACGTCGCGTGGCGCGTAGTCGCATCAACCTGCGCATCCCCGGTACCAATGTCCACCACTGGGGGCAAACGTCTCCAGCCCGCTGTCGATTACCCCGTACACCGCGTTGCGCTGGGGCAAGCAGTGTATGCTCACCTAAATCGTTGGCCCGTTGGAGCAGGGCGGCAATGTTCTTTTCATCCGCAGAGGTGTCAGGATTTAAGAACAAGCAAAATTTTCCTCGAGCGTGCGCCAGACCCATATTGCAGCCTGCTGCAAATCCGGGATTTTTCGGATTCGCAATAAACCGAACGCTTGGGTATTGGCTCCGCAATGAGGCTAACGGATCGGGCTCGTCGCTGTGATCTACTACGATCACTTCGCACCACTGACTGTTGATAGGAAGATTAGCTAAACAGTTGCGCAATAGGTCCCAGGCGCGATACTGAATTATGATAATCGACAGGCTTAAATCCGTTTGGTTTGGTGCCTGACTAGTCATCGGTGCAGCACGAACAATGCGGTTTGATCGTCATCGGCCAATCGGTTGGCCATATGCGCAGTAAGGGCCTGATCAAGTCTTACTAACACTTCGCGGGCGTCATCCGGATCGGAATCGGCTATCATTGCCTCCACGCGTTCCGTACCAAAAGCACCACCCTCTGCATTGCGAGCCTCAAAAACGCCATCGGAAATGACGGCAAAAATATCCTTAGGCCGCAGGGTTAGATGGTTGGAAGAAAATTGGATGTCTGAGGTGATACCTAAAGGTGGAAACTGTGCATCCAATTGGACTACGGTTTTGTCCGATCCATTTAGGTGCATCAGTGGAGCCTGGCCGGCACTAATGTGTTCAAGCACATTCGTTTTGGTGTCTATGCAACCAACCCAGGCGGTAACGAATCTTCCACCAATTGAATCAGCACATAGCTGATCATTGATTTGTCCCAATAAAGCACCTAGTGACAGTCCTGCTCGGGCACCCATGCGAAACATCGCGCGTACCTGGGACGCTGTTAATGCTGGACCTACTCCGTGCCCAGTTGCGTCGGCCAGCAGCAGCCAGATTCGATCCGGATTGCTATCCACCATTGACCATGTCCCATCGTCAATTCGGCTGAGTCCGACTACATCATAGGTGTCGCCTCCGGTTGCCTCAGCGGGCCGGCTGCCAGCCGCTACGTCATACTTCGGGTGCGCCGGAAACTTGCTGGGAAACGTTTTCTGCTGAATCTGGCTGGCTATTTTTAGGTCATCTTCCAGTTTTAGCAACTGCGCCAAGCCTTCCCGCATCCTTTCATGCGCATTGGCCAGCGCATTGACTTCCTTTATCTGAGAAGCAATGGGCGCGCCTTTATCCAGGTTGCCGCTACTGATTCGCATGCTTTGGTCAGCCAGACTATGGATGGGTTGACTATATCTTCGGGCCAGGCTTATCGCACGATAAATCGCCAGTAAAGTGATCAGAATTGTGGCTGAGAGTATGACAATGCGCAGCTGCAAAAGACTGCCTAGTAGCTGTGATTCCGATATGAGTATTCCGGCAAACCATTCATTGTCTTCTCCCAATGGGAGCCATACTGCTTGGCCCCACCAGCTGTTGCCGTCAGAATCAAAATTAATGGGTTCAAGCACCACGCTCCCAGATGGGTCTGGTCGGAATGAGTGCGCCGCGTCAATGGCCAGCCGCAGCCCCAATTGATCGGGTCGCTTTAAGTATGCGCGTTCTCTTGCTGAAGGCGTGGCGAATTGAGGGAGGTCCGGAAGGCCTAGAATTTTGCCTTCCACATCAGTGATCAGGACCATGCCGTCGTAGCCCACATCGAAAGACTGGGTAAAAGCGGACAGATCTTCTAACAGCATATCCACTGCAATCGTCCAGCGTTGCCCTGCGGGTCCAACTACGACTCTGGCGGCTGTCACGCCGGGCGCGTTCGTTTCAAAAAAACGGTAGGCGTTACTCCAGGTGGTTTGGCCCACATCCAACTGTGCACTACGCTGGAACCAGGGGCGCGAAGTCGGATCAAATTCCATGCTCAAATTACGCCATGGCGCAGACGTATCTGCGGCAGGTATACGAATTTTTGCAACACCAGGATGTTCCTGCGGATTATGGATGCGCACACGCCATCCGGAGGGCAATCGTGTCAGCACCAGAGTTTGGGCCTGTGGATTAACCAGTATGATTGAATTGATTTGTGGACTTGGCTCGATCAGGGGGATCAGTAGCTGAACCGTCTGGTTGGGAGTCGCTACGGAAATCTCCTGGCCGCTAATCCAGCTCTGAGCGACATCCAGTGCGGTGTTTACGGGACGTATGTAATGTTCGATTTCGGCCTGTGTTCGATCCAGCGACTGGCCAATAAGCGTTCGAGAAAGGGACTTTGCCAATTCGTTGGCGCCAAGAAAAGTCACTGCCAGGACTACAAAGCACAGGATAAGCAGAACGCCCAGCATGTTGCTGATGATGCTGCGCCGAATAGATACCTGCACCATTTACTCGCCGCTCAACTCGATCTCGTCCACGCCAACCCAGTCTTCCAGAGTTTTTAAAACTTGCTGTATTTGCGCAGTTACGTTCGCTTGTAACAGTTGATCCCTATGGATGGATTCAGTCCAACCATACAGACTGTCGCGAAACTGGTTTACCGAACGAACGTGTAGCTCTAAGTCGTTCAGGACTAATTCCATCTCGCTGCGCGTGGGGGCAGTTTGCAAAATTTCGAATAGATTATTAAGCGCTTCAAAAACGGGTTGGGATTCTTTTGGCCAGGAAAAATCATGAGGTTGATAGGACACAGAGCCAGGTTGTGCGTCCGCCCAGATTCGAAACGAGGCGTTTTGCAGCGAGTGATATAGAGGCTGCTCGGATATAAGTACCAACAGGAGATTCTTCGGATTTGCCCGCAGCGTGGCCAAAGGATATGTCCATTCGCACTCAGCGGCAAAATGATAGAGTCGAATGTGTTCTCTAAAATCGGCCGCCTGCAACTGGTCGATGATGAGCATGGTTGGCTCTGCCTCACTAAAAGCACAGGCTTCGCTGACTGCTCTGTCAAATTCGGTTAGCGGCTGCGCCGGTTGGCCCTCTTCATCTGGGATATTGGGCACTTCCACAGCCAGGCCAACGCTCCCTTGCTGGGTAAAATCGTAGTAAAGGATTTGAGGATATTCCAGCGCATGGCCGAGCGCGTTTGCAAGCGCGGTCTGGCGACGCACTGAGGTGCCCTCAATGTTTAACGTGCGCAGACCTTTGATGGGTGCTCGCTGAAGACAGCGCAGAGCGAATGAGTAATCCTCATTTGACTCAAAGCCATGCTCAGCCAATCGCTGTCGCAAATTTTGCATCGGTTCGATGTGCCGACGGCGTTCAAACCGTCGACACGACTCTTGTTAATGCTCGATTATCCGGCTTTAGCCAATGATACCTCACGGCGTGGACCATTCAGGATGGCATCCTTGGTAGCGGCTACAATCAAATCCACTTCGTCACTAGTGATGCCAAAGTGGGGTGTAAAGCGCAACGAGTTCTCACCGCCGTGGATTACACCGATGCCGTGCTTACGCAGGTATTCTTCCAGGCTGCCGGTTCCATATGCCTTAAAGTCTTTGCTTACTTCACAGCTGAACAGTAATCCCGTGCCTTGCACTTTGGTAATTTGCCCGTCCAATTCGCTGGCTAAAGCTTCCAGCTTTGTTACGAACTCTTTGCCTTTGCTGCGAATGTTGTCGCGGATTTCCGGGGTAATACTTGCCAACACGCTAACGGCTACATCCATCGCACGTGGGTTGGTGGTCATGGTGTTGCCGTATACACCCTTGCGATAAAGGTTACTGGCAGTTTCGGTCATGGCAAGCACAGACAGCGGATACTGGCCAGCGTTGAGGGCCTTGCTGTAGGTCTCCATATCCGGTGCCTCTACACCCTCAAAGCCTGGGTAGTCGACGATGGACAAACAACCCTGGGCGCGCAGGCCGGCTTGAATGGAGTCTACGAGCAGAAGCGCGCCGTGCTGTTTGGTGAGTTTGCGTGCTGCTTCATAAAACTCTCTAGAAATGGCCTCGCCTGGGTTTCCTTCGCCCATAACCGGTTCCATGAAAAAGCTCTCAATGAAAACGCCGTCTTTCTCAGCTTGAGCAAACGCTGCTTCCAAACTGGCAACGTCATTGGGCACCACGGTGATGAGATTGTCTCGATCGCGAAATGAGGCCAGATGGCTCTTGTATGTCTTGCGGGTGGAGTCCGAGAACTGGGCAGGACGATCCGTGCGACCATGAAAGCCACCTGCCAAAGACATGATTTTAATATGCTTTCCAGCATGTGCGCCCTGCGGGTCTGTATGCATCTTGGCGTTTATATCTGATATACGCGCCGCCGCAGTTACCGCCTCAGAGCCACTGTTCAAACAAAGGAACTTGGCGAACGGACATGCGCCCTGGCTATGGCCAAGTTCGGCTCGTAAAGCATCCACGAGACGCAGCTGAGTGAAGCTGGCCGTCATAACGTTTGCCATGACGTGGGGACGATTCATTGCGGTAAGTACCTGGGTGGGCGCATGACCAAATCCCAACATGCCGTAACCACCAGAGTCGTGCAGAACCGCCCCTTTGCTGGTAATGATCCAGGGGCCTCGTGCAGACAGCGCAACATACGGATTAACCGCATCGTCCGCGTAGAAGTTTACAAATCCTGCCTGGAGCGCACCGATTTGTTCCGATTCATCGGCCGCGAGCAGATCAGGGTAGCTTTCACGCAATTGCGATGCTTGCTCGAGCGCGTCATCAACGGCCTGCTCAAGACTGGGGTCTGACGCTGCAAACTGCTCGATGATTGTGTCGCTCAATCCAACGGTTTCTGCTGCGCCACCCAAGGCTCTTAATTGTTCTAATTTGTTGATGATTCCCATATCCGATCCGTCCACTTATTACGCGTGTTGTTGCTTCAGCACGCTTGTTACAAAAAGTTAATCCGCGCGGCCCAGACCATATTCCAAATAAAGTCTGTGTGCCGGTCGCATGCAGTCGATCAGTTTACCACGTGCGCAGCGCGTATTCCTTATCTATTCACCAGCACATGAATCGCTTGGGTTGCCCCCAGTCCCATGTTAATTTTGCCACGCACCTCATCATGTCCGAGACCTATCTTGCTAGAAATATTCCGATCGAATTCTGTTGAATATTTAGCTGACCAGTTGATCGACCGTTGGACAGGGTCCCGACGCGATGTGCTTGCGCCCATTAGAGTCGTCATTCCCAATCCTGAGGTGGGCCGCTGGCTATCAAGGCGCTGGGCCGCGCGTGCGGGGGTTTGTGCGAATGTCCATTGGCTTTTGCCCAATGCTGGCGTTTGGCTGGCGATGCAAACTGCTCTGGGTATTGAGGCGACTAACGAGGCTGCCAGCGACCGATTGAAGCTCCTGCTCTGGAACCGCTTTCCCGATTTTGCACCAAAAGGAGTGAAGTCCGCTTGGCAGCAACTTGCGGCATCTGCAAGACATGACCTCGTCGCAGGTATTGCGGCACGCTTTGAGAGCTATCTCTTATATAGACCCGAGCTTATGACGCAATGGTCACTAGGTAAACGGAGTTCTGACGCATGGCAAACCGACCTTTGGCAGTCGATATTGCCAGACGTGGCAATGGATTGGCCTCGGCTTTTTCAGAAGGTTCAGACTGCCGAATCATTGGAATCTGTGGATGCGTTTGACTTGTTTTGCGTACCGGCATTGCCACCAACGATGATTCGCTTGCTCCCCAAGGTATTGCACAAAAGCGATCACGTGGCCTTTCAGCTGAGTCCAACCAGTATTTATTGGGGGGATTTCTATCCGTTGGCCAGCACAGATTTGCAGCAGCCGCTTGAGCACGTACAACTGATATCAGACCATTTGCTGACGCGACTAGGTCAAGGGGCACGTGAACAGTTTGAGCTGTGGGCAGAGCAGGGTTTGCATGAAAGCGATGCTTACGCCAATGCGAGTGCCAACAAGCGTTTAGGCAAGATAAATGATGCGATGTTGGAGGCCGGTAACTATCAAATGTTCGATGATGGGCGCGCGGCCGGGCGGCCAGATCGAAGTATAGAAATCCACGCCACCAGCGGCAAGCGGCGCGAGCTGGAGGTTGCGCTTGACTTGATTTTGTCAGCTATCGATCGTCATCCGGATCTGAAACTGCATGAAGTGGCTGTTATAGCGCCCAACATTGACGCCTATATCGGTCTCATACCGTTAGTGTTTGGGTCGCCCGACGCGCCAAGCTATTTTGCATATCGCTCGTTGGGAGCGAGTGCGCCAGCAAATTCCTTGTTAGCCTTGATACAAGCAGCCCAAACTTCCTTGGGTACCAATAGTTGGCTCGCGCTGTTCGAACAGCCGTGGCTGGCAAAGTCTGCGGGGTTGTCAGCCGAAGTGTTGGGTACGTGGCGTCAATGGCTGGAAGAGTCTGGTGCCGTTAACAGTCATCCAATTCACAAGAAGTTTTCGTTCTCTGCCGCAGTTGATCGACTGGTGGGAATCTGGCTCGGCGGAGAAAATACCGTTCTGGGATCGGATATCCCGATGCGGCTCGCCGATTGCGACAATCTGGGCAAACTGGGTTTATGGCTGGACTGGTTTAATTCGACTGCTGAGCAAGGCGCAAAGCAATCTGTGGAGCGTTGGTCTCAATGGCTGTTGGATCGCGTGTCGGCGTTGCAAAGGCTTATGCAAGTTCCGAGAGAAGAACTGGAACTCTTGCAGCAGGCCATGGCGCGTCTTGGAAACAAGGCCAACGGCACCGAAGCAGAATTGGAGGCAGATGAGTACATAGCCTTGTTGAGCGCGGATCTTGGCCAGTTGACTAGCCGCGTCGATGGTGTTGCCGCAGGGGTAACCTTCGCCACGGCCGCCTCAGTTCGTATGCTGCCCTGGCGCATTCTGATCGTGCTTGATATGGCTGCCGGTCAATTTCCCGGGGTTGTTGAACAAACGGAGGACGATCTGCTCTCTGCGCAGCCACGAATGGGGGACCGGGGAAGACATATCGACGATAGGCAGCTGGCGCTTGAATGGCTCAACTGCGCTAGTGATGGCCTGTATTTTATCTACAGCGACCGTACCCCAGCTGGTGAATCCAACGCTGTGCCATCGCCAGTAATAGATGCTCTGGAAGACTTTATCGAGCCTGACAAAGTGCCAGAGTTTGTGCACCCAATTTTGCCCAGCGCCGCAGACTATGTAGCAGGTGGAGAACTCAATACGTTCCAGGTGCGGTACAAAACAGACGCAATTGACCAACGATTTGCCTGTCCGGAAATTGACGTTGAGTTGGATGCTATGGATTTTGCCCAGTTCCGATCGCTGTTTACCGCTAGCGCAAAGACGGTGCTGCGTAACTTCTACGGATTGGACCTGGAAATGGATGTGCCCGAAGACGCCTTGGAACCCCACGAGCCGGATCCCCTGGTGCATTATCGGTTGCTACAGGATCTTACCCAGGGGCTGCTAGAGGGTGAACCGCCGGACGCGCTGCTTGCATCGCTGGATGGCCATCCATGGTTACCGGCGGGGGTGGATGAATCACTCTGGAGTTCGCGATTAATGGCCCGCGCACAAACCCTGGTGCAGCGTGTGCTTGCGGTTTCGTCGGGTCGGCAGGAGTCTGCATTTCACGGGACGGTCAATACCGACTCGATGGCTCTTAATGTTTCCGTGGATGGCCTATATGGTGACCAGCTTATCCGGTGGGTTACAGGAAAGAAAATCAGTGATTCGAAAATTGTTGCGGCAAAACTCGACGCGCTGATGTTTGCACGGGCAGGTTACGCAGTCAGGCAGGGAATGGTAGTCAACTACACCGACCAGAGTATTGTGAGTCCAATAGCAAGCTCTGCGCTGGAACCCCTCACCCAAGTGGCAAAGGCATTGGCGTCCGGGCGCCAGGCATTGCTGTTAGGTCCGGCGCTGGTCTATGCAAAAACCTTAAAACGGTCGGCCGATCCCCATGCCGCAATGGAAGCGGCACGTCTTCAGCTCTCGAACAATGCCTCAGGCAAAGGCGGACGCCAGACAATTCATGACCAATATCAAATGTGGATGGTGCGCCACTGGGACGACGTGCTAGCCCAGATTGTGTGGTCCGCAGAAACAGTTCTTCCGTTGCTGTTTAGCGAGAATGCTGCATGAGGCCGTATCGTCCCGCAGCATCTGTTTCGCGGCAGAACTTTCTGGTGGAGGCCAACGCAGGGACGGGTAAGACCTATACGCTTACGAGTATCTATGTGCAGTTACTGGCGAGCGGCGCCGCCAGATCCAGCGAAGTGGTTCTGGTTACATTTACCCGCAAAGCGGCTGCGGAGCTGAAAGACGCGGTGGCTATTCGATTGCAACAGTGGGAGCAAGCGCTGACAGCCATGTTGGCACCAGATAGCTCGTGTGCCTATCAGGCCCCTGACGAAACATTTGAGCTTGTCGTTCAAGATTCGGCACCTGAGGCAATTTTGGCACGCGTAAGAGCTGCGCGCCGTGCATCTGATCAAGCGCCAATACTCACGATTCACGGCTTTTGCCAGCGCATCTTGGGGGAGTACGCATTTAGCATTGGGCACGACAGAGGTGCGCGGCTAAGTGAGATCGAACCAGATGAAGTTTCCCGTGTGATGCGAGATGTGTGGCACGACCTGCAGTCGAATCTGGACCGGGAGTCTCTGCAGGTGCTTGATCTATTCGGCATCAATCTATCGAATTGGCCTGATCTGCTGGAATTGCCATGGAGGCAATACGAAGTGCCCCTGCCGGACAGCGCTCAACAACCGCAGCGATGGGAGAAAGCAAAGAATCGATTCGCTCAGCGTGCCAGCGCATTGCTCGTCGCTATAAGAGAGATTGCGGAGATTTGGGCCGACCAAAAAGATCACATCATCAGTCTGATCGAAGAGTCGGGACTGAATAAGCAAACTTGGAACTCGAAGCTCAAAAGGGAGCTATGGGCAGACCTAAATGCTTCGATCACCGGTTCACTGGATTGGGTAGGCGCACCACGATGGAAAAAGCTTACCCAAGCAGCGTTGGACAGTAAGCTTAAGAAGAACGCGGCTCGCATTGAGCACCCGCTGTTTGCCGCAGTCTCTGAACTGGAAGCCTTAGTTGAGGCAATCGAGTCAGATATTCCGTTGATTAGAGCAAGTTTGGTTGACCAAGGACGATCGGCGGTTTCCGACCAATATGCAGCAGACCAGTTGAGCCGTCGCGCAATTTCATTCAATGCACTGATTACCAACGTGCTAACGGCACTTAGATCAGACATCGGGCCGAAAATCGCAGAACAGATCAAACAGCGGTATCCCATGGCGATGGTGGATGAGTTTCAGGATACGGACCTGGGCCAGTTTGAAATTTTTCAGCGCATTTATGGCAACCCTGGACCTTGGATGATGGTGGGTGATCCAAAACAGTCTATCTATCAGTTCCGAGGTGCAGACATCTTTGCTTATCTGACGGCGCGCGAGTTAAGTGCGGATCAGTTTGGTTTGCATGCCAACTGGCGATCTCGGGCAGCGCTCGTGGATGTAGTGAATAACCTGTTTTCCCAATCTCCAACCCCCTTTGTGCTTGAAAACCTGGAATATGCGCCATCCACGGCCGCTCGCAGTGATTTGCCAAAGCTGCATGTGGGGAAGAATAGTGATGCATTGGAAGAGCCGCTTGTGCATTTGCTTGACAGTCAATCATCCAGAGTTGAATTACGTCGAGAATCCGTCGCGAAGCTTGCGGCGAATCGTATTGGCTACTTGTTACGGCGCGACCACCATTGGGATGACCGGCCGGTCACGCCTGAGGACGTGCTGGTTCTGGTAAGAACGAACGCACAATCCGAGCTGGTTGCATCGGAGCTAATGCGGCTCGGGATCCCGTTCTCCAGAATAAGTAAGCAAAGCGTGTTCGCGACTGATGTGGCCAGCGCTCTTGTCCTGGTTGCTCGTGCTGTAGCACATCCTCGTCGTTCTGATTATGTTGCTGCGGCCATGGTTAGTGGGTTGTCAGATTGGCAAAGCTCTGATTTTAAGGAATGGCTTACCAACGAAGACAGGCAGCTTGAAGCGTTATCTGTTTTTTCCCAAGCTAGTGTTATCGGGGCAATGCATGGGATGGTGGCTGCCTTGGTGTGGTTGCTCGATAAGTGGAGCACATGGCAGCGGTCGGCAAAAGAAGAGCTGGCTTCGCATCAAAGCAATTTGATGCATATGCTTGAATTGCTGTCCGCCGAGTTGGATTCCACCCGTGGCACGTTGGCCCAGGCTTGGCAATGGCTGGCTCGCCAAGTTGCCAGCGCCCCGGATGCCGCTAAGGATAATGCGGTGCGAACTGTGAACGCGCGTGGTTCGGTACAGATTATGACGATTCACCAGGCGAAAGGTTTGCAGGCGAGAGTCGTCTTGCTGCCATTTCTCTGGGACTATACGCCGCCGAAAAAGGCGCAGAAGTGGGGCTTGATTCACGCAGATAAGACACCTTATCAACCGTCATTAGAATGGTTGCCCACAATGACTGAGTCGCAGCGAAATCGCTTCGTGCAAGAAGCACTATCCGAAGACATGCGGTTATTGTACGTGGCGCTGACGCGGGCTGAGTGTCACATGGAGATTTTTTGGGAAACAAGCAAGCCTGGTGACCACACACCGTTGGCCAGGTTACTTGGTGAACCCTGCGACCCAGCGGTTTGGGAGGCTAGTGGGCTGGCTGTCGCAAACCAAAACTGGTGCGGCGAGGCTGCAATCTCAGCAGGTGGTATTGAGATTAGAACGGTTCAGCCATTAACGCCGCCTAAAACCCCTGTGCCGGCCTGGTCCCAAACCAGCTTTTCTGCGCTGGTAGAAGAGCATTCGCCCGAAAGCGTAGTTTCAGCGCCTGACGAAGTGCAGAATATTGAACCGATATTCGCGCTGCCAGCCGGACCGGCTATGGGAAACCTGATCCATGGCATTTTGGAACACCTACCGAGCTTCCAGGTGGAACAAGATGAACTATCCAGGCGCGTGGCCCGAGCGTGTGCTGAGGCCGATATCGGCGAGCCTTGGATTCGGGTTTTGACAGACCAGCTATCCACGCTTTTAGATACTCCGCTGTTTGGTGATGCCGCATTAAGAGATATCCCCAGTGAGGATTCGATTGCGGAGCTTGCATTTGATCTGCAATGCGCAAAGCTTGACGTGCGGGCTTTGGCGAAGGTGATTAACGCAACTGCCTTGCGCTCTGACTTCTGGTCGAGCACGGGAGCTTACCTCCGTGGATTCGTAGACCTGATTGTTCGTGTCGATGGTCGGTACTACGTGGTGGACTACAAATCGAACCATTTGGGCAATCAACTTGATGATTACCATCCCGATAAACTGGTTGAGGTGATGTCAAAGGCGGGATATGACCTCCAGTACCACTTATATCTGCTGGCGTTACACAGGCTGCTTAGGGGAAATGATTCAAACTATGATCCCTATCGACACTTGGGTGGCGCAATATATCTGTTTGTGCGAGGCATGAGACCTGGCGATGCAGATAATTTCGGCGTATTTCGGGACTCTCAGTGCATAGAACGAGTATTGGCGCTGGACGAGCTGCTGAGTGAATAATGTCAAATGTTGAAAACTACAACTTAACAAAAGTTAGGGCTGGTGTTACTATGACCCAAATGCTGGTGGAGGTATATCTCGCGGTAGCTTGTCGTCAAGCCCCTAACGAGAAAGGTTTCGGTTTCAAACCGGCCCGCAAGTGATATTTAGGTGTTGAGTTGTCATCAGGCCGTCCTGGGCCGCACCTCCCCCAAATCAGACAGCTCATACCCGATTGGTTTTCGGCCTTTACAAAGTGATGCGAAAGCGTCATACGGAACGTGGGGGACGAAAATTCAAGCCAGTCGTATTGCTTGCGGGTCGTGTTTGATCTGTATTCCAATTCACTAATACAAGACTCTTCCCTGGAAAATTCCTCAAGCCTTCCGTTGCCTGCCGATTCTTGTCGGCAAGGAATGAGATTGCTTTGCGCCTTAATGCGCTCACCAGAAGCCCTAAAAAGCCCGCGGAAGGCCCGCATGCGAGGGCAGGCACAACCGCGGGAACGTGGGGTCACTGGTGACAAATTGATGCCTAAAGGATGGCTGAACCGATCAGGCCAGGAGCGGCCTGATCATGTTGCGCATCGCATTGGAAAGTGGGCATCAATCCATAAACTGTTTTAGCGATATAGATCAAGATATTGCGACATAGTGCGAAGTTGGTCAAGGTTTGGGTTTGCATCTGTATCTGTTCCGTCATTGGATTCTCCACCGGTGCCGTCGTTATCTACCAACAGTTCACCGATCAGGTGTATATCTCCGATTACCAATTCTAATTGTCCGGCAGCAACGTCTTCCCCGGTATTTGCACTGCCAGATTGGCTACCGATTTGATAGCTGGCACCTTTTCCACCGGTACCATCGTTGTCTACGTCATCCAAGACAACATAGCTCGTGTCAAATGGCGTTGCCATGCCAACCGTCTGGGTGCCGTCAAACACCAATTCAAGCGAGCCCCATGGTTCTAGCGTTGCGCCGTCTCCCAGGCTGGTTCCGCCCGTTCCACCGGTGCCATCGTTATCAACTTTTCCGCCAGTACCATCGTTATCCACATCGTCCAGAGCACCCATGGACACGGTACCGAAACTGTAAAGCGTTAGATTGGCGTAACCGTTAGCTACCGGAGCTGAACCGACCAGCAGTACCGGACCATCTTCGGTTTTAAACTGCCAGCTTGTCGATACGATCTGTTCGCCACGATCTACATTGATTATCCCCAGTTCGGTTCTATAGGTATCCGCTATGGATGCTGTGCCTATTAACATCCCAGCCAGAGCAGCTGCCAGTGCTCCTAGACGCTTTCCGGTGCCCGTGCTTTCGATGGCACCGGTGCCCGTGCTTTCAATTTTTCCAGTACCGGTACTTTCGATTTTTCCGGTGCCGTTTTCTTCAATTTGGGCGATCTGCGTTGCATTGGTCATAAGTAACTCCTCTGGACATTACGTCCTTGTCTTTTAGGGGTTTAACCTCCCGGTGGTGGTGTACCTCCGGTGGGTGGTTTTTCGAAGTAGTAGTAGCCCACACCAGCGACCAGGTGGTCGGCGGTCTGGACCGGGGCCTCAAAGGGGGTCATCACGTCAACGGAGTCTTGCGTTTGTTTGCGCAACAAATCCATGCATTGACGCCGAAAATCATCTGCTTGCTCAGGCGTGAGCTTTCGTGTGTAGCGCTCCTGTTGATAGAAGGTGTCGGAGCGGCCAATGGATACCTCGTCGACGTTGTGATTGAGCGTGTCGACGAAGTGCGATAAACATCTGCAGGCTGCGGACATGGTGTTATGAATAGCACCGAGCGTGTTTCTATACGGTGCATACCAGCGCTCAATCAATTGCACGCTGCGACCGTCCGCGCTCATTCTTACGTTGCCAGATGCAATCAGGGCATCCAGCACTGGGCCATAGCTCACGTTTCGCTGCGTACGGCGGACCAGAGTGGCAAATGTTAGACCGTTGCCACGCACGGGTAGCTCAAGGGGCTTACCGCTTTCCTGGTCGAGATACGTGGGGTTCTCGGCCCATTCACTAAGAACCATGGATTCAGGGCTGAGCTGAGGCGCAGGAGGCGACTCAGGCTCATTCAAATATTTTGCGACGGTTTTAGAGTCAATGCCTGTGGTCCAAGCAACTTCTGACACCGTGACTGGCTGTCTTGGATTAGACCGAATAGCCTCTTCCTTAGCCTGTTGGATATAAATACGACGGACGACTTCAGTAAACGCACCGAAACCCACCCGCTGATTTAGGAACAATCGCACGATAGGGGTCAGAACCTGCTCTAAACATAGCAGGAGCCAACCACTATCCGGGAGATGTTCAAACTGCTGCTTCTTGATACTCATGGGCATAGCTCCCTCGGGGCTGTTGCATAGTTATTGTTTCCGGCAGGCCATCTATGTGACCTTGGTAGAACTGGGCACCGCCTTCTCTAACGAGCTCAAGCAGCGCCAAACTTTCCACGCCGGTCGCGACCACCTCCAACCCGAGGCCGCGGCCGACCATGAAAAGCTCCGCCAATCGCTTGCGATGCGCAACGCTATTGGCGGAGTCAACCACTAAACGATGATTGATTTTGATGTACTGGAACAAATGGAAAGGGCAGATGGAGCGCATGCTGCTGTCAATACGCGTAATGCTATCCAACGCTAAGGTGACACCCAGTTGGGTCATGTGTTGGAGAAATTGGACTGTTTTTGCGAACCCGGAACAGGTCGAAAAAGGTCGAATTTCTAGGACCAATTGATCCGGTTCCGAATGAACCGAAGTGAGCAATTGGAGTGCGCGATGATGGAACGTGGGGTCATCGATACTGTGCTCTGAAACATTCACGCTGATACGCATGCCATAAGGCAATTCCCGTAGATACGCCATGGCGTCTTCCAGGGCGCGAATGTCCAGTTCTACGCAAGCATTTAGTAGCCCTGCGGTAGAAAAATACTCTTCGACAGACATGCCTTTTGGCAATGTTGGCCGAGCTAACCACTCATACCAAGTACAAAATGGGCGACTTTGAAACAGGCTGTTGATCGACTGTGTCGCGTATTTGCGCGTTTTGGTCTCCCCTCCGAAAACGCTGTATTCGCTGTCTGTCATTTTCATAGTGTTACCGTCCTGAGATAACGCGTTAGCAGAAGTAGATAACGCGTTATCCATTTTAGATAACAGCCATACTTTGTCAATCATTAATTGCAGATAAATTGTGTCAATTTGTAACAGCGAAGAAATCGATGCGGCTATGAAACTGGGTTGCGAATGCGCTGACACGCGTACATAGTGCGTTTCTTGGTTAGAACTAAGGCAGTTATGGAATCAGTGGAGTCGCCGACCATCGGCATGGAACAGTTGGTTGATCGGTACCTGGAAGTACGGGGCATTGGAGCAGAACTGCGATTGTCTGCCCAGGTGTTGACCCGTGCATTATCTGAAGGGAACAGCTGTTTATCTCGTCGAGAGCTGTGGTCTAAGCTGGACAGCGGCGAGCAGACTTACGACACATTTTTCGGCCACCTTGATGCGGGATCACAAGCCGCAAAAAGTGTGTTGTCTATGGACGGGGAACGGGTCTATTTAAGGCATGCGTACATTAAGGAGCGGGAACTAGCCGCTCGAATTATCGCAATTGCGGGTATGGATGATCGGGTCCAGGCTTCTGACCTGGATTCGCACCTACAAAGACTGGGCGATGCCGCCCAATTAACGAACAACCAGCAAACGGCAGTAAAGCAGACCCTGACCCATTGTCTGACGCTAGTCAGTGGTCCTCCTGGTTCTGGCAAGACAACGTTGACCCGCGCCATTATTGACTTGTGGCAAAGCGTTCATCCGGATGGCCGTCTTGCGGTTGCTGCTCCAACGGGTAAAGCCGCAACTCGATTGGCACAGGGTCTGCGACAAAGAACGGTTATTGAACCAAAAGTGTCAGCTGGCAATGCGCCCGGGCACCAGGTAGATGATGCGATTGCTAGGTCCGATGGAATCCAGCCGCAGACTCTACATCGGTTGCTGGGCTGGCAAGAGGGGCGACAGCGCTTTCGTTTCGATGCAGAAAATCCACTACCGTTTCAGCTGTTGATTATTGATGAAGCTTCCATGATCGATATGGAGCTGATGCTGGCTTTGCTCAGAGCAGTCGCCCGTGGTGCGCATGTGGTGCTGATTGGGGACAGAAATCAGCTACCGGCTGTAGGAGTTGGCCAGGTCTTTGCGGATATGTGTGAAAGTGCCGCCACATGTGATACACCCAATGAAGCCGCTTCGGTAGATATCCCGTTTACCACACTGACCGAGAACTTTCGATTTGGGGATCAAAGTCATATTGCCGCCGCCATTGATGCGATTATTGGCGGAGATCTTAGATTACTGCAGGACACGTTTACCGAATCACCTGAAACATGCCACTGGCAAGAATTAGATGGTTCAGCGCAGGAACAGGCAGAGACCGAAATTCGCACAATCGCATCAACGCTGCCGGATTATCGGCACACATACGAAAATACAAGCCCGGCTGATGCGCTCTCAAAAATGAGTGCTTTTACGATTCTTTGCGCTACAAATGCTGGCCCGTTGGGTGTGGATCGCCTGAATGAGGCAGTTCAAACACGCCTCAGAACCGAGAGCGAGTCCAAAGCCGCGCCTATAATAGTCGAAAATAACGATTACAGACTGCACTTGTTTAATGGCGACATGGGGGTGACATCAGATCGTGCCCACGGTGCCATTGCGTGTTTCCCAAAAGTTGCGGAACAGGGAATACGAGAGATCCCTGTAGAACTGCTACCAGAACATCAACTCGCTTACGCCATCACGGTGCACAAGAGTCAAGGTAGCGAGTGGGACAGAGTTCTGATTTTTCTACCGGATTCTGATTCCCCACTATGTAATCGGCAATGGCTATACACTGCCGTGAGCAGAGCCCGCAGCGGAGTCACACTCGTAGGCTCCAAAGCTGCGCTGCGGGCTTGCATAGCTCGCACTGAAAAGCGGTCGACCGGGCTGGCTCAGATGCTGACAAATGTCATGGGAATTTCCTGATAGTCATCACTAAGAGTTCTGATTCTGCTGCGTGAAAATGTATGCATTATCACAGGAGTCTTGGTATGACTAATCCAATAGAAGTCAAAAATCTCCGCTTTTCCTATGCACAAAAGCCTGCGCTAGATGATGTTTCTTTTGCTCTGAACTCCGGGCAAATAACCAGTGTGCTAGGGCCGAACGGAGCAGGTAAGACCACGCTGATTCGCATTATGCTTGGGTTGTTGCGTCCCGATGAGGGTAAAGCGAGCTTATTTGGTGAGAATTCTACGAACCAAACGTCACGCAACCGTACTGGCGCTATGCTCCAGATATCGGGCGTTCCGGGTGTTTTTACGGTGCGAGAGTTGGTGCAACAGTTTCGGGTTTACTACGCAAACCCAATGCCGCTAGAGGAACTTTTTGAATTAACCCAGGTAGCAGCGTTCGCAGATCAAAGATTTGAGCAGCTGTCGGGAGGGCAGCAGCAGCGTGCGATGTTTGCGCTGAGTCTCTGCGGGGATCCAGAAGTTTTGTTTCTCGATGAACCTACTGTGGGATTGGATACGCGTGCCAGACGTGCAATGTGGGCGGTGATCCAGCAACTTCGCAACCAGGGCAAGACTATTATTCTGACGACGCACTATTTAGACGAGGCAGATCGCTTGAGTGACAGAGTATTGGTAATGCGAAGCGGACAACTGATCGCTGATCAGACCCCCTTGCAACTCAAATCTCAGGTGGCAGACCGCAAGATCAGCATTACAACCAGTCTTTCCGAATCTCAATTGAACATGCTGCCAGGTGTGGTTTCGGCCCGCGCGGCTCAGGAATGCGGTGAAGACAAGCAGGTCAGCTCCGGGCAGCCTGGATATTCAAAGAATTGTTCTATTGTGAGCACAAGCGCTGAACAGACGTTGAAGGCGCTGCTGGATGCAGACCCCGAAGCTGAAGGGCTCCTGGTAGAGGGTGCTGCGCTGGAGGACGCGTTTGAATTCCTGCTCGATGATTCAGAATTGGGAGAAGCCGCATGAACCCATCATCAACTTTCAACTTCGGTCCAATGGCCATGATCTTAAGCGAAACCCGATTTGAGCTACTAAAGGCGTGGCGTATGCCCGCCTTCATTATTCCTACGCTGACCTTTCCAGTGGCGTTTTATGTGTTGTTTGGCGTCATACTCAATATGGGTGGGGATTTCCCGATGGCGACATATCTGGTGGCGTCCTACGGCGTTTTTGGAATTATTGGGCCAGCACTATTTGGTTTTGGCGTGGGTGTTTCGCAGGAACAAGCCCAAGGGTGGTTGCGTCTGAAAGCGGCTTCTCCCATGCCCGGTTGGGTATATTTCGCTGCAAAAGGCATCATGAGTATGGTTTTCGCCTTACTGGTAATTACCATGTTGCTGGTCGCTGGCGTGACCGCTGGGGGCGTAGAATTGTCGCTGGCGAAATGGCTGGGTTTGTTCTGCTTGCTGGCGCTAGGCACGCTGCCCTTCTGTGCTATGGGATTGATGATTGGGCTGATCGTGCGTGCCCAAGCGGCGGTAGCGATTGTAAATCTAATTTATTTACCGATGGCGGTATTGTCTGGCCTTTGGTTCCCACTGCAGCTTTTCCCAGAGGTTTTGCAGCGAATTGCATGGGTTTTACCGCCATATCACTTGGCTCAGCTGGCTTTGAATCTCATAGGAATGGGGCAGGGGCACCCAGCCATATTGCATGCTGGCGCATTATTAGTGTTCACGGCTATATTCGTAGTTGGGGCACTATGGGCATGGCAGCGACGTCAAATCGACTAGATCTACGACTAAGTCTTCGACGAAATTTATGATGGCATCGATCAACAAGAAGTTACTTGGACCGAACTACCACGGTAGTGAGCTACTACCGTGGGCCTTGCTTGCATATTTGGTATTTCTGTTTTTTCCAATTTGGTATGGAGAGCCGCGCCTAAGCACTTGGATTGCGTCTTTCATTTCTATCGCGTGCTACTTGCAGCTGCACTTTGGCGCTTTTCGCTCGAAAACTTATTCTCAATCCGCCGCGATCGTGTTTGGTATCAGTGTGTTGGGAGCGCTCACTATTTGGTGGAATCCAGGCGGCAACGTCTACATCATATATGCCAGTTCGTTTGCTGCATTCCTGATGCCGGTACGTCGGGCATTGGCCTGGATGGCTATCTGTCTGGCAATTGGGTGCAGCGTGTTGTGGGTTCGATATCAAATCTGGCCTTTCATTCTGATGACTCTGGTTATTGGGATTATGGTAGGCGTTAGTAATTTATTCTGGCGTCAGATGATGAGCAAAAACCGCGAGTTGCGAGACTCTCAAGCGCAGATCGATCGACTGGCTACCGTAGCGGAGCGGGAGCGCATCGCTCGTGACTTACATGATGTGCTTGGGCATACCCTATCTTCCATTACGCTCAAATCTGAGTTGGCACAGCGACTTCTTGCGCAGGATTCGGAGCAGGCCGGCGATCAGCCCCGAAACCAGGCCCGAAACCAGGCCCGAACTCAAAGTTTAGATCAGGCAATCGCCCAGATGGCAGACGTGGAAAGATTGGCCAGGGATACGCTAACCCAGGTGCGCGCAACGGTTTCTGGTTATAGGTCATCTTCAATCATGCAAGAGATCGACCAGGCTCGTGTGGCGCTGAGAACCCAAGGCACCGAACTTACGAGCGACTTGCAGCTTGCCGAAATTAGCGAAGCAGTGCAGAACGAAGTTGGACTCGCAATGCGCGAAGCCTTCACCAACGTCATGCGTCACGCCAAAGCAAAGGCTGTAGAGCTTACGATACGGGTAACGGATTCTATTATGGAGATAAAGCTGGCGGATGATGGCGTCGGTTGGCCGGAAGACCAGATTAAATCAGAAGGCTGCGGTTTGGATAACATCCGCAAGCGTATTCAAAGCGTCGGCGGGTCGGTGGAAATTTTTGCGGCGCCCGGCATCGGCACCAAACATTGTTGGCGCATACCCCTGGAACCAGATTCGCTAGGGATCAAAACATGATTAAGGTCTTAATAGTGGAAGACCAGTCCATGGTAGGTGGTGCGCTGCAGGCTTTGGTGGATTTGGAGTCTGATTTGACTGTCACCGCATTGGTTACCGGTGCCGAAGCAGCACTGGCTGCCATCGAGTCAGAAATGCCGGACGTGGTGGTTTCAGATATAGAGATGCCGGGCATGTCTGGATTGGAACTGGCCGGGAGGCTTGGTAAAGAGTATCCAAACCTTAAGGTCATTATGCTGACCACATTCGCACGTGCCGGATACCTGCGGCGGGCTTTGGAAGCCGGGGTGGCAGGCTATTTGTTGAAGGATGCACCGGCAGTGCAACTGGCGGACGCCATTCGCCACGTCAATCGCGGTGGTCGACGTATAGATCCAGAACTAGCCAGCGCTGCGTGGGGAGAAGCAGATCCCTTAAGCGACCGAGAGCGCCAGGTTCTCAAGCTTGCAGCGGATGGCATGAGTAACCAGGATATTGGTGACCAACTGCATTTGGCCCACGGCACGGTACGCAATTATTTGTCAGAAATTATGGCAAAGCTCCAGGCTTCGAATCGCACAGAGGCTGCGCGCATCGCTCGCCAAAAAGGCTGGCTCTAGTTTCATTGGATTAATTGTTGCAGGATTGGTCCGTGCCGCTACGGGGTTACGGATCGCTGCATGTCTTAGGAAGATAGTTCCGCACTTTCCCCAATCCATTGGTACTGCTACCATCCGCGCCCCATGCAACGTCAAGATTTCACATTCGAACTGCCCGAAGCGCTAATTGCGCAGCGCCCTGAAGAGAGTCGATCCGCCTCCCGAATGCTGGTGGTAGGACGAACCGATGGCCTGCTCAGCGATTCTTCCATTGCAGATTTGCCAAATTTCTTGCGCCCAAACGATCTCCTGGTGTTTAACGATACGCGGGTTATTCCAGCACGAATGTTTGGCAAGAAGGAGACCGGGGGCAGGATTGAAATTCTGGTTGAACGTTTGCAGTCAGAGCGTATGGTCCTGGCCCAGATTCGCTCCAGTAAATCGCCCAAGGCAGGCAGTCGCGTCTTCGTAGGTGATGAGCCAATCGAGGTTGCTGGCCGACAAGATAATTTGTTTGTGCTGGAGGCATTGAATAGCGATTGGGATGTAATCATGCGGCGAGACGGACACATGCCGCTCCCACCCTACATAACTCGTGAAGATGAGCAGGCAGATCACGAGCGCTACCAAACCGTATACGCGAAACGGGATGGCGCTGTAGCAGCGCCGACAGCAGGTTTGCATTTTGATCATGATTTGCTCGCACGCCTTGCCACGGGTGGAGTCAACACGGCTTATGTCACATTGCACGTTGGCGCAGGTACCTTTACGCCGGTGCGGGTAGACGATATTCGCGAACATAAAATGCACGCTGAATGGGTGGAGGTTTCCCAGGATGTCTGTGACCAGATTGCGCAGACCCGTCAGGCCGGTGGACGCGTTATTGCGGTGGGTACCACGAGCCTGCGCTGTCTGGAATCGGCTTGGTCTGACGGATCGGTGCGACCCTTCAAAGGGGATACAGACATCTTTATATATCCCGGCGTACCAGTGCATTCTATTGACGGGTTGTTGACCAATTTTCACCTGCCTGAATCCACACTGCTGATGCTGGTAAGCGCGTTAGCGGGTAAAGACACCATAATGGATGCCTATCGGCATGCGGTGGACAATCAATATCGATTCTTTAGCTATGGCGATGCCATGTTGATTATTTGAGTGTTTTGAATGAATTTTGAGCTGTTAAATCAGGTGGGTTCAGCGCGCCGCGGGCGCCTGGAATTCCAGCGGGGCGTGGTAGAAACGCCCGCATTTATGCCGGTGGGAACCTACGGGACGGTAAAGGCCATGATTCCTGAAGAACTTCAGGACATGGGTGCACAGATTATCTTAGGAAATACATTCCACCTTATGCTGCGTCCTGGCACCGAGGTGATTGAGGCCCACGGCGATCTGCATGATTTTATGCATTGGCAGGGGCCGATCCTGACGGACTCTGGTGGATTCCAGGTGTTTAGCCTGTCAGAACGCCGAAAAATTACCGAGGCGGGCGTGACCTTTGCATCTCCCGTTGATGGCAGTAAGGTGTTTCTTGGGCCCGAAGAATCCATGGATGTGCAGCGCAAACTGGGTTCGGACATCGTCATGGCATTTGACGAGTGTACGCCGTTTCCTGCTACGCGCTCCCAGGCGCAGGCTTCGATGGATCTATCCATGCGTTGGGCAGAGCGCTGTAAGAAGGCCCACGATGGCAATCCGAATGCGCTATTCGGCATTGTCCAAGGCGGAATGTACGCCCAGCTTCGAGAGGAGTCTGCCAAGACCTTAAGGGACATTGGATTTGATGGCTACGCCGTCGGAGGTTTATCAGTAGGTGAACCGAAAGAGGAGCGGGAGCAGGTGCTCGACGCGACCTTACCTTGTTTGCCCGAAGACAAACCGCGCTACTTGATGGGCGTAGGCAAGCCGGAAGATATTGTTGAAGCCGTAATTCGTGGAGTGGACATGTTTGACTGTGTCATGCCAACCCGAAATGCGCGCAACGGTTTCTTATTCACCTGGCAGGGCATCGTGAAAATTCGCAACGCGGTGCATCGTCTGGATACGGGTCCGATTGATCCGAATTGCGGTTGCTACACCTGCAAGCATTATTCTCGTAGCTATCTACGGCATCTGGATAAGTGCAACGAGATTCTGGCCTCTCGGCTGGCCACCATACATAACCTTTATTTCTACCAGGAGCTGATGCGAAATATCCGGCATGCCTTGGAAAAGGGTACATTTGAGCAGTTTGTCAAAGATTTTTATGCGGGTTTGGAGTCGGGGCCTGCCAAAACGGATTAACATCGTAGTGGTTATGTTGGGTGGTTCTGTGTGATAATCCCGCGCCGATTTTGTCAGAAAGTTTGGATTGGCGGCGGCTAAGCAGACTTGATTTTATACAGGGGTGCCCAAACCCTTGCAATCCAGAGAACACATTCTTTATTAGGGATACCCAATGGAACTATTGACCGATTTCTTTATTGCCAGCGCGCACGCGCAAAGTGCCGGTGCCGGCGGCCAGGGCAGTGGCGGTTTCCTCTTCATCATGATTGGTATGTTCGTTTTGATGTACTTCATGATGATTCGTCCACAAATGAAGCGTCAAAAGGAACATCGCGAGATGGTTGGCGGCCTGAAGAAAGGCGACGAGGTTGTCACCAATGGCGGCCTGCTGGGCCGAATTGTGGACGTAGGGGACGCTTTTATCACTTTGGAGGTCGCCGAAGGCACCGAAGTTAAGGTGCAACGTCAGGCTGTTGGCACAGTACTGCCGAAAGGGACAATTAAGTCCATTTGATGGAGGTCAGTCGGAAGCACATTGAGCAGGCATCCGGCCCAAGCATAAATATTTAAGCTCAATCGACGCGCAGCGTCGGATTTGTCAGGAAAATCGTTCTTATGAATCGTTATCCAATGTGGAAATACCTAGTGATCCTGGGCGTA
>CAZVYE010000016.1:0-36596 GCA_964630895.1 uncultured Gammaproteobacteria bacterium | reverse complement strand
AATGTGGTTTTGTTTGGGACATCTACTTGCCCGTACTGTATTCAAGCTCGGGAGTACTTTGCTGACAACTGGGTGGAATTCGCTGATTTGGTAGTAGACAAGGATGCGGCCGCTGGGAAGCTGTTTTGGCAACTGGATAGCGACACCGTTCCGGTAATTCTAATTGGGCAAAAGCGGATCAATGGTTTTTCCCCGAGCGACATCGAATTAGCGCTTGATGCGTTAGGGAAGAATGGTTAGGTCAAAACTATCAGACGGGCCGGGGTTTGCAGTCAGCGTCTAGTCGGCCTAACTATAGATAGGTCTTTGGTGCGATCGGATTCTGTTCAGGCGGGGTATTGCGGTTAACATAACGGTACGCCGAACCGGATTTGAGATATTGAATCGACCCAGTAAGTCCATCAAGGCTGCTAATCAGCGCTCGCTCACAGAGGACGAGCGTGCGTTAACCCAGCAAGCTTTCCAGAAGGCTTTTGGTACCAATCCTGGTTTGCATTTTGACTCTGTGCGGGTTGTGGATGGCAGGTTTACTCGTCTGCAGCGTAAGGGGTACATCATTGCGCCAAATGGCAATATTTACTGGCCAGGAGCAGCCAAGGATTTGGCTGTTGGTGCTGCGAGTAATGCGTCTCCCAGAGACCGGTTCGTCACATCCATCTTTATTCACGAGATGACCCACGTATTGCAATACCAACAAGGCGTAAACGTGTTCTGGAAAGGCTTCTTCGTGCAGGCTGCGCATCACCTACGTCTATTTAATACGTATCGTTTGCCGTTGGGCATGTCCTATCACAAACTCAATATCGAACAGCAGGCGCAATTTGTGCGCTACACCATGTTTCCCAGCACCGTGCAAACCGTGAGTGGCTAATCTAAACGCTGTTGTTCTAGCTCTCTAAGAGTTTGCGTAGATACTGGTCGTGAGTTGGATTTGCAGCTACTGATTTATCATTGGCTGCGCGGACATGGCTCATCAGCTCTCGTAATTTGGCGTCCGAAACATTGTCGGCGAAAGGATGGTAGGACTCTGGCAGCAATCCCTGCCCGATCATCACCGCTGTCCAGGACGTCTCACTGAACAGCTCATTATTGTCGCGAAACACCTTGCCGGTTTGCTCGAACAGCGTCATTTTATGCTGCAGACTTTCTGGCACCTGCATGGTGCGACAGTGATTCCAGAATTCTGAGTCGCTGCGTTTGGTCTGATGATAATGCAGGATGATGAAGTCACGTATGGCTTCGAACTCCTGTTGAACATCGCGATTGAACTGATGGATTTCTGAGTCCATTTGAGGCGATGCAGGAAAGAGCTTTATCAGTCGGATAATGCTGTTTTGAATCAGGTGAATGCTGGTTGATTCCAGCGGTTCTAAGAAGCCACTGGAAAGGCCAATTGCCACACAGTTTTTTACCCACTGCTGGCGTCTTCGGCCGGTGGTGAAACGGATGATGCGCGGTTCGGCGACCACATCACCAGCGACGTTGTCTTGCAGCAAGCGTGTCGCATCATCTTCATCGATATGCTGTGAGCAAAATACCATGCCGTTACCAATTCTATGCTGCAACGGAATATGCCATTGCCAGCCCGCAGTCCGAGCCGTAGCGGTAGTGAATGGGTCAGTACTACGAGTCGCAGCGGTCTGCATTGCCACTGCGCGATCACAGGGTAGCCAGTGGGACCAATCTTCCCAGTCAGAACCCAGCGCTTTCTCAATAAGGAGTGCACGAAAACCACTGCAGTCAATAAAAAAGTCGCCGTCGACAACTTGCCCAGACTCTAGTTGTACGCTTTGGATGGCGCCTGTTTCTGGGTGCAAGTTGGCTTCCGTGACTTTGCCCTCTTGCCGTGTAACCCCCAGAGATTCGCTAAACTGTCGTAACATGGCTGCATAGCGGCCGGCATCAAAGTGGTATGCATACTTGGCTTGCCGATCGCCTTGGTGTCCAAACTTTCCTGCGCGCGCCAAGGTCGATTCGTAGCTGAAATGATCCAGCGGCGGTAAATCCGATTGGCCTTTTGCTCGCAGCCAATAGTGATGGAATTGTGCGGCCCAGCTGTCAACGCCAAACGGTGCAAAAGGGTGGTAATAGCTTTCGCCAAGGCTGCCCCAATTGTCAAAACGAATCCCGAGCTTGTAGGTGCCATTAACGGCGCGTAGAAAATCTGATTCGCTAATCTCCAGCAGCATATGGAAGTTCAAGATAGGCGGAATAGTGGCCTCGCCAACGCCAACCGTGGGGATGGCATCTGACTCGATAAGTACGATTTCCAGCTGCTGTCCAAAAGACTTGGCGAAAGCCGCGGCAGACATCCACCCTGCGGTCCCACCCCCTACGATTACCAGCTTCTTGATTGCATTCATTGTCTTAGCGATTGAGTCGGTTACGTAAAAAGGCTCTTAACTGTCTTGCCAAATCATCATTCAATTCGCCCAGCACGCCGAGGCGTTCCGGAGCTATATGCTCGAAGTCTTCGGATTTGGCATCAAACACGTAGTATTCGAAAGCGCGGCGCCAGGCCTCTCTTTGTGGTGCGGGTAGGTCACGAATCTCCAATATCGCATGTAATAGCGCATCTTGTGGCGCGCCCATCGCCCTGGTGGTCGATCGCCACCAGTGGTTGATCAAAACATTGAAGCCGCCCGTCGACTGCACGTGATGCCACCACATGGCCGGGATGAAAATGCCGTCTCCCGGAAGCAGCTCTGCGCGCTGTGCCTGCGCCAGGGCGTTGGTAAACTTTGGATACTTCTGCAAGTCTGGCGCGTAGGGATCCACCAGGCTAACCGCCTGACCTGCAGGCGTAAAATCCAAAGGGCCCACGTACAGGTCCGGCAAGGCATCTGGCGGAAACAGCGTAAACACGCGTTTACCAGAAACCACACAGGCTACGTTTTCCATCACGTCGTAATGGGTGCCCACCACGGTCTTGTTGCCCATCCAGATTCGCACTGTGACGTTCTCGGCCGGAATGTCCAAACTGTGCTTGGCTCGCAGCCCTGGAAAATAGTGATCCAGCGCGAGAGAACCTGAGTATAGTGTCTCTTCATTTGACTCAGCCTGATCCAGCCGCTGAAAGAAATCAGCCAACGCCACTTTCTGTTGCTGGAAGTTGAGTGACCGACCGTCTTCAGAGTAGGCAATGCGACCGCTATCGTCTTGGCTGGTCATCATGGTGACCGGCCGCCTCGAGTAGAGTCCGCTGAGTAAGTCTCGCTTACCTTGATCGTCCGCTGAAACCATTGGCCAGGAATTTGCCAAGCCTCTGATCACTACTGGGCGCGCTGCCTGGGATAGCTGGGTTGCCAGCCCTTCTGACCAGTCGTCCTGAATTTCCAAAACTGACTGCATATGCGTCCCAGACTGGTCCATGCTCTCTTAGGCGTATCCTGGCGCAGTAAGCAATTTATTAAGATTGCCGTGCGAGGCAATAATCATGTAAATAGCTTCCAGGAATCCTGATTGATGCAGGGTGGCAAGCGCGTCACCGTTTAGCTGTGACAGTCTCTCTTCATTGATAGTGTGCAGGCCTTCTACCGTGTCGAGTTGGCCGTCCGCATTCTTATATTCAAGTCGTACGGATTCCAGCAGCTCCAGCCCGGTGAGTATCTGTGAGAATTGCTGGTTGACCGGATGGCTTTGGTGAATTGCCATAAGCACAGACGTAGCATGTTCTAACCACGGGCTCTCGCCGCCTTGCGGCATAAATAACGGTTCACCTTCTGTGGTACTTACAGCAGGGTGAGACATGTCGATATGTACGACAGGGACTTCCTCGGGAGCGCCGTCAATGTTTTGTTCTTGAAAGCCTATAAGCAACGGTTGCCGCTGTATGGATAATGGGATGTGGGATGCAGCCCATTGGCCGTCGCGCAGATAACGGTTTTCTTGCGGATGTGTTCCGAGTAACGCTACCGGGTCAAATTGACCGGATTCTTTGTTGCGCAAAAAGAATAGGCAGTATTCGGTCGCTAGCTGCCTGAACTCGATGGGAAACACTCGCGCAATGTTGGTATCAAAACCATTTCCCTCGGCGTACCGGGGATTCACGCGAACCGCTTTATGGGTCACATTGTCCAATAATTGGGGATCGCTCAAAACAGTGTCCTTCTTCTTACTGCGCGACCGGCTCGGCGGTCATTTCGCGCACGAGTTGTTCATGTTTGGGTAGCACCGTCATCGCGCGGTGCAGCTCTCGACGCATTTTCTCTTGCAATGGTACCGCGTTGGCCCGTGCTGTGCGCTGTGCCGGCTCGGCCAGCTTGGTTGCATAGCCCATGCCGTACAAAACATATTGGAAGCTTGCTGCTGAGAAGATCTCCGCGGCGTGTGGAAGATCGAACTCGGTTGGCGTGCGGTGTTTCCAGAGCTTGAGATTTTCTTGCAGGGTCTCGGGTATCGTCCCGGAAGCTCGATTATCACGCCAATAGTCAGAATCAGTGCGCTTGCTCAGTACATAATGCAGCTTCAGGAATTCTATAATTCTTTGCCAGCGATAACTAAACAGTTTGTTGAAACGGTCCCGTACGAGAGGCATTTCGGCCTCTGTAGCAGGCAAATTCTCCGCGACCGCTCGGGCCGATAACTCCACCAACACCAGGGCACTTGCCTCCAACGGCTCTATGAAGCCGGCGGACATCCCAATAGCGACGCAGTTTTTGTGCCAGAATTTTTCTCGGTGGCCGGGTCTGAAGCTTAGCTTGCGCGGCTCCAGGTCGGGGTCCGGCGCGCCCGTCGACACTAGATAGTCACGCAGTGCTTCTGTCGCCCGATCGTCATTTTCGTGTGCGCTGGAATAAACGTAGCCAACGCCCCTGCGACTGGTCAATCCGATATCCCATATCCAGCCAGCAGACTGTGCAGTCGAGTTCGTTTGGCAGGCCAGCGGCTGTTCTGACGCATACGGGACCTGAAGCGCAAGCGCCGTGTCATTGAACAGGGTGCTGCGACAGTCAACAAAATCGACCTGGTAGTGTTGGTCAAACAGCATCGCGGCACTGCCAGTGCAGTCGATAAACAGATCACCATCGATAAGCTCACCGTCGCGCAATCTTAAGCCCGTGATATCTTCGTCCGGTGCACCGCAAACAGATTCCACGTGCGCACGAATATGGTTTACCCCAAGACTCTCTGTGCAGTGCTCCTGCAGCAACGTGGCGAACTTTCCCGCATCCAGGTGATAAGCGTAGTTGGCAACGCCAGCGAACTCCGGCGTCTGGGCCTGCTTGGGACCAAGCCCGTTGTCGCACAGTGTGGACTGTATGCCGACGTACTCGGCAAACGAGCAAGGTTCGTGACCGGCGGTCCAAGCCTTTGCCAAGGTATGATCGGAGTACCCACCGGGAGCACTGAATGGATGATAATAGACGTCTCCAGCCGAACCATCAGTCCACCCCTTAAAGCAGGTTCCCTGCTTTAGGCCTGCATCACAAGCAAGCATAAACTGTCGCTCGCTGAGGCCGATACGCTGAAGCGTGGTGCGCATGGTTGGCCAGGTTCCTTCGCCTACACCAATCGTACGCACATCAGGAGATTCCACAAGCGTAATAGACACCTGGCGGCCAACAAGCTCTGCGGCCAGAGTACCGGCGGTGATCCAGCCTGCGGAACCACCACCCACTATGACTATTTTACGAATTGGCTTAGTCACGAACTCTCCATAAAAAGAAGCCACTGCCGAAGCAGTGGCTCAGAATATAGCAATTTCCGATTGGGAGGATTAAAAGCGGAATCGAGCACCGAGGTTAAATCGAGCGCCGTACTCGTTGCCGCGTAGAAATTGCTCTGGGTATCGCACGTAGGTTCTTTGCACTTCTTCCGTTACGTTCAGCGCTTCGAAGAAGACAGACAACTCGTTGTTCACATACCACGTAACGTTCAAGTCCACCGGCTTATATTCTTCGGTAAAGACCGGTGCGCCGAACTGGTCGAATCCGGCCAGGAATTCGTCTCGCCAGTTGTAGGCGACTCGCGCTGAAATTGCTTCGTTCTCGTAGAAAACGGCCAGGTTCGCAGAGTCGCTCAGACCAGGTAGAGCGAAGCTCTGATTAACCACGTCGCGATCTGCGTCTACGTCACCATTTACGAAAGTGGCGTTCGCCTGCAGACCAAATCCGGTGTCTCCGAACATGTGCTGAAGAGCCACTTCCCAACCATAGACGTTGCCAACTTCTGCGTTGGTGGTCGTGGTGACATCAAACACTGCCAGCGGATCGCCTGGTTGGCCTGAGATAGGCGCAGTTGGATCCGCGCCGCGAATAATGTTGATGCGCTCGAATACCGCTTGATCCGTGGGGCTGATGCCTTCAGCGATTAATTCTGCGCGTGCCTGTTCCGCCAAAACGCCCAGGTACGGGTCGAAGATGCCGTCGAAGGTTTGCTGCACGGTGGTAGAAACCAGGAAGTTATCCACTCGCTTACGGAAGTAGTTCAATGCCGCATAGCTGCCCGGCGCGTAGTACCACTCGACCGCCAGATCCAGGTTGTCAGACTCATATGGTTCCAGATCGGGATTGCCTGAGCTGACACGACGGTTTCGAACGTTTGGGTTCCCGATAAATGAGCGATTAGGGCTCAGGGCACCAATGGGTGGTCGGGCGATGGAGCGGCTATAAGAAAAGCGCGTCACGATGTCTTCTCTAACTTCCAGCTTCAAATCTACAGAAGGTAGAAAATGATCCTGATCGCCTTCACCACGACGTAGTGAAGGGTTATTCGCAAACTCATAGCTAAATTCGTTGCCGCCGACCCAAACGATGGCCGTGGCTGGAACTTCTTGACCGAAAGATGTGGTCTCCACGTTCTCATACCGCAGGCCAATTACCGCATCAAACGGCATGTCGCCAATCATGCGTTGAAATACTGCCTGGCCATAAACGCTGGTGATGTCTTCGTCTACCAGTGCCAAACCGGAGTTACCCAATGGCCCAGACCAGAATCGACCGCGAGTCCCAGATGGATCCTGGAAGTCGGGTCCCCAGAAGGCTGCGTCAGGCCAGTAACAGCAAGGGAAGTTATCCGCGCCTACCGTCTCAAACTGGTCTACCAAATACTCAAATGGCGCCGTGTAATAGAAATCTGTGGGGAAACTGCCGCCGTTTGAAAAGCCACTCAGCAGGCCGTTGAAATCGCTAAGCTGCCACTGATCGTCCGGCCAGTGCTGTGCCGATGTCAGCCAGAAGCCCGCGGGCAGCAAGCCGGAGTATGCATTGCGCGTATCAAATTCTTGCTGCGTAAACTGGGCGCCGAAGTCGACTCGCGCCAACGCACTTTCCGTGCTGTCGTTGGTCCAGGTGCCTCCCAGCTTATACTGGTCAATGTCGTTATAGACATCGGTGTTAAATGCCTGGCCAAACAATGAGCCCAAGTCGGACGGCAGCAAGCCATCCTGAGGGCCGCCATTGGGGCCGGTGCTGCGGAAATCCACATCAAACGTTGGAATGCCGTTGGCACCGAAGATTGCGGTTTGGTTGGCAATGGTGGCGGTAAAGGGACCAGCACCGTCTACGTCTCCACACCAGTCGCAGCTGGTGTTACCAATAATAAGGTTTGCAGAGCTGCCCGGCTCACCGTTGATACCGCCGCCGCGCAATTCTGAAGATGAGCTGTGCGCGTCAAATTCGAATACGAGATCGTCCGTGGCCACCCACTCCAGATTAAAGCCGATGGAGTCGTTCTCTTTAATGGTGTGATCACGAGCTACGTTGGTGGCGTAATCGCCGCAGGCCTGAGATACCTGGGTTACCGTGCCGCGCTCGTTGACCGTGGCTTCGATGTTCGGGCACTCGAACCAGATGCCTACGCTATTGGAGTCTTTCTCGAAATCAACTTCTGAATAAAACCAGTCCAGTGTAGCGGTTAGGCGGTCCGTAGGCGCAAACTGCAGTGCCAGTTGGCCGTTGGTGCGCTCTCGAGTGATGTCTGACCAGCCATAGCCGATGTTCTGGGGGTGCCACCAAACACCATCCGCACGCTGATTGTTGTCGTTAATAATGCCGCCATTGAGCTGCAGGCTAGGGCCCCAGTTGTCTACTGCTGCATTTTCTTCGCGGTTGTCGCGTTCCTGATATGAGCCTGCGATCAGAATACCCAGGCGACCATCCATAAATGTGTTGCTGTACAAGCCAGCAATCTCTGGAGTGATTTCGTCCAGATCACCCACGTCTGAGTCGGACGATGACGTCTCGTGTACGGCTTTGGCACTCACTACTGCCTGTGAGCCCACTTGTAGAGGCCGGGCTGTCATAATGTTTACGGTCGCGCCAATGCCGCCGGTCGGCAGTCCAGCCTGCGCAGTCTTGTATACCTCAACTGCGTTGATGCCTTCAGTGGCCAGATCTGCAAAATCGAAGGACCGTCCGCCTGCGGTTGGCATTGAGCGTCCGTTCAGCGTTACCAGATTAAATTCGGGACCAAAGCCACGAACGGTTACGCGAGAACCTTCGTTGTTGTTGCGATCAATAGAAACGCCGGTGATGCGTTGTAGTGATTCCGCCAGGTTCTGGTCGGGAAACTTACCGATATCTTCTGCGGTGATGGCATCCACCACCCCAACTGGGTCTCTTTTTCTATCCATGGCTCGCAGCAGACTGCCGCGGTAACCGGTAACTTGAATATCTTCCAGCTGCGCTGAGTCATCGCCGCCGATCTCGCGAATCTGTTCGGCTTCCGCGGACTCGCGCTCTTCTACTTCATCATTCTGATTGTCGTCTTGCGCCAGCACCGGGACTGCCGTCCACGTTCCTAGTGCAAGCAGGATGCTGCTCGCCAGAGACGTTCTTTTCAAACGCGATGTAACCATGTGAGACCTCAATAAATTTGGATTATTTATGCATTGCCGGGCCAAAAAAACAAAAAATGACAACGCTGTCAGAAATGGATTAGAGTATAAACTCTAGAAAGTGTCAAATTATTGTAGAGAATTTTCTTCATGCGTTGGGTTGGATAGAGAGCTTAAATGGGAACTGCATCACGATTTTCGGCGACTATGCTTAGGGCAAAAGGGCTTGATCCAAGGCCAGAGCGGGGTACGTGTGTAATGGCGATGTGTCAAATTGGCCAGCTAGCCGGCAGAGCCATAAATTCCCGATTTATCCGTTATTTAGGTGCATTGAAGGGTTCGTTCGCGAGAACTGGAAATGCACTTGAGACGCGTCACAGAGCACTTTCACCAACAGCGCGTGGGCAAGCAAATTCTGCTTTGTCGATTACGTATGCAAGCGGGAATCTGCATTGCCTAAAATTACCGGATGCTCGTTTCTTCATTCAGGCTTTCGGGCCAGGTATTTCACGACACCAGGTCGACGAATTTGATCAGAGGGGGGTGTCTGGTGCAAAAGTGGCCCCTTGTTTGACAGCGCTGTCATCGGCTTGTATAAGACTCACGCAAAATTAAGGTAGCAAGCAGTGAAAAGGCTGGAAATGGCAAATTGTAGTGGTATCGAAGCGCATCTGCGCGAAGCTGGCGTCGCGACGTTGCTAGCTTGTTTAATCGCAGGATGCGGTGACAAGCCCGGTGATGACGAGGCCCCCACGGCTGAATCTGCCAAGCCGGTTGCAGCGGCTGCCGACAATATTTGGCCCAACGTTTATAGCAAGCCCGACGATGACGGCTTCGAACAGCGGGTTGAGCAGATTCTCAGCGACCTGAGCTTATCCCAGAAAGTGGGTCAAATGATTCAGCCTGAGATCCGCAGCGTGACGCCGGAAGATGTTCGAACCCATGGGTTTGGTTCTGTTCTAAACGGTGGTGGCGCGTTCCCTTATAACAAAAAGCAAGCCACCGTCGCCGAATGGGTTGCGCTTGCAGATGAATACTACGACGCTTCCATGAATGCAGAGGGCGGTGCTCAAATCCCTATCATATGGGGAACAGATGCGGTGCATGGACATAATAACGTTATTGGTGCCACGCTGTTTCCGCACAATATTGGGCTTGGTGCCACTCGCAATGCTGATCTAGTTGGCAAGATAGGGGCTGCCACCGCCAGAGAAGTGCGGGCCACGGGCATTGATTGGGTGTTTGCGCCTACGCTGGCTGTTGCACGCAACGATCGCTGGGGGCGCACTTATGAATCTTATTCAGAGAACCCGGAAATAGTGCGCCAGTATGCAGGCGAGGTGGTCGCAGGTTTACAAGGTGAGTTGGGTAGTGAGTCGTGGTTGAAGAACGAGCGGGTTGTAGCCACAGCCAAGCACTTTATTGGCGATGGCGGCACGCGCGACGGCGTCGATCAAGGCGATACTGTGCTGGACGAAGTAACTCTGAGAGATCTGCATGGTCAGGGTTATTATTCTGCGTTAGAAGCCGGTGTGCAGACGGTAATGGCTACGTTCAATAGCTGGAACGGCCGCAAGGTTCACGGTGAAAAGTACTTGCTCACCGACGTGCTCAAAGAACAGATGGGTTTTGATGGGTTCGTGGTTAGCGATTGGAATGGCATCGGACAGGTTGCCGGGTGCACTAATGATAACTGCGCCCAGGCCATCCTGGCTGGAATTGATCTGATCATGGTCCCAGAAGACTGGGCCGCAATGAAGGCCAACATCATCAGCCAGGTTGACGCTGGTGAAATACCCATGTCTCGGATAGACGATGCAGTGCGACGCATACTGCGCGTTAAGCTGCGTGCTGGCCTGTTTGAAGCGGGCAAGCCGTCCGAGCGGGTACTTGCCGCTGACGAAAGCGTTATTGGCAATCCAGAGCACCGGGCTCTGGCACAGCAGGCCGTTCGAGAGTCTTTAGTGTTGTTGAAAAACGCGGGACAATTACTGCCGCTATCTCCGGCAAGCAACGTCGTCGTACTGGGTGACGGCGCGGACAACATCGGTAAGCAGGCAGGCGGTTGGACTGTGTCCTGGCAGGGAACCGGCAATAGCAATTCTGACTTTCCTGGCGGTTCGTCAATCTGGCAGGGCATCAAAGCGCATGTGGAGGCTGGCGGCGGCAGCGCCGAGCTAGTTCAGAACGCTGAATTTTCCGGTGACCCAGATGTGGCCATTGTGGTGTATGGCGAAGAGCCTTATGCGGAAGGCCAGGGCGATATTGCGTCTCTTTCATATAGCGCCCAGAGGCCGCAAGACCTCAACTTGCTCAAGAAGCTTAAGGCGCGCGGTGTACCGGTTGTATCAGTGTTCCTATCTGGTCGTCCCATGTGGACAAATCCTGAGTTAAATGCTTCGGATGCATTCGTCGCTGCCTGGCTGCCTGGTTCCGAAGGTACGGCAGTTGCTGATGTGTTATTCGCTGATGCCAATGGCAATGCCAATCACGATTTTACCGGCAAGCTCTCCTTTTCCTGGCCGGCATTTCCCGACCAGTTTGAGATCAATCAGGACGACTCGGCAGAGCCCTTGTTCCCTTATGGATATGGCCTGGCCTTCGGAGAGCAGGCGCCTGTGCAGTGGCCCTTGTCAGAGCAAGACATAGAGCCTGCGCCAGTGGGGTCGGAATTGCCCCTGGCGATCATCGACGGTGGTGCGGCGGCCAACCCTTGGAAGATGTTTGTAGGGGATAGCGAAGGCTGGCAGGTTCGGGCAGATGGAAACGCTGCTTCGCTTTCGCAAGCCATTACGGTTCAGGAATCGGATCGTGCGAAGCAGGGTGATGCCAGACAGTTGACGTTTGATGGCACTGGTACAGCACAGTTTTTCGTTAAATCGGAGCAGCCATCCAACCTGGCTTCTTTGCTTGACCAAGAGGCCAGTCTGCAATTTTATGTTCGGGCTGGCGACAATATAGACCCGGATGTAACCGTTCGCATGGACTGCCAATACCCATGCCAGGGAGCGGTTAGTCTTGCTCCCTACGTTGGTTCGGCGGATGAGAGCGGATGGTCTCGTGCCACCATTCCCCTGGAGTGTTTTGCGCAGAGCGGTACAGACTTTACCAAAGTGGACGTGCCGTTTTTGCTGGCGACCTCAAAGGAAACCGAAATGACTATTGCTGACGTAAGGATTGTGGCATTTGCCAACGATTCGACCGAGTGCGCAAGATGATTCAGCCTGTCGTGCCAGCACACAGCATCATTCCATGTATTGCCGCCGACGTAGGTGGGACGAATGCGCGATTTGCGGTCGTCAGGCGCAGCGCAAATGGTCGCATTCTGGTTGAGCACCATCGGAAATTTCGTTGCGATGATTTTGAGCATCTCTACGATGCTATTCGCGCGTATCTTAAAGATCTACCATCGCCACGACCGGACATGCTTTGTCTGGCTGCCGCGGGACCAGTGGACGACCAAGCGGTTCGTCTTACCAACCGTAACTGGGCTTTTTCCAGCGCTGAAATTGGACAGGAATGCGGCATTGGTACAGTCATTCTCATCAACGACATAGCAGCTCAGGCCTACGGGCTCTACGACATTGAAGATGATGCCATTACTACGGTCAAAGAGGGCAGCGCCAGACCAGATGCCCCTCGCGTTGTGGTCGGGTTGGGTACGGGCTTGGGTGTAACCAGCGTGGTTTCAACTTCGCATGGCATAACCGTCATTCCGGGTGAGGCGGGTCACGCAAGAGCGGCGGCGTCTGAAGCAGAAGAGTGGGGACTGATGGAAGTGGTGTCCTCAGAATCGCCTTACCTGTCATGGGAGCAACTGCTGTCGGGCCCCGGTTTGGTGCGGTTAACCAATGCGATTGGCAAGCGTCAGGGTGGCGATGCCCAGTATGCTTCACCTGAAGAGGTGGTTTCCAAAGCAATAGAACGGCACGATCCAATTTGCGAGAAGGCGTTGCAGCGCTTTTGCGCCATGTTGGGCGGATTTTGCGGGGACCTGGCTTTGGTGCTTGGAGCCAGTGGTGGCGTATTTCTTACTGGCTCGCTGATGGTGGCGATCAAAGATTTTCTGCGCGCTAGCGATTTCGCCGCGCGATTCCAAGACAAGGGACCGATGCGTGCTTTTGTAGAGCGCACACCGGTAGCCATTATTACAGATCACAACGCACCGCTAATTGGTGCGGCATTGGCGGGAGCGCAGCTACGAGCTGGCCATGCCGTCGAAAAAGTCTCAACGGGGAAAGCATAAATGAGTCAACTAGGAACTCTGGATTGGGTCGTCATCGCCGGCTACTTTGTAGCCGTATTTTTTGTCGCATTTTGGGTGACCCGTCGCAGCAAGACCAGGGAGAACCCGGAGAACTACTTTCTCGGTGGCAGAAACGTAGGCTGGTTTATCATCGGTGCCTCACTGTTTGCTTCCAATATTGGCTCTGAACACCTAGTCGGATTAGCGGGATCAGGGGCCGCTTCCGGCATTGCAGTAGGTCAGTTTGAAATTCTGGCCAGCTTGATTTTGCTGATACTCGGCTGGTTATTTGTGCCCTTCTATCTGAAGTCTGGTGTTTTCACCATGCCAGAGTTTTTGGAAAGACGATATTCCAGTGGCGCACGCTGGTATCTGGCGGTGATCTCCATTGTTGGATACGTGCTGACAAAAATTTCGGTGACCATTGCGGCCGGCGGCATCGTGTTCGAAACGCTGGTTGGTCTGGATTTCTGGGTAGGTGCTGGAATCGTCGTTGTCGCTACGGGCATATACACCGTGTTCGGCGGCCTGCGTGCAGTGCTCTATACGGACTTGTTGCAAATGTTCGTGCTCATCGCCGGCGCAGTAGCGGTGACGATCATTGGACTCAATGCTGCTGGAGGATGGGACTCGGTTCAAGCTACCGCAGGCGATAGTTTCTTCACCCTTTGGAAGCCCATGAGTGATCCGGACTTCCCATGGACTGGAATACTGCTAGGTGCACCCATCCTGGGTGTTTGGTACTGGTGTACGGACCAGTTCATAGTGCAGCGGGTACTGTCAGCCCATAACATCGACCACGCTCGTCGCGGCACAATCTTTGCGGGCTTCTTGAAAGTCCTGCCGCTGTTCATTTTCGTAATTCCTGGCGTCATCGCTTACTCGCTGTCCCAGCAGGGCGCACTGGAGCTGGACTCGCCAGACCAGGCTTTACCAGCAATGGTTGGCGCGCTGTTACCAGCAGGATTGAGAGGCCTGGTTGTAGCTGGTCTGCTGGCTGCACTGATGAGTTCGTTGTCTTCGGTGTTTAACAGCTGTTCCACCCTGATTACCTGGGACGTGTACAAGAAGCTCAAGCCCCAGGCATCCGATCGCTCACTGGTCGTCGTTGGGCAAGCATCAACCTTGATACTGGTCGGATTTGGTTTGCTTTGGATCCCCATGATGAAGCACATCTCCGAGCAGCTCTACCAATACATCCAAAGCGTTCAGGCTTACATTTCTCCTCCCATCGCGGCGGTATTTTTGCTCGGCGTGTTCTGGAAGCGACTTAACTCTCAGGGTGCCATCGCCTGCTTAATCTCAGGATTTGTATTGGGTATCGGGCGGTTGGTTGCAGAGCTGAACAAGTCTGACCTGAGCGGCGTGATGCACTGGTACGCGGACATTAACTTCTTGCATTTTGCAGTGGTTCTATTTGCGGTGTGTTCGGTCATCCTCATCGTGGTCAGTTTGCTTACACCCGCGCCAGCGCCAGAGAAAGTGGCTGGTTTGACACGTACTACCTTGGAGCCCGCATCTGATCCCGCAGTAGAAAGTGATCCCGCGTGGCGCCGCAAAGACGTTTGGTTCACCGTAGCCTTGGTGGTGATAGTTGGATTGATCTGGATAATCTTCTAACGGATCATCCGGGTGGGCTAGCTCCCAACTGAGGGGCTAGCCTGATTGGCCTAGTTAGCCTGGGGGACAATACTCAATTGAGGCGTGCGGTAGACGCGCGTTTTATCACGCTGGATGCAACGAGGCTTTCCTGTGGGCCATTGCCATTGGGGCGGATTTGTTCCAGCAATATCTTGGTGGCAGCTTTGGCCATGTCGCGGATGGGCTGGCGCACGGTAGTCAAAGGCGGCCAAAGCTGCTTGGCCAGTGGAATATCGTCAAAACCCGCCACGGAAAGCTGTGCCGGAACCGAGAGCCCGCGCGCATGCGCCACATTGATGACCCCGGCAGCCATATCATCGTTACTGCAAAATACTGCTGTTGGTGGTGTTTCCAGGCTTAGCAGCTGTTCTGCGCACTCTTGGCCAGATTCAAATGAGTTGTAACCCTGCACGACGCATTCGTCGCGCACGCTGAGTCCCACCGCTTTTAAACCTTCTTTAAAGCCTTCGAAACGCAGCGCCACTGCGCGGTGATCCGGGTGGCCAAGGACGAATGCAATATTGGTGTGCCCCAATGCGGCCAGGTGTGTGGCCATAGATTGGCAGACCTCCTGATCATTGGTGCGTACGGCAAACTCAGGGTAATCATCGTCTGCTGGAGAAATCCGCGCAAATGGTATTTCCCGACCGCGCAAATACTCCACAAGCGCACGGTTATCGCTTACTGGTGGGGTAAGGATGATGCCGTCTAAAGACGAATGTCGAATGACTTCTTCGATCTCATCTACCAATTCCCTGCTGCGATAATCACAGGGATGAATAATCAAATCGAAGCCCGCGCCTCGGCACTCTTCCAGGACACCGGACTGCACATCAATCACGTAGCTGGCACTGGGGTTATCGTAAAGCAGGGCGATAAGATAAGAGCGATTTCCTGCTAGGCGTCGGGCCGATTGATTAGGACGATAATTTAGCTCCGCAATGGCGGCGAGCACTTTCTCCCGGGTGTTTTCGCGCACGTGAGGTTCGCCATTGACGACCCTGGATACCGTTTTAATTGACACCCCGGCAAGCGCCGCAACCGCATCTATAGTTGCCTTAGGCATCCTTAATTCTCGTCGCTAATTGGATCATTTTGCCCACTCGCATATGGCTGCTCAAGCAACCGCGTTAGCCTTGTTTACTGCTGTTTCGACCTGTTGTCGAATAAGCTCCCACGCTTCGTTTGCCAGCATGTGTTCTGGTGTTATCCAGCTCCCACCTAAGGTGACCACCTGATGAATTTCTCGGTAGGGTCCCTGATTATCGGGACCGATGCCGCCGGTAGGAATAAATTCCAGGGCGGGAAAGACGCTCGCAATCGCCTTCAGGGCCCTTGGACCTCCCGCAGCCTCAGCCGGAAAAAATTTGATTGTATGAAATCCCAGGGCTTCCAGTGCGGCAATTTCGCTTACCGTTTGTGCGCCTGGCACGCAAAGCTTGTCGCTGGCCTGCATTGCGGCGCGCAGGGGTGCGGTAGTGCCCGGTGACACGATAAAATCGGCCCCCGCCTGAGTTGCGGCGCGTAAGTCCGCCTCGGTCCAAACCGTGCCTGCACCAACGGTCATATCCGGAAACGCTTTTTTGATTGCGCCAATGGCGGGCAATGCGGCAGGTGTTCGCAACGTGATTTCCATCACGGGCAGCCCTACATCCGCGAATATCTCTGCCAAGGGTACGGCTAAGTCTTCGCTGGGTATGGTGATAACCGGCAGCCATTTGCTGCTGGCAATATTTTCAAAGGCGCTCAATGGCTGGGTCCCTCTGCCTGCAGCGCACAGGCTCCTTCTTCTGCGCTATTACAATGCTGTCGGAATATCCCAAACAGCTCGCGCCCGATGCCAAACTGGGGCTGCTCAAATGTTTTGGCTTTGCGCTTGGTGAGTTCATCGTCGCTCAATAGTACCTGCAGGGTGCCTGCGTTGCAGTCTAGTTCAACCAGATCACCATCTTCCAGTTTTGCTAACGGGCCCTCGGCGGCACACTCTGGCGTAACCTGAATGGCTGCTGGTACTTTGCCTGATGCACCGGACATACGACCGTCGGTGACCAGAGCCACTTGATAGCCGCGCTCCTGTAGCACGCTAAGGCAAGGCGTGAGCTTGTGCAACTCTGGCATTCCGTTGGCTTTTGGGCCCTGAAACTGCACTACAACAACGACGTTCTGGTCCAGCTCTCCTAGTTTGAATGCAGCCTGCACCGCCTCTTGGGAGGTGAACACTCTCGCCGGCGCTTTGATCACCCGGTTAGCCTCGGCAACCGCCGAGACTTTTACGATGGCACGGCCCAGATTGCCTTCGACCAGGCGAATGCCGCCGGTTGCAGCAAAGGGCTTTTGCATGCTTCCCAGCACCTCTGGATCTGCAGAGTGGACTGGTGCATCTCGCCAAGCCAGCTCGTCATCATCTAACCAGGGTTCAACGCAATACGAGTCAAGGGTTTCGCCGGTAATGGTCTTCGCATCTGCGTGCACCAGACCTGCTTGCTTCAATTCGCGCAGCATAACGGCAATGCCGCCAGCGGCATGGAAATGGTTTACATCGGCATTGCCGTTGGGGTACACGCGGGCCAGCAGCGGGACAATAGCCGACAGTTCGGCCATGTCGGTCCAGTCGATCAGAATACCCGCAGCACGGGCAATGGCGATCAAGTGAATGGTGTGGTTGGTCGATCCGCCTGATGCAAGAAGTCCTACGATGCCGTTTACTATGGCACGCTCATCTACAATGTCGGCCAATACTGGACCATTCTCTTTCGCCAGGCTGACTGCCCGGGCAGCCACGGATTTTGTCAGCGCTTCTCGAAGCGGCATATGGGGGTTTATGAACGAGCTTCCCGGCAGGTGCAATCCCATGAATTCCATCATGAGCTGGTTGCTGTTTGCGGTGCCATAAAAGGTGCAAGTTCCGGGGCCATGATAGGCCTTTGATTCGGCGGCCAAAAGTTCATCACGCCCAACCTTTCCTGTTGCATAATCCTGTCGAACCTGCGCTTTCGCCGCGTTCGACAGCCCCGATGTCATGGGTCCGGCCGGTGCCAGAATAAATGGTAGATGGCCAAACGACATGGCACCAATAAGCAAGCCCGGCACGATCTTGTCACATACGCCCAGTGCGATAACAGAGTCGAACATGTCGTGGGACAAGGCCACTGCGGTACTCATGGCGATAACGTCGCGACTAAATAGCGATAGTTCCATACCAGGCTGGCCCTGGGTTACGCCGTCGCACATAGCTGGGACGCCACCGGCAAATTGCGCGACGCCACCGGCTTTCCAAGCCGCGCGCTTGATGATTTCTGGATAGGCTGCAAACGGCTGGTGCGCCGAAAGCATATCGTTATATGCCGATACGATAGCGACGTTTGGTCGCCTGTTTTCAGACAAAGCGGATTTTTCAACAGTGTCGCAGGCTGCAAAACCATGCGCCAGATTGCTACAGGACAGCCCAGAACGCTGGGGGCCCTTGCCCCGCAGGTTCTCGATGCGCTCCAGGTAGTGCGCGCGGGATGCCTGGCTGCGGGCAACGATGCGTTCGGTAATTCTTTTTAGTTCAGGGTGAATCATGGGGAATAGTACACTTCAATTTTGTCATTGTGCTCGAGGGCGTAGCTGATCGGCAATTGGATAGTCGGTCCAGATGCCGTGGCCTTTTCCAGCACTTGCCTTTTTTCATCGCCGCAAATGACCAGCATCAGATGATCTGTCGCAAATAGCGTTTTTGGGCTGAGTGACACTCTGGTTGTGGGTTGGCTTGCTGGCGCCGCGGGGACTACCGATTGCGACGCTGTCAGATGGCTTTTTACGCCCGGATCATCAGGAAAAATCGACGCAAAATGTCCATCGGCACCCATACCTAACAGGGTGGCGTCAAATCGCTCGTGCATCTTAGCGAGTTCTTCGTGCGCTAAGCGTAAAGCGCCCTCATGAAATGGCGATGCGAAGTTTGTTGAGTCGCTCAGCGTAGCTACCGACCAAGGCTTTCCAAGTTCGCGTTTCAGCATCGCTGCATTGCTCCTGGAGTCTTCTATGGTCACCCAGCGCTCATCCGTTGGCGTCACCGAGGTGCGTCCCAGTTCGCGACATCGCTCGCGCAGCAGTGCATAGGTGGCAATGGGTGTAGACCCGCCAGCTAGAGCCAGGCTTGCAATGCCCCGCTGATTCACGCCGCGTTGGATGCATTGGCAAAGACGATCTGCCAACGCACTGGCCATAGTCTCTGCGGTATCGAACTCGTGCAGGATAAGTTTCTCTGAACTAGACATGCCAGGACCTACCATCACCTTCGATTAGCAGCTCGGCGCGCATGGGTCCGGCTGTGCCGGCCTGATAATGCTGGACTTCTGAGGTGCCAGCGGCCCATCCAGCTAAAATTCCGTCGATCCAGCGCCATGCCGCCTCTACTTCATCCCTGCGCATAAAGAGTGCGGTATTGCCGCGAATCACTTCCATCAATAGTCGCTCATACGCGTCCGGGTAACGCACATCAATATGTTCTTCAAAGCTTAGATCCAAAGGCAAGGAACGCAAGAAGAACCCACCGGGGCCTGGATCTTTACTCATGATGGACAGGGTGACGCCTTCATTGGGCTGCAGCCGAATCACCATCCGATTGGGTGCCAGCGAACCTGATTCCGCCTCGAATATAGAGTGGGGAACGGGGCGAAATTGAATGACAATTTCCGATGCTTTGCGGGGCATGCGTTTGCCTGTGCGCAAATAGAATGGCACGCCGGCCCAGCGCCAATTATCAATATGCGCTTTTATGGCGACAAAAGTCTCTCGGTCACTGCTGTGACCGACTTCCTCTGCATAGGCCGGTACCTGTTTGCCGGAAACCGTGCCTGCATCATATTGCCCGCGCACGGTGAGTGACTTCGCTTCCGCCTTTCCAATAGGCCGCAGTGCGTCCAGCACCTTGATTTTCTCATCGCGAATCTGTTCTGGGTCCAAACTGGCCGGCGGCTCCATGGCCACCAGACATACCAACTGGAGCAGGTGGTTTTGCACAATGTCCTTGAGTGCACCAATATCATCGTAAAACGCACCGCGCGTGCCGACGCCCAGACTTTCCGCCACGGTAATCTGGACGTGGTCTACCTGTGCGCGCTCCCATAGCGGTTCAAACAGAGAGTTGCCAAATCGCAGGGCGATTAGGTTTTGGACCGCCTCCTTACCCAGGTAGTGATCGATGCGGTAAATCTGTTCTTCATCAAAAACTGCACCCACCCGCGCATTAATCTCCTGTGCGGACTCCAGATTCTCGCCCACCGGCTTTTCCAACACGATTCGGGTTAGTTTGGTGATCAGGCCATGCTTGGCCGCCTGCTCCGCCGCAACACCATATAAGCTTGGGAGAGTAGCCAAATACAGAACGCGAATCTTCGCGTCATCCAGTTGCTTTGCCAATTCTGCCCAGCCGTCTGATGCATTCAAGTCGACCGTGACGTAAGCTAGTCTGGCGCAGAATCGTTCCCATAGTGATTCTTCAAACTCCCCGGCGGCCAGGTGTTTCTGCAGGCTATCTTTTACCTGCGACTGAAAGTCCTCGGTGGTTTGGTCCTGGCGGGAAACCCCGACGATTTTGCAGCCTTCGGGAATCTGGCCGTCACGATCGCGATGGTATAGCGCTGGCAGCAGCTTGCGCTGCGCCAAGTCTCCGGTCCCGCCAAAGATTACGATGTCAAATGGGTCTACTGGTACAAATCGAGCCACAAGCGTCTCTGTAGTTAAATTACAAAATATGCCATTATTATTGCGCAAAAATTGGAAAATGTGTAGTTTAATTACATGATTGACGCAATTCAGAAACAGCTTGACGGTTTTCCAGCGGCAGAACGCCGTGTGGCCTTGGCAGTTTTGGCCCGCCCGGAGCAGACTGTGCACGAAAACATAGCAGCGCTCGCGGAACGCAGTGAAGTGAGTGAACCTACGGTCGTCAGGTTTTGTCGTTCCCTGGGCCTGGATGGATTTCGTCAGTTTAAAGTTGAGATTGCGCGTTCCCTTGAGCGGGACTCTGCGGTAATTCATGTAGACGTAGATGGCTCGGAAGAGATGCCCCAGCTCGTCGACAAGCTAGTTGCTCGTGCCACCCATGATCTTGGTCGTGTGCGCCATAGTTTAGACGGCGCGCAGGTTGCCGCTGCAGTGAAAGTTCTGAAGGAAGCGCGCACCGTAGAGTTCTGGGGTTTGGGTGCGTCTGGCTTGGTTGCAGCGGATGCACAAAACAAGTTTTTCAGGCTGAAAATTCCTTGCGTCAGCTACTTCGACGTTCCTACCCTATTGCAATCGGCGTCGCTCCGAGGTCCAGACGACGTAGTGGTAGCAATTTCAAATTCGGGTGACTCAGAACTGCTAAACAAAGCCTGTACTACAGCCCAGTCTAACGGAGCCAGTATTGTGGCGGTTACAGCGTCTGGTACTAGACTTGCTGAGCAATCTGACTTTGTCTTGGCGGTTGATGTTGATGAAGATGACAACCGCTACACGCCGCGGAGTTCGCGTCTGGCACATCTGCTTACCATCGATATATTGCAAGTGGCCCTCGCCGTACAAATTGGGCCGGCTGCTGCTGAGCGTTTAAGAGCGACTAAAGCAGCCCTTTCTGACTATCAATCCATATTCAAACCCGGTTAATCGCTAGCCAGCTTTTCGCAGGTGATGCTACCGCGCGACCAGCTCTGTCTCTCCAAATCCAAGAAGGTGTTTGCCATGGCCCGTTCCTCTGGCCTGTGCATCCATTTTTGCGCTGCAGGGACAAATAGATTTTCAGCTTCTTGAAAGTAACTTTTAGAATAACAAGCCAACAAGGCGAACCGCTCAGAGCGTTGTGTGGGCGTGAAGCTTTCAAGCATCTGGGTAATTTGTGCCTGCGCCCTGTTAACCGCTTCTTCTTCGTCCAAGGCGGTAGAAGGATGATCAAACCGAATGCCTTCAAACAATGGTCCATAGAGGGATTCACGAAACGAATAGCGGACTACGTGCTCGTCTGGCTCGGCAAAATAGTCAATGGGCATAATCTCTGCTACTGCCATTCTTGGCAGGATGCTACTGAACACGTAGCCCACATTACTTGAATGGTCGAACATAAAATCCAAACCCCGCCAAACCCACTGTCCCCAGAATGGCGCTAGCGCCAGGGTTAATGCAGCAGCCAGAATTTTGGTGCGCTTGCCTTGATCTGCCAGCAAATAGAAGACTCCTGCAACCCACAAGAACGCACCTAGCAAACCCACGATGAATAGAAAAATTGAGAGAAGATTGGTGTCTTGATCGTCAAGAAAAGCCGCCGGAAGTATTCGACTCGGGTCGTTGGGGTCGGTCATGGCGGAAATTTTAATCGGTTGCGACCATAGACCAATTACATCGGATTCAGGGTCAGACAGGTTGATCATGAATTAATCCCACACCGACCAGCGGCCCTCTTCATCAACGGCCTTCAAAGGAGCCCATTGACTTGACGATGATCGGGATGCTGTCTCATTAAGCCAAGTCCAACTCTCTTCTGGGATCACGAACTCGACTGCCAGATTACCCTGTGAATCTCGCCATGGGACAGATGGCGTCGCGCCATGAGATCGATTGCGAAGTTGCCATGCTGCTTGAACGTAATCCAGCCCGGGACCATAGCGCATACACGCTACCCCCGTAGCGGCAGCAGTTGTCCTGAGTTTTACGCAGTAGCTTGGCTTAGTGAACAAAGGCCAGTTAGTCGCGCCGTCTTCCAACGCCTTTCGATCAATTTCAAGATGCCACCACGCACGCTGGATCGTGGCTTCGACGGGTGCAGAGATCGACTCAGCCAATCGATGCTGCTGCCAAAGGTTGGTCCCATGATCTATACCAACGCCAACGAATGCTGCACCGAATACGAGAAAAGGCAAGGTTCGCAGGAAAAAAACCTTCGCTGTCAGCGTGTCGACAACCAGGTGCCCAACGGCGCGCCAATCGTTTACGTGTTTCCGTCCCTTAGACTGATTTTCTTGGTGTTGCATCTTCCCCTCCCTGCTGCCCGCCGAAAAACCTAGAAAAGTATTGATCAAAAAGTCGGCGACTTGGCTTCAATATCCTAACCGCGCCCCTCAGGGCGCTTTATCGGTATATCCAATGAACTCAGATGCTCTCGCTGCGCATTGATTATGGCCACGCGCGGCTTGAAACGCCAACGAGAGCAAAACGTGCGCATGAGTTGCTCCGCTTTTTCCAACATTCAGAGTCTGGCCAGAGCTTCGAAGCCGTCCAATTCAAGCCATGGTGCCACGAAGAGTGAGGCAAAAGTTATTGGAAATGTCGAATTGGATAAGTCGCCGGAAAACTCATCGCAGCGCTTTTAAACGATTCACGTTTGCGATAACGGCCATGTTTCTTGGGGCTAACCCGGCATGAGCTGCTCGCATCGCAGTCCGTGATTCGGATAGCCGTGATTTGCTTGGTATTCCAGGAACAATGCAGCCAATCGTCCCGCTTGCGGATCATTTTTCCATGTCTCTGCAGATGCAGTAAACAAACCTCCAGCTCCTTTCAGCCCGGTAGCGGCAAAGCATGCCAGCAGCGCAAATCGCTCTGCGCGCTGCTGCGGCGAGAGTGAATCAATCATCTGACTCACCTGGGTTTGCGCAAAGGTCAAGGCGGCTTCCTCGCTCAAGGATTCTTTGGGAGTTTCAAGCCGAATACCGTCAAACAGAGGGCCATACACAGACTGTCGCATGGTATAAGTATGAACATGGTTTCCGTCAGCGGGAAAGTAGTTCGAAGGCAAAGTTTCGAGTACGGATGACCTGGGTAGCATTGTGGTAAAGAAATAGCCTACGTCGCTAGCGTGATCCAGCATGTAATCCAACCCACGCCATATCCACTGCCCCCAGAATGGGGCCAGAATCAAACTTATAACAGCAACTAATACCCTGGTACGTTTGGTTTGGTCGAACAATAAAAATTGCAAGCCGACTATCCAGAATACCGAACCAAATATGCCCACAAATACGAGAATCGGCGTAATTTCGCCGGTGTTCTGATTGCGTAGAAAAGCAACCGGCATGATTCGGCTTGGGGCGCCAGGGTCGACTAATACATCAATAGTTGCTGGTTGGGACCAAAGCGCAACCAAATCATCGGCAGGTCGCGCAAGTTGGGAGCGAAATTCGTCCCAGTTGGACCATCTCCTGTCTTCATCTCGAGGTTCCAGTGGGGTCCAATTGTAGGGGAAAGAGTGGGGGTAAATCGTCTCGTTGAGCCACGTCCAGCCTTCATTCGGAATCAGCAATTCAAGCGCCAGATTGCCGCCACCATCCTGCCAGGGTACCGGCGTGCCCGAATAGGGTGAATGGGACAAAGCACGCAATTGGTAAGCCGCTTGATCGTATTCCAGCCCCGCAGGATGACGCGCACATGCCACGCCAGATTGATCTGCTTCAGTTTCGAGCCTTACACAGAACGTCGGCGTGGTAAACCACGGCCAGTTGGTTGTAGCTGCGTCCAGTTGGGTGTGATCAATGTCAAGGTGCCACCACGCTCTTGTAACCAGGGCCTTGGATTCTTGCGTTAGACTCTCTAAATGCGTGTGCTGTTGCCAGGTGTCTTTAAGATGGCCTGTGCTCGTGCTAACAAAGGCAGCGCCCAAGACCAAGAAAGGTAAGACCTGTAAGGTCCATAATCTAGCCAGTATGGCCTTCCCGGCCATGATCGCGTAGTCACGCCAGTCGCCGTATTCGGAGTCTGTATTCTCGCTGTCCCATTTGCGTGGCATCTGATTCCCCTTCCATTAGCCCTGGCGTTGCTGTGCCCGCCATATGTGAAACCTTCACTTAATCTAATGCCCCAAAGAACTTAATCGAACGCTAAGTTTTTTGCCTGTCGAAATCATTTCAATATGCGCCAAAGGCTCACAGGAGAAATTGAAGTGGCAGCTGTCTGGTTAGCCGACGCCTAGCAGCAGCGCGGCAGCGGCCAGGACAAACATGCATAGCACGACAATGGCAATGGATTTAATCAGGCCAACCCCGAACACCACGCTAATGGCCCACGCAAGCACCAGCCCGATCAACAAGGCCACCGCGAAATACTGGATTTTTTTATCCGAGGCTTCAGGCACTAAATATGCTCCAAGAACACTGCAAATAGGCGATGCACATTATACGGCATGAGCGGTCTCACTGTTCAAACTCCCTGGCGGATTTAGCACCCGGTGGCCTCTTTCCGCAGGTGTCACGAGTCCGCAGAAACGGGAGAAAGTTCTGCAACAGCAAATGGGACATTAAACAATCCGCACCAGATTAGGACACTGCGAGCTTGGTCGAGAGAAAACGTTTCCCATAGCGGATAGTTCTGATTGCCCACATTCCCCTTCAGCATGCCAAGCTCACTGTAATGATACGAATCTGCGTTAAGCGGGTCTGCAATCGGAACAACCTGTACATTTAGTGCAGGTCCATTGGTCACTCGAAAATCCTCAAAGCGCAGCACGTGGCTGCCGTCCCCCAATCGATAGATCGAAGCGGAACCGGTGCCGCTATGAATAGCGTCGGCACCAACAAAATGGCCTTCAGCGATTAAAACAGGTTCAGAAGGCATGGGTTCGTCCTTTGCAGTATCAGGCTGATTGCTGGCCCACTCCAGCATGTTGCGATGGGCAATGTCCCGTTCATCGAGGTCCATTGCTCGAATTTCGTTGTGAGTAGGAAGTTGATATACGTCGTTTAAGGATTCGTCGACCACCTTATCGATAAACAAGGGTGAGAATAGAAACCAGCCAATGACGCCGAGAGTGATGAGTACGACTGCAATGATGATGCTTTTCAAAAGTCTATCCTGTGCTGAAGTCGCACTATTGTATTACCACAGACAACAGTCTGCGCATTTCCGTGATTCGAAATAGGGGTTGGAAGTCAAACAAATCGCTTTACCAAATACAGGATCGAATTTAGAGTGTTAAACGAATCATACGATCGGTTTCGAAGTGGCTGAGTTCTCTCAATTTCTAACCGCGCTCAATGCTTTTCTGCAAAGAGTTGTCTTTTCCTATAGCGGGCAAGACATCACTGTCGCGCAGGTTTTGTCGGTGCCTTTGTTTATCATCGTAGGCCTGTTGGTGGCACGCTGGCTCAATGGATGGATATCGAATCGCTTAACCGGGCGCAAAACAAACCCTGACGTCGTGCACTTGGTTCGACGTATCGTGTTTGTCATCGCAATTGCTGTGATTGCGGTCACCGTACTGGACCTGATCAACGTGCCCTTGACCGCCTTTGCATTTGTCTCTGGCGCGGTGGCCATTGGGGTTGGCTTCGGTGCCCAGAACATTATTAACAACTTTATCAGCGGCTGGATATTGATGTGGGAACGGCCGATTCGCATCGGAGATTTTCTTGAAGTGGGCGATGCCAGGGGGACGGTGGAATCCATTAATACTCGCTCTACCCGGATTCGCAGAGTCGATGGCGTTCACTTGTTGATTCCCAATAGCTTTTTACTCGAGAACACCGTCACCAATTGGACTTTGGTAGATAAGAACGTACGCACGTCGGTGCGGGTTGGCGTAGCCTATGGATCGCCGGTACGAAAGGTTTCAGAATTAATTTTGGAAGCGACCAAGATGGAAGACGCGGTTCTCGACGCACCTGCGCCGACCGTCGTTTTTGAAGACTTTGGTGACAACGCCTTGATCTTCGATGTGACTTTTTGGCTCGAGGCGGCCGCAGAGCGCGAGACGCGATTAATCCGAAGTGCGATTCGTTTTCACATTCATGATTTGTTTGATCAGAACGAAATTGTCGTCGCATTTCCGCAGAGGGACATCCATGTGGATGGGCGCATCACGCTAGATAGAGAATAAGCGGTGGTTTGGCGCAGCGGCTAAGACGCAGGATGGCGCTGATCTGAACCGCGGTCAGATTTGCTTATCGGCTGTCTTTTCAGCGTTTTCGGATCTTTCAAGGTCTCAAAGGACCACCCAAAAGGGTCTCGGGTCCTGGGTTTTCGCATTTTAAGTAGTGCTATTAGTCGTTGCATGGTTTTCTCACAGTTTCTTCAATGCTCGAATTGTGCGCCATACAACTAGAGCAAGCCCTCTAACTATGTGATTTTGTTGTGAAAATGCCATAATTGCCCGTCCATTTTTCGCGAAAAACTTGGGCTTATCAGGAGCTTAGCGACACGCTACCGTTCGTCTGGCTTTTCGAGAATTTGCCTTCGTCTCCAGTGCAGCTAGCGCAATAAGGCGATGGCTGGGCGTGTGCAACGGCTCTGCCTGATCTCGGCCTGACGACCGTTAAAGTAGCAATGCGCCGCGATATGGCTTCCGAGTGATGCAACATCCTGGTTTAATGTGATCGCGGCTGGGCAGAAACGCGAACAATTTCATTGAAAACATCTAAGCGACTGGGGGGATTTGATGGGTGACTGGCTTCTCTGTGATGAGCTAAGGGGAACCGTGGTCACTCTCGAACCACTTTCCACAGAACATATTGATGAACTGGCGCTCGCGGCGGCGGATGGCGATGGCTGGAAGCTATGGTACACAAGCATCCCCAGGGCCGACGATGTCGGCGCCTATGTGATAACTGCGCTTGAGAAAAAATCAATTGGGGAAGTCCCGTTCGCGGTACGCCTCAAGAGCGATAAGCGAGTTGTCGGTACAACCCGTTTTTACGACGTAGCACCTGCGCATCGTCGGGCCAGTATTGGTTATACATGGTACGCCCAAAGCGTGCGCAGAACGGCGGTTAACACAGAGTGCAAGCTGCTCATGCTGTCCTGTATGTTCGACCAATGCAACGCGATCGCAGTGGAATTTCGCACACATTTTTTCAATCATGCCTCGCGTCGCGCCATTGAACGTCTGGGCGCAAAGCTGGACGGCATACTACGTAGTCACCAAATTTTGGAAGACGGCTCGATTCGAGACTCCGCGGTCTATTCCATCATTGCCAGCGAATGGCCAGCGGTGAAGCGACATCTGCAAGCAAAGTTAGAAAGCTAGATTCAGGGTAGAAAGCGGGCAGTTTAGTTAGCAGTGTTTGCCGCAAACTTGTGGAACCATTCTGCGTGCCGCAGCTTCCTCTTTGGGTGTCAAAGGCTCAAATGATTCAAGCGCTTCAGACTCCTGCTCCAAACCAGATATTCGCAAAGCGGCCAGTTGGTATGCGCGCGCCCGTATTGGGCTTCTCGGAACCAGTATTCCCATGGCGTGAACGTCGGCCATGTTCTCAAACGCCAGATAATGCCCAGAACGCAGGGCCTGCTGTGTGATATCCAGCGCGCGGGCCCGATACTGGTCAATCAGCCACAAATCTTGATTCAACAGGGCGCGATTGCGCCCATCGACCAGCAGGCTGCGTACAGCAGACTCATATGCAACCTGAGCGCCCAGGTCGCCGCGGTCAGCTGCCAACGTAAGCAGCATTATTGTGTCAGGCAAAATCTGAGGATATAGAAACCCACAGTGGTCAAAGTTTTCCCGGCTTTGGGTGGCATGATCCTCCAATTCCTGCCATATGGAATCTTGTCCCTCCGAGGCTAGCAACGTTTCAATCCAGACCAGTTCTACTGCCGGATCTAGCATCAATCGCGAAAACTCCAGACATTGGCGATGATAGTAGTAGAGCTCAAGTAGCTGCCTGGTACTGAGCGCGTCCATGTCCTGTTTTTTTAGCAGGGTGACTTGCTCCGGGCTGAGGGCTTGTGCAGCGTCCGACACTGCTTCAGCAAGCGCGCGAAGATCCGTTGTTTGGGCTGGGCTGACTTGAACTTCGGGCTCATTGCCGACATTGGTCTGACTCTCTCGATCATCGAGGGATTGCACTTGCGATTCTGCGTTGTCTGCCACGCTGTTAGCGGCGGGGGGATTGCTAACAATCGATGCAGATCTCGGCCGTGTTTGTGTTGCCTGCGAATCTAAAGGCTGGTTGCGCAAGTGCTGCCACCCCCAGAGGCAGGCTGCGACAATCAAACTCATTGCTAAAACTAGTAACCCTGTTTTGCGAGCCATTGCGCTGCCATCTGTTCGCCCTGAGCCAGTTCTGCCTCTGATAAGAGTGCGGTAAAGCCATTCAGAGGAAGCCCGAAAGCAATGGATTTTTCTGGGAATGCTTCGGCAAACATGACGTGCGCCGCGTATGCGAGGACCAAATCGGACTTACCATATTGTCCAGAGATATTATGAAAAACCAGATTCTCGAGTGCCTCAAAGTGGCCGGATTCAAGCGCCATCAGGCTGAATCGAATGACGTCCGCATTGAACGATTCTATGCGCTCCCTGCCGCCCTCAGAGAGCATGAATTCGGGTTGGAATACGATAGCGTCTCCAGCCCAGTTATAGTTGAGTTGAGCAACCACGTTGCCACGTTCAGCGGCTAGCCTGAGCCAGGCAAGTGAAATCTCTTTCAGGTCATCCCTGCTGCCAGGCAACTGAAAACATTGATCGAAGCGCAACTTATAGCTGCGAATCCACTCCTGGTTGGTTTTCCCATCCAGGTTGCGGTCCAGGCCCGTATGGCTCCGTGGCATATACGCACACATACGGAAGAAACTCGCAATTTCCAGCAGTTCGACGTTGTTCAGTTCTTGTTGATGCTCAAAGATGTAAGCAAGTTTATCTCGGTCCCAATCCGTTTTCTTATAGCTAATCCATTCAAACTTTTCCCAGAGCTGCTCGTCATAATCCTCAGGTTGTAGGCCAAAGGCGTCGTATCCCACTGGCTGCGGATGAATCTGCGGTTTGTTTTGACTGGACGCCAGGGCAGGCCGTTGAGATTCTGCTGAGCTCAAATCTGGCTTGGATGGCAGCAAAGATTGGGGAGTCTTTGTCCGCAGCGAATCGGGGCGAGACTGCGCGTCATCGGTCGATAGCGCCCCCGTTTCAATTGATAACGTCTCACCGCTGCTTATATCCGTGGTGCCGGTCTGCTGTGGGTCGATCGGCTGGTTGGACAACAGCCAGATCCCAATGCCAGCTGCGGCGACGATAATACCGCCCGCTATCATGATCCCTTTGCGCAATTTCGCGGTTCTCCTATCCACTTCGAGTATATTACCAAGTCATGAGACTGCTTAACGTGCTAATCGTTACCCTGTCGATGCTATCTTTTGGCAACGTCGATGCCGCCTTGCGCCTGTTGGATTCGCAAGAGCTGGCGGAGCATGGTCGCTCTTACGTTGTATTGGGGCATTATGCAAACGGGGAGTATCTGGTCTGGGCGCCGGATCAATTTACCGCCAAAGCAATTGTGGGGCAGACTATCGAACCCTTTGGGCTTGTTGCCAGCAAGCAGCAACCCATTTCTCCTTGGCTAAATGTCTGGGTGGTCGACCAGGCAATCGGCAGCGCGGTCCAAGATTGGGCGCGCAAACACGCGATTGGTTCAGAGCTGCTGTTTGCGAGAAGCGTGAACAATATGACCGTGCTTACTTTGCGGTTCACGGAAAAAGTGCGTGATCGCGTTGCAAGATTACCGGGGCTGGTTGGAGTAGAGTTGGCCGCGCCTCCTCAGTGGTTAAACGCAGATTCTGTTGGGCCGCTGCAAGGTAACGCCCCTTCTGGCGGCATTCCTCCACTGGTCAGCCCGATATGGGATCAAGGCATTATTGGTACCGGACAAATCGTGGCAGTCGCAGATTCGGGGCTGGATCGCAATGAGGGCTGGTTCACCAGCTACTACGATGGCAGTCAGACGGTAACGGCTATTACCGACGCCGAATCAACGCAGCCGCCTGCTCTGGGAACCATTTATCCGAACCGGAAGGTCGTGGCCTACTGGGTCATGCCAGGAGCATCTGCCTACGACGACAATCAAAACTGTGGCTCCCAGACCAACTTTCATGGCACCCACGTTACCGGCACCGTTGCAGGTGATGCTGGTGTCGTCGCCAGTGCGGGAAATCCGGCGTACGACGCGGGCGACGGATTGGCGCCCCACGCGCAGCTGCTTTTCCAGGATTTAGGAAATGATACGACTGGATGTTTGGCAGGAGAAGGTGGCGCGCCCATGTGGCAGCAAGCCTTAGGCGCAGGTGCATACATTTCATCGAATAGCTACGGCTCATTTGTTCCGAATCAGTATCGCTACACATCTTCCGATGCCGAACTGGATGATTTTCTATGGCGCAATCAAGACATGTTGATCGTGGTGGCAGCTGGAAATTCGGGAACCACGGCGGGCGCCATTTTGCATCCGGGACACGCCAAGCACGCCCTCACCGTGGGTGCGCTACTACACGGTGATAGCACCACGATTGCGGGTTACTCCAGTCGTGGCCCCGCCAGTGACGGTCGGATCAAGCCAGACATTATGGCGCCCGGAAGTAGTATTCGATCTGCAAGCGGTGACGACAATGATACTAGCGTCGATGCGCCTACAAGCCGCCTCAATTCGGGAACTTCCATGGCGACGCCTGCCATTGCAGCATCAGCCGCGTTGGTCAGGCAGTATTTTGACAATGGCTTTTATCCAACTGGGGATCGTCAGCCCATTGATGCAACCACGATCTCTGGTTCAATGCTAAAGGCCGTTTTGCTCAATGGAACGCGGACATTTGCAGATACACCGTCCGCTGGCGCTGGTTGGGGTAGGGCCTGGCTGGACAATAATTTGTATTTTACTGGCGATGATCGCCGACTGCGTGTGTTTGAACGCAGTCAGGATGCGGGTATCGAAGCGGGTGAAATGCACAGTTACTCTGTAGACGTTCCTGCGGGTCAACCATTCCGGGCTACGCTGGTTTGGTATGATCCAGCGCCAGCCCCTGGTGCACCTGCGGCGCTAGTGAATAACCTCGATCTTTCCGTGGTTGGTGCAGGACAAACCTATCTTGGTAACCAATTTGCTGCCGGCGATAGCGTGCCGGGTGGCACCGCAGACGATATTAATCCCGTGGAGCAGGTGCTGTTGGATAATCCAGCTGCTGGAACTTACGAAATTACGGTGGGCGCAACCAGCGTGCCAGGTAACGGGGAGCAGGCCTCTTTGCGGCAAAGTTATGCGCTAGTGGTGTCGGCGGCAGATTGCGCAGCTGAAGTTGCTGACGCCCCTGCGTTTACGTTGAGTACCGACGCCACCGGCGTTGCGGTTGATGCAGTATTACCAACATCCGCAGATTCAATCCAGATTTACCGAGCTCAAGGAACATGCGCCAGTCCTGAATCGGAATTTCGCATGGTCGGCCATACTGGTGCTACCAGTTTCCTGGATGCCACGACGCAAAGCGGTCTTTCCTATGCCTACCGACTTCGGGGCGCAGATGTCTGCGCAGAAGGTCCCGTATCGACATGCCAGGAAATCGTGTCTCAAGTTACCTGCACCACCTGGCCGGAGCCGCCCAGTGCGGTTGCCGCAGCCCCCCAGGGCGATTTTTGTGCCGCACAAATTGAGTGGCAGGCTGGTAGTGCGGTGTGTCCAAATGAAAGTTTGACCTACGAGCTGCATCGAACCAGTACGCCAGATCAAGCACTTGATGGGGGGACCTTGGTTGCCAGTGACCTGGTGGCTACCAGCTATTTCGATATTGCGCCGCCTGCTGGAATCACGAGCTATTATTCTGTGGTGGCTGTGGATGGGCTGGGCAACCGCTCTTTACCTAGCGAACCGGCGATGTACGCGGGTGTATCCACTGAGACCGTGCTGGGTACGTTTTCTGATTCTGGAGAGTCGCTTACATTCGTTGAGCTGGAAGCCCCGTGGTCGCTAGATGATACCGTAGCCAGCGATGGTGCGGTGAGCTTTCACAATGCGCCGACCGGTGCCACCTATCCGTCCAGTACCTGCGCAAGCGCGCTACTGCCAAACATCCAGCTAGGAGCTTCGGCTCAACTGGACTACGACGCGCGGTTTGATTTAGAGGAGAGCTGGGATGGCGTGGTGGTCGAGGTTTCCACTAACGACGGTGTCACCTGGGCCCCCATAACGCCCAGTCAAGGCTATCCGGGCAGCTTTGCTTTGACCATGAATCCACCTATCAATGCCTGCGGCTTTCCCCAGACACAGGGCGCATTTACCGGCTCCAGCAGCGGGGTGTTCGAGACGTACACTCATGACCTGTCGAGCTTTTCTGGCGAGCGCATATCGGTGCGCTGGCGGTTCAGTTCAGATCCTGGCACTGAGCTGACCGGCTTCCATCTGGACAACATTCAAATACAGGCAGCAGAAGTGCCACAAGCATGCGTCGCCGATGAGTTGCTGTTCGTCAACGGCTACGAGTGACCGAATAGATTAGATTTACTCACCTTTGACAAAAAAATATCAGCTTCAATTTACTTCCATTGCACCGCCAAAACCGTTGTAATTCGCGCCCCTGCTCGCCATGTACTGATTGTGAACGACAGGCTCTGGCTAACGACCCAGGAATTTAGGCACTTGACAGCAAGGCTTGTCAGTTGACCTGGAGGCTCGGCTCAGTTAGGCTACGGCGGCTTTGTCGTCGCGAATGCTACAGGAGCGGCGCATTTGACAGCAACGATCTCCAATGCGGAACAACTAAACGGCAGGCAGCACAGCATGAACGCGCAACCTGGAGCCTTAGTGCGCTGGGTGTTTATGGCTCAGCTAGCCTTATCGTTGATTGCCGCAGCCATCGTTGCTTTGGCTGCGACTTTAGAAGCGGCGATGTTCACGCTGGTGGGCGGTGGAATAGCGCTACTGTTGACAGGAGTTTTTGCAATTCGCCTGTTTTCCGTTGATGCCCGGTCTGATCCCCAAGCGGTGGTTCAGGCGTTTTTTCGGGCCGCAGCAATGAAATTGCTGGCTGCGTTTGTCTTGTTTGGACTTGCAGCAAAGTTTGTGCCGCAGCATTTTTTGCCGATCGTAATCGGCTTTATGGCGGCTACATCAAGTTACTGGTTGGCGCTGCGGTTTACCGCAGGCGCAAATAAGGAATAGCGAATACATCATGGCTGACAGCTCGCCTTCAGGTTACGTCACACACCACTTGACGCATTTGCAGGTTTGCCAGGCGGAAACTGGCGGCTGGCGTTTTGGTTCCATGGAAGACCCTTGCACGGGCTTCATGACTCTTAACGTCGATACCTTGCTTGTGTCTACTGTGCTGGGTGTTTTGTTCTGCGCGATTTTCTATTTCGCTGCGCGCAAGGCGACTGCGGACAAGCCCGGTAAGCTGCAAAACTTTGTCGAAGTACTGGTGGAATTTGCCGACAATTCGGTGAAAGAGTCATTCCATGGCACACGCGATTTTATCGCGCCACTTGCGTTGACCATTTTCGTATGGACGTTGCTGTGGAACACCATGGATATTGTGCCGGTAGACTGGCTGCCAGCATTGGGTCAAGCGATGGGTATCGAATATCTGCGCGTTGTGCCTTCAGCGGATATGTCCGCAACATTCTCACTATCTTTGTCTGTCTTGGTGCTGATTATTTTCTACAGCCTCAAGGGCAAAGGTGCAGGAGGATATGCCAAAGAATTTTTGACGCACCCTTTTGGTGCCAAGATGATGCCAGCCAACGTGCTGTTGAACGTCGTCGAAACGCTTGCGAAGCCGGTGTCGCTGTCATTGCGACTGTTCGGCAACCTGTACGCAGGCGAACTGATTTTTATTCTGATTGCGCTTCTTCCTTGGTACGTCCAGTTTATTCCGGGCGTGGCATGGGCGATTTTCCACTTGCTGGTAATCCCGCTGCAGGCGTTCATCTTTATGACGCTGACCATCGTGTACATCAGCATGGCGTACGAAGAACACTGATTTACCAAACGCTATTTGTGTAATTAAACCACCGACACCTTGTATTAGGAGGACATCATGGAGCTGATCGCTCAAATTCAGGCTAACACCGCACTGACCATCGGTGTGATCTTTGGCCTTGCTGCACTGGGTACCGCTATTGGCTTCGGCCTGCTTGGCGGCAAGTTTTTGGAAGGCGCTGCGCGTCAGCCGGAAGTAGCCCCAATGCTGCAAACTAAAATGTTTATTATCGCAGGTCTGCTTGACGCGGTATCAATTATCGGCGTGGCCATGGGCCTGTTGATGATGTTTGCAAACCCCCTGCTCAGCGTTGTCCAAGGCGGATAAATCTAGACAATCGAGCTACGGAGGCTGAACCATGGGTATTAACTTAACTATCATTGGACAGACCATCACGTTCATATTGTTCGTGTTGTTCTGCATGAAGTTTGTATGGCCCCCCATTCAGGCGGCCATGGATGAGCGTCGCAAGAAGATCGCTGAGGGACTCGCCGCTGGTGAGCAAGCTGAGCGTGATCTTGAGACCGCCCGGGAAGAAGCCGATCAAGTCATACGTGAAGCCCGCGAGCAAGCACACCAGATCAAGGAGCAAGCCAATTCTCAGGCGAGCCAAATCCGTGATCAGGCGCGCAACGAAGCTCAGGGCGAACGCGAGCGTCAGGTATCTGCTGCCAAGGCAGAGATCGAGCAGGAAGCCAATCGCATCCGGAAAGAGCTCAGCGATAAAGTAGCCGCTTTGGCGGTTTCTGGTGCTGAGAAAATTCTGGACCGTGAGGTGGACGCTGCAGCGCATCGCGATCTGCTGGATCAACTGGCCGCTGAGATCTGATTATGAGCAGCCTGACCACACTAGCCAGACCTTACGCGCGAGCCGCGTTCCAAACCGCCCAAGAGTCTAACGCTCTGGGTGAATGGGAACAGGCACTGCATTTCTCTGCGATGGCAGCGGAGCAGCCGAACGCACAATCTGTGATGGGTGATCCTGCCCTGACGGACGAGCAGCGGGTTGCTTTGTTTACGCCGGAAAATGCTGCGCCAACCGGTTACGACAATTTCCTGGCCATGCTGGCAGGCTACGATCGCCTGGCCGTATTGCCGCAGATTGCAGAGCTGTACACCGAGCTTAAAGATGAGGCTGAACAAACGCTGGCAGTCACCGTCCGCACGGCTTTTGCCATGGACGATGCCTACCGCGAAAGTTTGAAAGCGTCTTTAGCGAAGCGCTTTGGCAAGCAGATCGAGCTGGCAGAAGAAGTGGACGAGTCCATGATGGGCGGCGCTGTAATTAAGGCGGGCGACCTGGTCATCGACGGTTCGGTTCGCGGCAAGCTACAACGTATGACTACGGCTTTGACGAAGTAACAGAAAAAACGGCACTGGTGAGAATCAGGTCGAGGAACGAAATCAATGCAAACGCAACTCAATCCATCTGAAATTTCAGAACTGATCAAGAAGCGCATCGAGTCCTTCAAGGTCGCCTCTGAAGCGCGCACCGAAGGTACGGTGGTTTCCGTACAAGACGGTATCGCGCGCATCCACGGCCTGGCCGATGTGATGCAGGGCGAAATGATCGAATTTCCCAACCAGATTTTTGGTCTGGCTCTTAACCTGGAGCGAGACTCTGTCGGTGCGGTTATTCTGGGTGAATGGGAAGGTATTTCCGAAGGCGATAAGGTCAACACGACCGGTCGTATTCTTGAAGTGCCGGTAGGTCCTGGCCTGCTTGGCCGCGTTGTCGACGCTTTGGGTAACCCCATTGACGGCGGTGGCGCAATCGATGCTGCTGGTTTTGAACCGGTGGAAAAGGTTGCTCCTGGTGTAATTGAGCGACAGTCGGTTGATCAACCGGTCCAAACTGGTTTGAAAGCCATTGACTCCATGATCCCGGTTGGCCGCGGCCAGCGTGAGCTGATCATTGGTGACCGTCAGACGGGTAAGTCTGCGGTAGCCTTGGATGCGGTAATCAACCAGAAAGACACCGGTGTTAAGTGTATTTATGTAGCGATTGGTCAGAAGCGATCAACCGTTGCTGCCATCGTGCGAAAGCTGGAAGAAGAAGGCGCCATGGACCACACCATTGTGGTTGCCGCTACCGCCTCTGACCCGGCAGCGCTGCAGTACATCGCGGCATACGCAGGTTGCACCATGGGCGAATACTTCCGCGATCGCGGTCAAGACGCCCTGATTATTTATGATGATTTGACCAAGCAGGCCTGGGCCTACCGTCAGATCTCCCTGTTGCTGCGT
>CAZVYE010000015.1:0-36836 GCA_964630895.1 uncultured Gammaproteobacteria bacterium | reverse complement strand
AAGATGGACTGCGATTCGCAATTCGTGAAGGCGGCCGTACCGTTGGTGCTGGCGTTGTAGCGAAAATCATTGAGTGATGATCGGCCGCTGCTGGCAGATCTATAAAGGCAAACGAGTATAAAGAATATGGCCGATCAGAGAATCAGAATTCGCTTGAAAGCGTTCGATCATCGTTTGATTGATCGCTCGGCAAAGGAAATCGTTGAAACCGCGAAGCGCACTGGCGCGCAAATTCGTGGTCCCATTCCTCTGCCCACAAAGATTGAGCGTTATACGGTATTGATTTCACCGCACGTTAATAAAGACGCGCGCGATCAATACGAGTTACGTACCCATAAGCGCCTGATGGATATCGTTGATCCTAACGATAAGACCGTTGATGCGCTAATGAAGTTGGACCTGGCTGCGGGCGTTGACGTCCAGATCCAGCTCTACTAATAAGAAAGAAGGCTAATAACATGAGTATCGGTGTAATAGGCCAAAAGCGTGGCATGACCCGCGTCTTCACGGAAGACGGGTCCTCTGTGCCGGTAACTGTGATCGAGGTAGCGCCTAATCGCGTAACCCAGGTCAAGTCCGACGATACGGACGGTTATCGTGCAGTACAGATCACGCGTGGCACAAAGCGGGCAAATCTAATCAGCAAGCCGCTTGCTGGTCACTTCGCCAAAAGCGGAGTTGAAGCAGGTGACGGGCTTTTCGAGATTCGCCTTGGTGAAGGTGAAGGCGAGGACCTGGAAATAGGTTCTGAAATCAAAGCAGACTTGTTCGAAGCAGGTCAAGCTGTTGATGTTTCCGGAGTATCTAAAGGTAAGGGCTTTGCTGGTGTAGTTAAGCGCCACAATTTCCGTATGCAAGATGCTACCCACGGTAACTCGCTGTCCCATCGTGCCCCTGGTTCTATCGGTCAGTGTCAAACACCGGGCCGTGTTTTTAAGGGTAAGAAAATGGCAGGCCAGATGGGTGACGAGAAAGTCACCATCCAGAATCTGGAAGTGGTTAAAGTTGACGCTGACCGCAACCTGCTGCTTATCAAGGGTGCAGTACCCGGAGCGAAAGGCGGGCGTGTATTCGTGCGAGCTTCCGTGAAGGCTGGCAACAAGGAGTCCTGATCATGGAACTGGCAATTAAGAATAGCAAGAAGAAAGTAGACGTCGCTGACGCGATCTTTGATCGTCCGTTTTCAGAAGGTTTGGTTCATCAGGTGGTAACCGCTTATCTGGCAGGTGGCCGCGCTGGAACCAAAGCTACCAAGTCACGATCAGATGTACGTGGTGGTGGTCGCAAGCCCTGGCGCCAAAAAGGCACCGGACAGGCTCGTGCTGGTACCATCCGCAGTCCGCTATGGCGTTCAGGTGGTCACACGTTTGCATTGAGTCCACGTGACTTCACTCAGAAAGTGAACCGTAAACAGTATCGCGCTGCGATGCAGGCAATCTTTTCTGAGCTGCACCGTCAAGAACGTCTGCAAGTGGTTGAGTCGCTGGATTTAGACTCCCACAAGACCAAAGATTTTGTAAAGTCTTTGGCAGACTACGGCGAAGGCAAGCTCCTGTTTGTAGGTGCTGAAATTGCCGAGAACTTTTACCTGGCTGCGCGTAATGTGCCAAATGTTGCACTGATTGATACCGCTTCGCTGGATCCGGTAACCCTGGTGGGTGCTGATCACGTAGTGATGACTGTTGACGCGGTCAAGAAGATCGAGGAGTGGTTGTCATGAACAAGGAACGTATTTATCAGGTACTGCGTGCCCCGCACGTGTCGGAAAAGACCGCGCGTATCGGTGGCGAAGGCAACCAATACGTATTTAAAGTTGCGACAGACGCGAATAAGTCTGAAATCAAAGCTGCTGTTGAAATGCTGTTTGACGTCAAGGTTGAGAACGTCAATGTGAGCAATGTGAAGGGCAAAACCAAAGCTTTTCGCATGCGTCCCGGCAAGCGCAGCGACTGGAAGAAAGCGTACATCCGTATCGCCGATGGACAAACCATCGACGTTGACGGTACTGCGTCTGCATAAGGATTGGATCGATGGCTAATGTAATTAAACTCAAGCCTACGTCACCTGGTCGTCGCGGCACGGTAGTCGTTAAGCGTCCTGGTTTGCATAAAGGGAAACCCCACGGTGCGTTGGTAGAGAAAAAGAGCAAAACGGGCGGTCGTAACAATGCCGGCCGTATAACCACCCGGCATCGGGGCGGTGGTCATAAGCAGGCTTACCGTATCATTGACTTCAAGCGCCGCAAGGACGGTGTTCAGGGTCGCGTAGAGCGGATCGAACATGATCCAAACCGCAGCGCATTTATCGCGCTTGTTGTCTACACGGACGGTGAGCGTCGCTACATCATTGCGCCGCGTCACATGCAGCCAGGAGACGTTGTAGTTTCTGGTCGCGAAGCGCCGATTAAGGTTGGCAACACGTTGCCTCTGCGAAATATTCCGGTTGGCTCAACGATTCATTGCATTGAGCTCAAGCCCGGAAAGGGCGCTCAGCTGGCGCGTTCAGCTGGTGCATCGGCTCAGTTGGTGGCGCGTGAAGGCGTTTACGCTACCGTGCGCTTACGCTCTGGCGAAATGCGCAAGGTACCGTACGACTGTCGTGCAACATTGGGTGAGGTAAGTAACTCTGAGCACAGCTTGAAGAAGCTGGGTAAAGCTGGTGCGAAGCGCTGGCGCGGAGTTCGCCCAACGGTTCGCGGTGTAGCGATGAACCCAGTAGATCACCCACATGGTGGTGGTGAAGGTCGTACATCTGGTGGCCGGCATCCGGTTTCACCTTGGGGTGTGCCGACCAAGGGTTATAAAACGCGTAAGAATAAGCGTACTGATCATTTGATTGTCCGCCGTCGTAACAAGCGGTAAACGAGTAAGGAAATAACAATGCCTCGTTCGATTAAGAAAGGACCGTTTGTAGACCATCATCTTCTGAAGAAGGTCGACGATGCGGTTCAAAACAACACAAAACGCCCGATCAAGACTTGGTCGCGCCGTTCCATGATCATGCCTGAAATGGTAGGTCTAACCATCGCCGTGCACAACGGGCGTCAGCACATTCCTGTGCTGATTAACGAAAACATGGTTGGGCACAAGCTGGGCGAATTTGCGGTGACTCGTACTTTTAAAGGTCACGCTGCAGATCGCAAGACCAGGTAGGAGTGACAAGTGGAAACTAAAGCCATATTAAAGCGGGCTAATATTTCTGCCCAAAAGGTTCGACTCGTTGCGGATCAAGTGCGTGGCATGCCGGTAGAGAAAGCGGAGCAGCTGTTGACGTTCAGCAGCAAGAAAGCTGCGCATATCGTCAAGAAAGTTTTGCTTTCTGCGGTATCTAATGCCGAGCATAACGAAGGCGCAGACATTGACGAGCTGAAAGTTAGCGAAATCTACGTGGATGAAGGTCCAACCATGAAGCGCATGCGCGCTCGTGCTAAAGGCCGCGGTACCCGCATCTTGAAGCGGACCAGCCACGTGACGGTTAAGGTCAGCGACGATTAAATTGAATTTGGTTCTCGGTTCGATAACGACTGAGAACTGAGAACTAAACACGATTACGAGCGATAAAGAAATGGGTCAGAAAGTACATCCAACCGGAATACGCTTAGGAATTTCGAAAGATTGGAAATCCAAGTGGTTTGCCGGTAACGCAGAATATGCGGACAACCTAAATACCGATCTTCAGGTGCGCGATTACATCAAGAAGCGCCTGAAAGACGCTGCAGTAAGCAGCATCGAGATCGAGCGTCCAGCCAAAAATGCCAGAATCACTATCAACACGGCGCGTCCGGGGATTGTGATTGGTAAGAAGGGTGAGGACATCGAGAAATTGCGTGCGACGGTTTCGAAGATGATGGGTATTCCTACCCACATTAACGTAGCCGAGATTCGCAAGCCTGAGCTTGATGCTCAGCTGGTTGCGGAAAGCATCGCTTCGCAGTTGGAGCGTCGAATTATGTTTCGACGCGCCATGAAGCGAGCGGTAGGCAATGCAATGCGTCTAGGCGCTGAAGGCGTGAAAGTAAACGTCGGCGGCCGCTTAAATGGTGCAGAAATTGCGCGCAGCGAATGGTATCGGGAAGGTCGTGTTCCGCTACACACTTTGCGTGCCAATGTAGATTACGGCTTCGCCGAAGCAGAAACCACCTACGGCATTATTGGCATTAAGGTGTGGATCTATAAAGGTGAGGTTTTTGACCTGTACAGCGAGTCAGAAGCGCAATCTAGCGATAAGCGCTCTGGCGGTAAATAAGAGAGGTAGTCATGCTGCAGCCAAAAAGAACTAAATTTAGAAAGCAGCAAAAAGGTCGCAACCGTGGTCTGGCTCAAGTCGCCAATCAAGTAAGTTTTGGTGAGTATGGGTTGAAAGCGACGACACGAGGCTTCATAACTGCACGTCAGATTGAAGCAGCGCGTCGCGCCATTACCAGATACGTGCGTCGTGGCGGCAAGCTGTGGATTCGAGTGTTTCCGGACAAGCCAATTTCTAAAAAGCCCCTCGAAGTTCGAATGGGTAAAGGAAAAGGTAACGTTGAGTATTGGGTTGCCCCAATCCAGCCAGGCCGGATGTTGTATGAAATTCAAGGTGTAGATGAAGACGTGGCTCGTGAAGCCTTCCGTTTGGCCGGTGCCAAGCTGTCTGTCGGAACCACCTTTGTTGAAAGAACGGTGATGTAATGAAAGCCCAGGATTTGCGCGAAAAATCAGTTGCCGAGTTGAAGGCTGAGGTCGAGCACCTGCTGGCTGAACAGTTCAAGCAGCGTATGGCACATAGTACTGGCCAGACCGATCAAACGCACAAAATGCGTGACAATCGTCGCAGCGTAGCTCGTCTCAAGACCATCATCCACGAGAAAATGAAAAATGGTGAAGGCCAATGAGCGATAAAACTGCACGAAGTCAGGTTGGTCGCGTAGTCAGCAACAAGATGGATAAGACCGTCACCGTTTTGCTGGAACGCCAGGTTAAACACCCAATTTATGGGAAGTACATCAAGCGCTCGTCGAAAGTACACGCGCATGATGATGAGAATTCCTGCAATGAAGGCGATAAGGTTCGCATTGTCGAATGTCGTCCGCTTTCTAAGCATAAGAGCTGGCAGGTCGTTGAAGTAGTTGAGCGCGCCGTCTAAGCGGTAGCGAGTTTGCAAGAGGAAATCGAACAATGATTCAGATGCAGACCATGCTGAACGCCGCGGACAATAGCGGTGCGCGTCGCGTTCAATGCATTAAGGTTTTAGGCGGATCCAAGCGGCGCTATGCGCAAATTGGTGATGTCATTAAGGTTACCGTGAAGGACGCTATTCCTCGCGGTAAAGTGAAGAAAGGTGAAGTGTACAACGCGGTTGTGGTTCGTACCCGTAAGGGTGTCCGCCGCCGGGATGGCTCGTTGATTCGTTTCGACGGCAACGCTGCGGTCCTGCTTAATAGCAAGTTGGAACCGATTGGTACTCGTATCTTTGGCCCGGTAACGCGCGAGCTGCGTTCTGAGCGCTTTATGAAGATCGTGTCACTGGCACCGGAAGTTCTGTAAGTTTCTGCCAAAGCGCAGGAGCGAGCGAAAGCGAGAGAGAAGAGAAATGAATCGAATTAAGAAAGGTGACGAAGTCATCGTTATCGCAGGCCGCAGTAAGGGCCAACGCGGTGCCGTACTTCGTGTGCTGGAAAATGATCGTTTGATGGTAGAAAACGTCAATATGGTCAAGAAGCACATCAAGGCCAATCCTCAGGCTGGTCAAGAAGGCCAGATCCGAGATCAGGAAGCGCCAATTCATGCTTCTAACGTGATGCTGTTCAACGCGGCCACCAACAAAGGTGAGCGCGTTGGATTCAAGACGTTGGAAGATGGTCGCAAGGTGCGAGTTTTTCGCTCCACCGGTGAAGTGGTTGACGCGTAAGGATTGGACCAATGACCAGATTAGAAGAATTTTACAAAGAGAAAGTGATTCCTCAGCTCCAAGAGAAGTTCGATTATAAGAACATCATGGAAGTGCCAAGAATCACCAAAATCACGATCAACATGGGCCTCGGTGAGGCAGTTGGTAATAAGAAGGTTTTGGAAGCAGCCACCGAAGAGTTGGCTAAAATTGCTGGCCAGAAGCCTATTGTTACCGTTGCTCGAAAGTCCGTTGCGAGCTTTAAGATTCGCGACGGCTACCCGATTGGTACCAAGGTGACTCTGCGCAGCAGTCGCATGTACGAATTTTTGGATCGTTTGGTAAACGTGGCGATTCCTCGTACCCGTGACTTCCGCGGATTGAGTCCAAAATCATTTGACGGCCGTGGGAACTACAACATGGGCGTTAAAGAGCAGATCATCTTCCCGGAGATCGATTACGATCAGGTTGACGAGTTGCGCGGTATGGATATCGCTATCACTACCACAGCACGTTCGGATGAAGAAGGTCGCGCACTGCTGAGCGCATTCAGCTTCCCGTTCAAGAACTAAGGAAAGAACATGGCTAAGACATCAATGGTTATGCGCGAAAAGAAACGCGCCAAGCTAGCAGCCAAGTACGCTGAAAAGCGGCAGGAACTGAAGGCAATTATGAACAGTCCGGAGAGCAGCGACGAGCAGGTTTTCGAAGCAATGCTTGCTTTGCAGAAGTTGCCGCGTGATTCCAGCCCGGTGCGTCGACAGAATCGATGCCGCGTTACCGGTCGTCCGCACGCCGTTTACCGCAAGTTTGGACTCTCTCGTATTAAGCTGCGTGAAGCGGCTATGCGTGGTGAGGTTCCTGGCCTGCGTAAGGCGAGCTGGTAAGACAAACTGAATTTGCATACCGAGTTTCGAGGTTTCCTCGAAGCGTCATAGGATCGAAGGTTAGAAACATGAGCATGAATGACCCCATAGCGGATATGCTGACACGCATCCGCAATGCACAGGCTACCAATAAGAAGTCTGTCACCATGCCTTCATCGAACGGCAAAATCGCAATTGCGAAAGTGCTGGAAGACGAAGGTTTCGTGCTTGGCCACTCGGTCGACGATAACAATGGCAAGCCGTTGTTGACCGTTGATTTGAAGTATCGCAATGGCCAAGGCGTAATTGATAAAATCGAACGTGTAAGTCGTCCTGGCTTGCGTTGCTATCGTGCCAACACTGACATTCCCAAAGTTATGGGCGGTTTGGGTGTTGCCATCGTATCTACATCACGTGGCGTGATGTCAGATCAGAAAGCACGCGCAGAAGGCGTTGGCGGCGAAGTACTTTGCTTCGTGTCCTAATAGAGTTGGAGTAGCACAATGTCTCGTATTGCGAATAAGCCGATTGAGTTGCCAAAGGGCAGCGAAATTAAAGTCGACGGTCAGACCGTTCATGTAAAAGGGACCAAGGGCTCCCTGAGCATGGAGTTGCATCCCAATGTATCGCTTGAACAAGACGGCGACGTTTGGGTTGTTAAGTCTGATGCAAAAGATGTTGCTATGGCCGGTACCATGCGTTCGCTGGTCGCGAACATGGTAGAAGGCGCAAGTAACGGTTTCGAGCGTAAGCTCGAGCTGGTGGGTGTTGGATACAGAGCAGCGATGCAGGGTCAGAATCTGAACCTGACGCTGGGCTTTTCACACCCTGTTAATTTTACCCCTCCTGAGGGGATCACAATTGAAACACCGAGTCAGACCGAAGTAGTTGTACGCGGGACCGACAAGCAAAAAGTTGGTCAAGTTGCAGCGGTAATTCGGGGGTATCGTCCACCGGAGCCTTATAAGGGCAAGGGTGTTCGTTACGCTGGCGAACGTATCATCATGAAAGAGGCCAAGAAGGCTTAAGGCCTGGGTGGTTAGAAAGGTGAGTAGCATGGATAAGAAATTCTCACGATTGCGACGGGCGCGTAAAACCCGTGCGAAGATTCGCGAGTTGGGTGTACCCCGTCTCTCGATTCATCGTACTGGGCAACATCTATACGCCCAAGTCATCGAGCCGAAATCCGGCAAAGTAGTAGCCGCTGCTTCTACCCTGCAGGCATCTGTAAAGAGTGATCTTAAGTCATTCAAAAACAAAGATGCAGCAACCAAGGTAGGAACAGTAATTGCTGAAAGAGCCAAAGAAGCAGGTATCGAAACTGTTGCGTTTGATCGCTCGGGTTTCAAATACCATGGTCGTGTGAAAGCACTGGCCGACGCGGCTCGAGAAGCGGGCCTCAAGTTTTAACGGGCCGCTCAGTGGTCTACATACGGAATATAAGGTGAGACGATGGCAGCCGTAAATAGAGATAATGACGACGGACTGGTGGAAAAGCTAGTAGCGGTCAATCGCGTAGCGAAGGTCGTGAAAGGTGGACGTCAGTTTGGATTTACCGCTTTGAGTGTAGTCGGCGACGGCGAAGGCAAAGTAGGATTTGGTTACGGGAAAGCCCGTGAAGTACCAGTAGCAATTCAAAAGTCTATGGAACGCGCACGCCGCGACATGGTCGAAGTACATTTGCACGATGGCACTTTATGGTATCCCATCAAGGCACGACACGGTGCGGCAACGGTATATATGCAACCAGCCTCTGAAGGTACGGGTGTAATTGCCGGTGGCGCCATGCGAGCGGTCTTGGAAGCAGTTGGAGTACAAAACGTACTGGCGAAGGCGACTGGTTCGCGCAACCCAATTAATTTGGTGCGTGCAACCATCAAAGGCCTGCAGCAGATGCGTTCGCCCCAACAGGTTGCTGCAAAACGCGGCAAGTCAGTTGAAGAGGTTTTGGGCAATCATGGCTAAGAAGAAGCAAAACGAGCTGAAAGTCACGCTGGTACGCAGCTTCCACGGTCGACTGCGAAATCATAAAGCGTGTGTAAGTGGCCTAGGGCTGCGACGCATGCACCACTCAGTAGTGGTCGCGGATACTCCAGAGAACCGCGGAATGATCAACCAGATCCAGTACATGGTTCGCGTAGAAGAAGTCTAAGCGAACTCTGCAAAAAGAGAGTAGAACCATGCGATTTAATGAATTGAAGCCCGCCGCGGGCAGCAAAACCGACAGAAAGCGAGTCGGACGCGGCATTGGCTCAGGCTCAGGTAAGACTGCTACTCGCGGTCACAAGGGTCAGAAGTCGCGCTCCGGCGGTTACCATAAAGTAGGATTCGAAGGCGGTCAGATGCCGTTGCAGCGTCGTCTGCCTAAGGTCGGATTCCGCTCGGCAAAAGCTGGCGCAACAGAAGAAGTGCGTTTGTATCAACTCAACAGCGTCACAGCCGACGTTATTGATCTTGAAGTCTTGAAAGACGCTGGCGTGATTACTCGTGGTGCAAAGAAGGCCAAAGTGATCAACACCGGTAGCATTGAGCGTGCATTCACTTTGAAGGGCCTTGCGGTAAGCAAAGGCGCAGCAGCTGCTGTTGAAGCGGCTGGCGGCAAGGTGGAGTCTTAATAGTGGCGAGAACAGCTACCCCAAGCGCAACGCCTAAGTTGCCGAAAGAACTCGTTCAGCGCATCCTCTTTGTAGTGGGTGCGTTGATTGTTTTTCGTTTAGGTACCTTTGTGCCGGTTCCAGGGATTAATCCAGAAGCGCTCGCGCGTTTGATGGATTCTCAGGACGGCACGATCGTCGGCATGTTTAACATGTTTTCCGGCGGTGCACTGGGTCGCTTTTCCCTGTTCGCCCTCGGGGTGATGCCGTACATCTCGGCCTCCATCATTATTCAATTGATGAGCGCAACCGTACCTACGTTGCAACAATTGAAGAAAGAAGGTGAGTCTGGCCGGCGTAAGATCACCCAATACACGCGTTACTTCACAGTAGTACTTGCAGCGTTCCAAGGACTGGGTGCGGCATACGCATTGCAGAATCAGGGTGCGGTTGCTGGTCTGCCAGTTGTAATTGCTACTGGACCGGCGTTTTTGTTCACTGCGGTGGTCAGCTTGACTGCCGGCACCATGTTCTTGATGTGGCTGGGTGAGCAGGTTACCGAGCGTGGTGTGGGTAACGGGATCTCCATCCTGATTTTCGCCGGTATCGTTGCCGGGTTGCCAGGTGCGGTCGCCTCTACCATAGAGATGGCCAAAAACGGCACCATTAGCGAAGGTATTGTGCTCGTTCTGTTGCTGTTGTCAGTCGTTGTTACGGCGTTTGTGGTTTATGTAGAGCGCGGACAGCGGCGTATTACAGTCAACTACGCTAACCGGCGAGCCGGTGGGCGTGGGCAGGTGGGTCGACAGCAGTCGCAGCATCTGCCGTTCAAGCTGAATATGTCTGGAGTAATTCCGGCGATCTTTGCATCCAGTATCATTATGTTCCCAGCCACCATATCGGGATGGTTCGGATCCAATAGTGAAATGCGCTGGCTGCAAGACGTCCAAGCGATGCTATCCCCGGGAGAGCCCATCTATATTCTGTTATATGCAGGCTTGATTGTTGGTTTCTGTTTCTTCTATACGGCGTTGGTATTTAACAGCCAAGAGACTGCAGACAACCTGAAGAAATCTGGCGCTCTGATTCCTGGGATACGTCCAGGAAAGCAGACTGCAGAATATATTGATAATGTCATTGGGCGACTCACCCTATGGGGTGCGATCTATTTGGTCGCGATTTGCCTACTGCCTGATTTTCTGATTGTTGGTTGGAACGTACCGTTTTATTTTGGCGGCACGTCTCTGCTTATTATCGTGGTAGTAACCATGGACTTTATGGCGCAGGTTAATGCGCACATGATGTCGCACCAGTATGACAGTTTGCTCAAGAACACCAAGCTTAAAAACTACGGTCGTTCTGGCGTGGTCCGCTAAGGGCCAAAATTTGAAATAATTTGTGCTGCTGTATTTGCGTTAGCAGATTTGTGCGCTATAATGCTCTGCTTTTCGCGCACTGCAGCGACGGTTTGCTGCGCTCTATCGGTCCATAGTTTGTGGTTGGTAGAGGCGGCAAAATTAAGATGAAGTGACTTGGTAATCCTTTTGGGGCAAGTCGCAGTGCAATGTTTGTATTTAAGGAGTTTTGCTGATGGCACGCATAGCGGGCGTCAACATTCCAGTGCATAAGCATACCTGGGTTGGACTTACCTCCATCTATGGTATTGGTCGTACTCGCGCGCTGGAAATTTGTGAAGCGAGTGGCGTAGAGCCCTCCAAAAAGATCGGTGATTTGGAAGAGGCTGAGCTGGACAAAGTGCGCCAGTTAGTCGGTGAATATACCGTTGAGGGTGACTTGCGCCGCGAAGTCGGTATGAGCATTAAGCGACTAATGGACCTGGGCTGCTATCGCGGCTTGCGTCATCGTCGTGGCTTGCCGTTGCGTGGGCAGCGAACCAAAACTAATGCTCGTACCCGTAAGGGTCCGCGTCGTCCAATCAAGCGTTAATTCGCCAGAGTATTTGAGAGAATCGTTATGGCTAAGCCTAGCGCAAAACCGAAAAAGAAAATTAAAAAGACGGTAGTGGACGGCGTTGCGCACGTTCAAGCGTCATTCAATAACACCATCATCACTATTACGGATCGTCAGGGCAACGCATTGTCTTGGGCTACGTCCTGTGGTGCTGGCTTCCGTGGTTCACGTAAGTCTACGCCCTTTGCTGCACAGGTTGCGGCAGAGCGAGCAGGGCGCGTGGCTCAGGAATACGGTATGAAGAACCTTGAGGTTCGAGTAAAAGGACCTGGTCCTGGTCGCGAATCATCGGTTCGCGCGTTGAATTCAATTGGCTTCAGCATTACTAACATCCTGGATGTTACACCGATTCCTCACAACGGCTGCCGACCGCCTAAGAAGCGCCGGGTGTAAAGGAGAGAATCATGGCTAGATATACTGGACCAACTTGTAAACTGGCGCGTCGAGAAGGCACCGATCTTTTCTTAAAGAGCCCCGCTCGTGGCGTTGAGTCAAAATGTAAGCTTGATCAAAAGCCAGGTCAGCATGGTGCGTCGCGTCGTGCACGTTTATCTGACTACGCTTTGCAGCTTCGCGAAAAGCAGAAGGTTCGTCGTATTTACGGCGTACTTGAGAAGCAGTTTCGTAACTACTACAAAAAAGCGGCCGGCATTAAGGGCGCGACTGGTGAGAACCTGCTGCGTTTGCTGGAATGCCGTCTAGATAACGTTGTGTATCGCATGGGCTTTGCAGTGACTCGCGCTCAGGCGCGTCAGTTGGTGAGCCACAAGTCGATTGTTGTAAACGGTCAAACCTGCAATGTCCCTTCATACCAGGTGCAGCCAGGTGACGTCGTTGCAATCCGCGAGCGCGCTAAGAAGCAGCTGCGCATTCAGGAAGCATTGAATGTCAACCAAGAAATGGATCTGGTTCCAGAATGGGTTGAGCTTGACGCGAAGAAAATGGAAGCGGTGTTCAAGTCTGCGCCGGATCGCTCTGATTTGTCTGCAGACATCAACGAAAACCTGATCGTCGAATTGTATTCTAAGTAATACGTCTATTTTGGCGGTTATTTTGGCTGGCTCCATAGTGAGTCAGGACACATATTGAGAGACACCAAGCAACAGGCGTAATGCGCCTGTTTGCTACAAGTGAAGCGAGGAAATCGAATGGCAGTCACTATTGCCAATATGCTGCGTCCTAAGAACGTGGTTGTTGATAGCAAGAGCCCCTATCGCGCAAAGATTGTGCTGGAGCCCTTAGAGCGTGGGTTTGGACACACTTTGGGTAATGCGTTGCGCCGGGTTCTTTTAAGCTCGATTCCTGGTGCCGCAGTTGTGGAAGCAGAAATCGATGGCGTTTTGCACGAGTACACCACAATTGAAGGTGTGCAAGAAGACGTAATTGGTATTTTGCTGAACCTTAAAGAAGTTTCCATCGTTATGCATCGCGAAGAAGACGCAGTGCTAACGCTGGAGAAGAAAGGTCCAGGTCCGGTAACTGCTGGTGATATTCAGACTGATCACGACATCGAAATCGTGAATCCTGAGCACGTCATTTGCAACCTTACCAAGGCTGGCTCTATATCCATGCGCTTGCGTATTGCCAATGGTCGCGGATACGAGCCCGCTGTTAGTCGCGGTAATAAAGAAGAAGACAGCAAGCCAATCGGACGCCTGCAGTTGGACGCTTCATTTTGCCCGGTACGCCGCGTGTCTTATGCAGTTGAGAGCGCGCGGGTTGAGCAGCGCACCGATTTGGATAAGCTGATTCTGGATATCGAGACAAACGGTACGGTAGATTGCGAAGAAGCGGTAAAGCTTGCCGCAAATATCTTGGCGGAACAGCTTACAGTGTTCGTTGACTTCTCCAGCAAACTGGCAGAAGCAGAAGAGAAGAAAGAGCGCGAGGTTGATCCGATTCTGTTGCGTCCGATCGACGATCTCGAGCTAACTGTTCGCTCGGCCAACTGCCTCAAGGCAGAAAGCATTTATTACATTGGTGACTTAATTCAGAAGACGGAAGTTGAGCTTCTTAAGACACCAAACTTGGGTAAGAAATCACTTACTGAGATTAAAGACGTTCTAGCTTCGCATGGTTTGTCGTTAGGCCAGAAGCTCGAAGATTGGCCACCGGCTGGTTTGCATTCAGACCAGGCTATTGGCTGATCGGCGTTAAGAAAAGGATAGGAATAGAACAATGCGCCATCAAAAATCTGGTCGTAAACTGAATCGAAACAGCTCGCATCGCAAGGCGATGTTTCGCAATATGGCCAGCTCATTGTTTCGTCACGAGGTAATCCGTACCACGCTGCCGAAAGCAAAAGAGCTGCGCCGTGTGGCTGAGCCGCTGATCACCATGGCAAAGAGCGATTCTGTCCACAAGCGTCGCTTGGCCTTTGCACGTCTGCGTGATAAGGAAGTTGTTGGCAAGCTCTTCTCAGAGATTGGCCCACGCTATACCGATCGCCCGGGTGGTTATATGCGCATTCTAAAATGCGGCTACCGTGATGGTGATAATGCGCCAATGGCTTATGTAGAGCTCGTTGATCGTCCAGATGCCATTGAGGCAGAAGGCGAAGAGTAAGCGCCAGCTTACAAGCAAAATTAAAAGGCCTCGCTCTTGCGGGGCCTTTTTTTTGCCTGCGGTTTGCTTGGCTAGCATGGATATTAATGATGTTGGACAGGATAGGCCTTGCAATGCTCGGTACGACTAGTACTATCCGATAAGCTCGGATTTAGTAGTGGTTGATACTTTGAGATTTTCCTACATCTTTGGATTTTTAGCCTGTGCAGGCTTGATGGCGTACGCAATATACGCTGAGAGAGTTTTGTATTTGGATCCTTGTCCGCTTTGCATGCTGCAGCGTGGTGCTTTTATTGGCATGGGAGTTGGGTTCCTGCTGGGCGCATTGCACGCACCAAAAGAGTGGGGAAGACGCATTTATGCACTTGTTACCGCTGCTTTTGGGCTGCTTGGGGCGGTCATTGCGGGGCGACACATCTGGATGCAAAGTCTGCCGCCCAGCGAAGTGCCAGAGTGCGGTCCCAGCCTTTCTTACATTGCTGATTCCCTGTCAGCATTTGAATACGTCAGAGAAGTGTTCGATAGAGCCCTTAATGCGTCTGGGAACTGCGCAGAAATTGACTGGACCTTCTTGGGGCTGAGCATGCCTTGGTGGACCTTGTTTTGGTATTTGGGCCTTACGGCGTTGGCGCTGGCGGCTGGCTGGCGATATACCAAGCGCAGTATTTTTCATGACGATCTATAGTAAGGTATCGTCAATCCGCAACATTTAGTAATTATTTCTGATGAATAAGAATGTTTCACCGGTGAATGAGCCGGAAAACTGGTCTCCAGAGTCGTGGAAATCTAAGGAGTTGGTACAGCAGGCGACTTACCCTGACGAAGCCGCCTTGAATGACGTGTTAGCCGAGCTGCACGCGCTACCGCCTCTGGTTACCTCTTGGGAGGTTAACTCACTTAAGAAGCAACTCGCTGAAGCGGCCGAAGGCAAGCGTTTCCTGTTACAGGGAGGCGACTGTGCTGAGACATTCTCTGAGTGCCGTCCTGACGTTATATCCAACCGTCTGAAAGTTTTGCTGCAAATGGGGCTCGTGCTAGTGCATGGCCTGCAGATACCGGTTGTACGAGTCGGTCGCTTCGCCGGTCAATATGCAAAACCACGAAGCTCGGATTTCGAGACGCGTGGCAATGTGACACTGCCGAGTTACCGCGGGGACCTGGTAAACGGCGCAGAATTTGATCAAGAGTCTCGAACGCCTGATCCTCGGAGGCTGTTGCGAGGATACGCACGGTCTTCAATGACCCTCAATTTCGTCCGCGGTCTCACGGATGGCGGCTTTGCCGATTTACATCATCCTGAGTACTGGGATTTGAGTTGGGTGGACCACTCGCCCCTGGCGCAAGAATATCAGCGCATGGTGGACTCGGTTGGCGAATCAGTACAGTTTATGGAAACGCTCGCCGGGCGTCGCGTTGGTGCGCTGAGTCGCGTCGATTTCTACACCTCGCATGAAGCGCTGCATTTGCACTACGAGCAGTCGCAAACACGCCAGGTCCCGCGCCAGTGGGGTTGGTTTAATTTGCTTACCCATTTGCCATGGATCGGGATGCGCACGGCTGCGCTGGATGGTGCACACGTTGAGTACTGTCGCGGCATTCGAAATCCCATTGGGATTAAAATCGGCCCCAAAATGGACTCTGCGTGGTTGCAGGAGTTGTTGAAAGTACTCAACCCTGACGATGAGCCGGGCCGCATTACATTGATACACCGCATGGGTGCAGGCAACGTGGATAGCCATCTGCCAGAGTTAATTGAATCGGTACAGCGTTCCGGGCGTACCGTATTGTGGTGCTGTGACCCAATGCACGGTAATACGGAGTCAACAGAGTCAGGCAGAAAAACCAGGCGCTTTGATAACATCCGCAGTGAACTGGAGCAGTCTTTTGATATCCATAAGGACATTGGTTCTCGGCTCGGTGGCGTGCACTTAGAGCTGACCGGAGAAAATGTAACAGAGTGTGTTGGCGGAGCGCGGGACTTAAAAGAAGTGGATCTGGAAAGAGACTACAAGTCGACAGTCGACCCACGATTGAATTATGAGCAGGCGCTAGAAATGGCCATGCTCATTGTACGTAAGCGTGGTCGGGTCCAGTCTGACTAATTACGCCGGTAAATAAAAGAAGCTAAACGGATGCACAAACCGAAAACGGTCGCGACCCAGAATTTCCGTCTGTCTCATTTGCCGGCGTCAAGGACGCCGGAAACGTTAGCAGAGGTTGTCCGTGAGGGTCTTTGCGCCGAAGAAAAATTTCTCCATCCGAAATTTTTCTATGATGAACACGGTTCACTCCTGTTCGATAAGATTTGCGATACGCCAGAGTACTATCCAACAAGAACCGAATGGTCACTGCTACAGAGCAGTTCAACCGAGATTATTCGTCGCGTAGAACCACGCAATATCTTGGAATATGGTAGCGGCACGTCGCGAAAAACCCGGGCGCTGCTCGATGCCTGGTCCGAGCAAGGCGTTACCCATCACACCCACGTGTATTGGCCCATGGACGTCAGCGGCGAACTGCTAGAAGACGTTGGCCGCGGGCTTTCCGAAGAGTATGAAAACCTGTTTGTGCACGCTCTGGTAGGAGACTACACGGCTGGCCTTGGCCAGTTGCCCAATCGGTTCGGTACTACATTGGGGTTGTTTTTAGGGAGCACGCTGGGTAATTTTCCGCCGGAAGAAGCCGGTCCGTTCTTGTGCGAAATCACGGACGACCTGCAGGGTGGCGATTACTTTCTGCTCGGTACCGATCTGCATAAAGACAGCAATGTTCTTGAAGCAGCTTATAACGATAGCCAGGGTGTGACTGCTGCGTTTAATTTGAACGTGCTCACCGTCATCAACCGAGAGCTTAACGGCGGATTTGATCTCAACAAGTTTACCCACGTCGCTTTTTATAATGAGTCCAAACGCCAGGTCGAAATGCACCTGAAGTCGGACGTAGATCAGGTCGTACCCGTTGACGCGCTCGGTATGCAGGCTTCTTTCGCTAAAGGGGAAACAATTTTCACGGAAATAAGCCGCAAGTTTCTGCCCCTTGAGGTAGACGAGCTGCTGCGAACGGCAGGCCTGCATACCGTCAAACGCTTCGTCCACGACGAGTTCCCCTACGCTCTAACCCTGGCCGTCAAAGCTTAAATTAACATTTTCTGACGTTCCGGCGTTCAATCGTCTGGCGCGTGCGCTATACTGCTTTAACGTAAGTTGTCGGGGCAGCTATTGCCACGCAAAGGGGATTCATTTTCGGCTGCGCCGCCAAGCTGCGGTCACGCCATTAATTCGTTATTGTCTATCAATGCGATGGGCAATTCGGGAGGGAACGCATGAGCGAGTCAAATAAGCAAGGTATTCAGCCGGAGCTGGTGGGCGGTAAAATTAAGGGCTCTGATTTATTTATCAAAGCGCTAGAAAACGAAGGGGTGGAGTACATCTTTGGGGTCCCCGGAGAAGAAAATCTCGACTTGTTAGAGTCGCTACGTATTTCCAACATCAAACTCATTTTGACACGTCATGAACAGGGCGCCGGATTTATGGCAGCCACCTATGGAAGATTGACCGGCCATACGGGGGTCTGTCTGGCGACGCTGGGTCCTGGCGCAACCAACTTTGTTACCTCCGCAGCATATGCGCAGCTCGGCGCAATGCCCATGATGATGATCACCGGGCAAAAGCCGGTGAAAAAATCCAAGCAGGCGCGTTTCCAGGTCTTGGATACCGTTGGTATGTTCAAGCCGATCACAAAATTTGCCAAGCAAGTGGTGAATGCAAACACCATACCCAGCTTGATACGCGAGTCGTTCCGAATTGCAGAAGAAGAGCGGCCAGGTGCGGTTAATCTGGAGCTGCCGGAAGATATTGCCGAAGAGCGCACCTCCAACCAGTTTGTGTTTCCCCGCAGCAATCCGCGGCGACCGATACCCGATAGCAAGTCAATTGCTAAAGCCGCACAGATGATTTCGCAGGCGAAGCGCCCCTTGCTCCTAGTTGGCGCAGGTGCCAATCGCAAGCGTGTGCAAAAGCAGCTTGAGAATTTTGTCGACTCCTTTGGCATACCGTTTTTTAATACCCAAATGGGTAAGGGCGTAATCGGCGAATTCCACGACCTTTATATCGGCACCGCTGCATTGTCCGATACCGATTACCTTCATTGCGCCATTGATCGAGCCGATTTGGTAATCAACGTCGGTCACGACGTGGTAGAAAAGCCGCCGTTCTTCATGGAGCCCGGAGGCAAAGAGGTTATCCACATTAACTTCAATTCTGCCGAGGTTGATGAGGTGTATTTCCCGCAACACGAAGTGGTTGGGGACATTGCGGCTGCGCTTTGGGGCATTTCCGAGCAGTTGGATAAGCAGGACCACTGGGATTTCGACTACTTTATGCGGGTGCGTGAAGAAGTTTTGCGATCCATTAGCGATGGAAGTGATGATGAATCTTTCCCATTAAAGCCCCAGCGCCTGGTTGCGGATGTGCGCCGCGCGATGCCAGAAGATGGCATTATCGCGTTGGATAATGGTATGTATAAAATCTGGTTTGCTCGCAACTACCGCGCTTATCAAGCCAATACCGTGCTGCTGGACAATGCCTTAGCGACTATGGGTGCGGGTCTGCCGTCGGCCATGATGGCGGCGATGCTGTATCCAGAGCGTAAGGTAATGTCCATCTGTGGCGATGGCGGCTTCATGATGAACTCCCAAGAAATGGAAACGGCTGTTCGTTTAGGACTCAACCTGGTGGTATTGATCCTACGCGACAATGCTTACGGCATGATCCGCTGGAAGCAGGCGGCCGCTGGCTTCCCAGACTATGGGCTTGAATACGGCAACCCTGATTTTGTGGCGTACGCCAATTCTTATGGTGCTACCGGCCATCGGGTAGAGGCTACGGAAGATTTTCTGCCGCTGCTCAAGGATTGCCACGAAAAAGGCGGTGTACATCTGGTGGAGGCACCTTTGGATTATTCTGAAAATACCAAGGTATTGATAGAAGAATTGGGGCAGAAAGTCTGCTTGCTCTAAGCCAATAACTAGAGGTTGCCATGAAAGACGAACGCAAAGCGCCAGTTACAGGTTACCAGCGCCTGCTCGACCCGTCGCTCAACAAGTCTACGGGCTACACAGAGGAAGAGCGAGATAAGTACCATTTGCGAGGCTTACTGCCGCCGAAGATGTTTAATCTAGAGCAGCAGCAAGAGCGAGTTCTAGCTAACCTGCGACGCAAAGAATCAGATCTTGAGAAATTTATCTTTCTACAAGGTCTGCAGGATCGTAACGAGACGCTGTTCTTTCGCACTATTATCGACAACATTGTCGAGATCATGCCGCTTATTTACACGCCGACGGTAGGTCAGGCGTGTAAAGAGTTTGCGAATATTTTTCGACGGCCCAGAGGTCTGTACATCACCAGTGAGGACCGCGGGCGAATCGAAGAAATTTTGCGCAACTGGCCAGAACCTGACGTTAGAATTATCGTTGTAACGGACGGCGAGCGCATTTTGGGGCTTGGTGATCTAGGTGCCAACGGGATGGGTATACCCATTGGCAAGCTCTCGTTGTACGTCGCCTGCGCCGGTATTCGGCCGGAACACTGTTTGCCTATCACCATAGACGTAGGGACTGAGAATCACACGCTACGAGAACAGCCCCTGTATCTAGGATTGGAGCAAGATCGAATTCGTGGCGAAGAGTACGATGCTCTGATTGATGAGTTCGTACAGGCAACGCAGAAAGTCTTTCCCGGTGTGTTGATTCAGTTTGAGGATTTTGTCACTGGCAATGCCTACCATCTGCTGGATCGCTACAAAGACCAGGTGCTTTGTTTTAACGACGATATCCAGGGCACCGCCGCGGTCGCACTTGCAGGCGTTATGGCCGCGGGCAAAAAGTCCGGAGTCGAGCTCAAAGACCAGCGCATTTTGTTTCTTGGCGCGGGTTCTGCTGCAACGGGCATTGGTGATCTGGTGGCTGCGGCGAAAGTGGCAGAAGGTTTAAGTCTGGATGAGGCGCGCAACCACTTGTTCTTCTGCAATTCCCGTGGATTGGTAACGGCCTCTTCTGACCGATTGGCGCCACACAACATGCCGTATGCTCACGATATGAACCCAATGAGCTTTCTTGAAGCCATTGACGAAATCAAGCCCCATGTCCTCATTGGAGCAACCGGCAGACCTGGGACCTTCAATAAAGAGGCATTAGGGAAGATGGCAGCGTATAATACCCATCCAGTGGTATTTGCGCTTTCAAATCCGACTTCTAACGCAGAGTGTTCGGCAGCCGAGGCCTATGAATGGACCAATGGTCAGGCCGTTTTTGCCAGCGGCAGTCCGTTTCCTGCGGTTGAATTTGAAGGCAAGTTTTACAAGCCGGGCCAGGGTAACAACGCGTATATATTTCCCGGAATAGGGCTTGGCGCCTTGGCTTGCAAGGCACAAAAAATCAGTGATGGCATGTTTTTAGCGTCGGCACGAGCTCTGGCAGATTGTGTGACACAAAAAGATCTCGATATGGGTGCGATTTATCCCCCACTGCCAGAAATCCGCCGTGTATCACTAGAGATCGCAGTGGCGGTTGCAGAGCAAGCAGTCCAGGAAGGGCTCGCTGAGGTGGACAATGCCGATTGGCGAACTACCATCGCAGAAATGATGTACGACCCAAAATACTAATTAAGCATTCAATTTTTCCAATTGGAGGAAGCGATGTCTGAGCGACCATTATCGCCGCATCTACAAGTATACAAATGGGAATGGACCATGGCGCTGTCCATTTTGCACCGCATGACAGGCGTGTTTTTGTCATTTGCGGCATTCTTCGTGGTTTTTTGGCTATATGCCTTGGCCGCTGATGCAGAATTGTTCGCATCGGTGCACGGATTTCTTAGTGGAATGGTGGGGCAGATAGCACTTATAGCGGTGCTCTTTTCAACGTTCTACCATTTGGCTAACGGTATTCGTCACCTGATTTGGGATACCGGCCGAGCGCTGGAGCTTGGACCTGCATTTGCCGGAGCGCTGCTGGTCATCGCCTTTGCGGTGGTCGCTACTGCTATTTCTGCCTTCTTTATGTTTGGGGGTGCCGCATGAAGTTTGAGCATCCACTAGCAAAAGTTAAAGGCAGTGGTTCTGCCAAAGAGGGTGTGCACCATTGGTGGGTGCAAAGACTGACCGCGATTGCACTTGTGCCGCTTACCCTATGGGCTGTGGTGGCGCTGTTTGATTTGCGCAGTCTGGATCACGCCGCTGTCACGATCTGGTTAACAAATCCTTGGAATGTTGCGCTATTTGCCACCTGGGTAGTGGTCATGCTGCATCATGCCCAGTTGGGCCTGCAGGTCGTCATAGAAGATTACATTCATACTCCGGCGATGGAATACAGTCTACTTATCGCCATCAAACTAGCTGCATATTTGGGAATGGTTGTGACGGTTATTTCGATTATTAAATTGGTTGCTGGGGGTGCAGGGTGAGCGAATCCTACGACCTGGTCGAACACGAATATGACGTACTTGTCGTTGGTGCCGGTGGTGCTGGCCTGCGTGCCACGTTTGGCCTGGCTGCGACAGGCCTGAACACGGCTTGCATAACCAAAGTTTTCCCCACACGAAGCCACACGGTAGCGGCGCAGGGCGGCATGAGTGCTGCCTTGGCCAATATGGGCGAAGATGATTGGCGTTGGCATATGTACGACACCATCAAAGGCTCCGATTGGCTCGGGGATCAAGATGCAATTGAGTACATGTGTCGTGAAGCAATTCCCAGCGTAATTGAGTTGGAACACTATGGTGTGCCGTTCTCGCGTACAGAAGAAGGCAAAATTTACCAGCGCCCATTCGGTGGTATGACTACCCACTTTGGTAAAGGTACTGCCCAGCGCACCTGTGCTGCCGCAGACCGAACCGGTCACGCCATTTTGCACACGCTATATCAGCAGTCACTAAAACACGACGCGCAATTCTTCATTGAGTTTTTCGCCCTGGATCTCATCATGGACGACCAAGGTGCATGTCGCGGCGTGTTGGCGTTGGAGATGAATACCGGCCAAATGCATCTGTTTAAGGCGCACGCCGTAATTCTGGCTACCGGCGGCTATGGTCGCAGCTACTTCTCTGCAACCTCAGCGCACACGTGCACCGGCGATGGCAACGGCATGATCGTGCGCGCAGGCTTGCCGCTGCAGGACATGGAGTTTGTACAATTTCATCCTACCGGCGTGTATGGCGCAGGGGTCTTAATTACCGAAGGCGTGCGTGGAGAGGGCGGCTACCTGACCAACTCAGAGGGTGAGCGTTTCATGGAGCGATACGCACCAAACGCAAAAGACCTGGCATCCCGCGATGTTGTTTCACGGTCCATGACAATGGAAATTCGCGAAGGCCGTGGCGTTGGTCCAGATAAAGACCATGTACATTTGAATTTGTCTCACCTGGGCAGCGATGTCATCGAAAAGCGGCTACCTGGTATCGCAGAGACAGCGAAGATTTTTGCCAATGTGGACGTCACGAAAGACCCGATTCCGGTGCTGCCCACCGTGCACTACAACATGGGCGGTATACCCACCAACTACCATGGTGAGGTTGTAACCCATCGAGATGGTGATCCAGCTGCAGTAGTACCCGGGTTATTCTCAATCGGTGAAGCGGCATGTGTGTCTGTGCATGGGGCCAATCGATTGGGCTCCAATTCACTGTTGGATTTGATTGTCTTTGGTCGAGCAGTTGCACATCGCTGTGCGGAAATCATTAAACCGAATCAGAGCCATCCGGCTACGCCACAGGATTCGCTGGATAAAGCGCTTGCCAACTTTGACAAGATTCGCAATGCGGATGGTAATCGCAGTACTGCTGAGATCCGACGCGATATGCAGCAGACCATGCAGAATAATGCTGCAGTGTTCCGGACCGAAGAAGTGCTCGCCGAAGGCAAAGAGAAAATTGGCGAAGTGTTTGCGTCCTTCAGCGAGCTCAAGATCAATGATCGATCCATGGTTTGGAACTCAGATTTGATTGAAGCACTGGAACTGCAAAATCTACTGTCCTGCGCGGTGCTGACCATGAACTCTGCGCATAACCGAAAGGAAAGTCGAGGTGCGCATGCCAGAGAGGACTATCCAGATCGGGATGACGAGAACTGGATGAAGCACACCACGTCATGGATTGACGAGCAGGGCGCTGTAACGTTTGAGTATCGTCCCGTCACGCTGACAACGCTCACTGACGATGTTGAGGCTGTTCCGCCAAAAGCGCGAACTTATTGATTTGTTAAACGCAGTGGCTTAGATAGTTGCTGCGCTAAAGCGAGGAAAGCATGGCTAAATTTTCGTTGCCAAAGAATTCCAAAATCGGCAAAGGTAAGAACTACAAAGCCGAGGGTGCGAGTAATACCAAGACGTTTAAAGTCTACCGATATGATCCAGATAGCGGTGAGAATCCGCGGGTAGATTCCTACGAAGTAGATATGGATCGTTGTGGTCCCATGGTGCTTGACGCACTGCTCAAGATTAAGGACGAAATCGATTCTACGCTAACACTGCGTCGGTCGTGCCGCGAAGGTATCTGTGGTTCCTGCGCGATGAATATTGACGGCACCAACACGTTAGCGTGCACCAAGCCTATCGAAGACATCGGTGGCGACGCCAAGGTCTATCCGCTTCCGCATATGCCGGTAGTGAAAGACCTGGTTCCCGATATGACGCATTTTTACGCTCAATATGCTTCGATTAAGCCCTGGATGCAGACCAGCAGCGTGGCACCGCCGGACAAAGAGCGCCTGCAGTCAACTGAAGCTCGCGAGAAGCTGGATGGTTTGTATGAGTGCATTCTTTGCGCTTGCTGCTCCACGTCCTGCCCAAGCTACTGGTGGAATGGTGATCGCTATTTGGGCCCGGCTATCCTGCTACAGGCTTATCGGTGGTTGGTTGATTCGCGCGATGAAGCCACCGGCGAAAGACTGGACGATCTGGAAGATCCGTTCCGCCTGTATCGCTGCCACACCATCATGAACTGCACCAAGACATGCCCCAAGGGTCTAAATCCCGCAAAAGCCATCGCAGAGATCAAGAAGATGCTGATGGCCCGACAAGGCGTTTAGAAGAGAACGAAAAAGGCCGACTGGTTGCCCAGTCGGCCTGGTATTGCAATTTACCGCAAAGATTTATTCCGTAAAGCAGCTTAACCGGTCGCCAAGGCGACTAAACTCAAGCGCTACCTCACCTGCGCCATTGCCCAGATTACCCTGCAGCAGCAACGTATCACAATCTAACAAACTGATGACGCCAGTACCCTGTGCCGTCAAGGTTGCATCCTGCAAATCTGAGTTGAAGATACCCCCAGTCGAGCGGTAGAAGCTCACTGGAGTACCGTTAACATCGTAACTTCCTGGGGACGCGCACTCTGCCTCGCCAGCGTCTGAGTTACAGCTGTCGAAGTGAATCCACTCTTGGTTTGTGCCATTCACATCAAACGTGTAGATGAATCCCAGGAGACGATCCTGTCTAGGATAAACCTGGACTTGCATTCCCTGCCCATTAGTATCCAACGTGAAGATGCCATTTGCTGTCAGATCCGACGGAATCTCGAGTGGCAGCGAGCCAACGGACAAGGCCGTAAGCCCTAGCGGCTGCAAAGAGCCATTTCCTGTAGCCACGATGGTAACCACCGCTCCTTCAGTTGCTGCAAATGGTGCCGCGTCAATGAAATTGGTATTACCATCGGGGGAGCTAACTTTAAGATTGTATGTGCCAACTGGTAGCTCTAGAAAGTCGCTGCTCGCTTTATAGGGCACAGAGTCGAGGCCGCCCACCACATCGCCCCCGTCTGTGCGGATGGAGACTAGCGTGCTGTCAATGTCGGTATCAAAAGGGGCAGCATGGACCACACGCACTTTGACGTTGCCCGCTTCTGGTGCGTCGGTTGCATCGTCCAGAGCAAGCAGTTCTAAGGGTTGATTGACGCTATCCCCTATTGCAAGCAAAGAATAGTCGCCCTCGGCAAGTTCTGCAGTAAGGCTAATCGCAGCATCATTGCTCCCAGCGGGAAAAACTTCAACGGTATATGCGCCTGCATCTCCCAACTCTACGCGGTTTGAGAATTGCCCGAACACCACATCTTCCAGTAGCAAAGCACCGTTCACTTCTACGTCTACCGCCGTTTCTTCGATGCTACCTGAGAACGGCGCGAAGTGCCCAACTACTGCAGTGACCTGCGCTTGCGCGACGGCGGCCGCCGATAGGCCGACGATTGCAAAAAATAACCTTTTCATACTTCTTTTCCTGATCCATAAACGAGCGACACATTGTCTATTCATGGTATGAACTCAGCGTATGAGGCTTGTAAGATTGGTGTGAATTGAACCCAATTGGCGCGGTGATTGACACACAATCCCGCGATATTGTGAAAGCGAATCCTATTCCACCAGTTCTTGTGAGAGGGAATTAACACAAGGTGAGATTAAATATGGTTGGGATTATGAATCGTCTGCAGGACCTGATGGATGCACTACGAAAGTTAGACTTTCTGGCTCCGTTGGCTTTGCGGATTTATTTAGTGCCGGTTTTCTGGATAGCCGGTACCAATAAATGGAATCCGTTTGACGGCACTCTAAATCCGGCGGAAGGGCTGGCAGGCGTCGCATCCTGGTTTGGTGAGGGCTTGGGATTACCATTTCCTCTTCTCATGGCGTTTTTTGCGTGGGGTGCTGAATTTTTTGGGGCGGTTCTGCTGGCACTAGGCCTGGCAACCCGATGGATCGCCATTCCGCTGATTTTCACCATGGTTGTAGCGGCAGGCACCGTACATTGGGAGAACGGTTGGCAGGCAGTCCACGACCCATCTTCTCCCTATCCGGCAGCAGATATTGAAGAGGTAATGGAGCGACAGTCCCTGGGGCGCCAAATCATGGAAGAAAATGGCCATCCAGACTGGCTATTTGAACGCGGCAATTTTGTCATTTCTAACAATGGGATTGAGTGGTCTGTTACCTATCTGATCATGCTACTTGCACTGTGGGCTCTTGGTGGCGGGAAATACGTCAGCTTGGATTACTACATCAAGCGTCGTTTTCGCGACAAAGACCGGCTAGATCAATAGCCCTTCATACTTAATCCGAAGACGCTCGGGTAGCCACCCGGGCGTGGTACTAATACTATGAAAAAACAGCGAATCGTCATCGTCGGCGGCGGGTTTGCCGGGGTCAAATGCGCGAAGACTCTGAGTAAGCGTTTGCCCAATGCAGAACTTATTCTGTTTAATAAAGACAACTACATGTTGTTCCAACCACTCTTGGCGGACGTGGCGGGATCGTCTCTAGCATCTAGTTCCATCACCGCACCGCTGCGACAAGTGCTGCCCAAGGTTGATTGTCGTACAGAAGAAGTCGTGGCCATTGAACCCGAATCCAGACGACTGACTTTTACCAACTATGCGGGCAAACAGGAGGAGCTAGACTTTGATCATCTGGTGTTGGCGGTTGGTAATCGAGTTGATCTAAGTCGGGTTCCCGGGATGATGAATCACGCAATGCCTCTTAAGAGCATAGGCGACGCCATAGCGTTGCGGCTCAAAGTCATGGAGCGGCTTGAGCAGGCGAACGCAGAGGCCGATCCCGAAAAGAAAAAGGGACTACTTTCATTTATTGTGATTGGCGGTGGGTTTAGCGGCGTCGAGGTTGCTGGTGAAATTAACGATCTCGCCAGGCATGCCGCTAAGTACTATCCAAAAGTCGATGCACATGACATATGCGTGACACTGGTGCACTCGCGTGATCAAATTTTGCCGGAAGTTTCTCCCAGTTTGAGGGACTTCGCGTTACAAAAGATGCAAAAAGCACATATTCGTTTCGTCCTGAATAGTCGGGCAAAAGCGGTGACTGAGCGCAAAGTATATCTAGAAGATGGTGCCGCAGTGGCTGGCGCAACTATCGTTTGTACGGTTGGAAATGCACCCAGCGCACTCATCACCGGCCTGGATTTGCCCAAAGATCGAGGCCGATTGCGAACCGCAGCAGATATGCGAGTAGAAGGCACGGAGAATCTTTGGGCAGTTGGGGATTGCGCTGCGGTTCCTAACGAGCATGATGGACAGGTCTCGCCAGCGACAGCCCAATTTGCAGAACGTCAGGGACGCCAGGCAGCAGAGAACATCGTCCGTGTATTCCGCGGTCAGGCTACGCAGCCGTTTGCATTCAAACCCGTCGGTCTGGCGGCCGGAATTGGCGACGGCAAGGGCGTCGCAGAACTATTTGGCGTACGCCTATCAGGTTTCCCAGCCTTCTGGCTTTGGCGCAGCGCATTCCTGGTAAAACTGCCATCTATGCTGCAAAAGCTAAAAGTAGGACTGAACTGGGCCTGGGAGATGATATTCCCCAGAGAGATTGCTGCGTTCAGCGCAGCCAGCACGCCACCCGTGAGCCGAGCATTCTTCGCAAGGGACGAATTTGTGCTGGATCCTGACACACAGTCCGACGCGTTTTATGCGATTGAGCATGGTGAGGCAGTCCTGGAGGAAATGCAGCCGGACGGAACGTACAAGTCCCTGTGCACTTTTGGCAGGGGGGACCTGATTGGCCCTCATTCACTGGAGGGTTATACGGAGTCACCGACGCGGCTGCGAGCAAGCAACGCATTAGAGGCTGTGGTGCTTCCCCATGATATTCTCGGCAGAATATCGGCCGTACTCAAACCTATGGAGACACTGCTCGAGCGCGCTGCCGCGCCACCCATGCGGTCGTGGTCACATGGTGCAGTGGCAAGTAGCGCATTAAGTAAGGTGGCGTGCGAAGACATCATGCGCACGCAGGTGGTTTGGTTTGACCAGTCACTTTCGGCCGCCGAGGCGTTTGAATATTTGTGTAGCGAGCGACTGGACTTTGGGTTGATAGGCAATGATGAAAAACCAATCGGCATTGTGACGCGGACTGATGTTATTGCTGGTTTGGAAGACAACGCCAATGCCACGGTTGCGGACTTAATGACCAAAGAACCGTTGGTTGCCTGCGCTGAGAAGCCTTGTAACTTGCCGGCTCAGACGATGCGGACCCATGGGCTCAAATTTATGCCCGTTGTCGACTCGCGGCAGGAGGGTAAGGTAACCGGCAGCGTCTACGCGGAAGACCTCATGTTGTATCTATTGGCACAAAAGGCTTAAGTCTTGGGTGCGAAGAAGTAAACGGTTAAGTTATTTGGAGTCCCCGGCCTGTTTCTGCTGTTCAGAGACGTAGCGGCCGGTCTCAATCTGGTACTCGATGGCCGCCCGGGTTTCCTCGCCAATTTCTGATCGGAGGAACCAGCGGCGATTGATCTTGTATTCCAGTTGGAGCAAGTCCACGGGTTCAATAAGCCCGACTGTGTAGCGCAAGAATAATCTGGGCGAGAGACGGCGTCCCAACGACAATGCCGCCCCACCTAAGTCGCTGCGCATCGCCACAGACAATTCGTCCAGCCCTACTTTTTTGCCGAAGCTGCTAATCGAGTCCGCACCGCGACTTAACCCCAGGCCCAGCGCAGCAGACGTAAAATCAATGTCGGAGCCGGCCGAGTTAAGACTGCGACCGAGCAGTAGGTAACTTAGCGCTTCGGTTTCGGGCATATTCGGGTTAGAGAAAACTTCTATCCGTGGCTGCTCGGCCAGGCCAGTGACGTTGACGCCGACGGTGATGTCATCCACTTCGCGCACGGCCTCCAAAGCCAGCGCGGGGTTTTCAATTGGGGAGTTGGTGTATAGCAGGCGTCCGTCGCGAATCTCAAGTTCCTGACCGTATACCTCGTACATACCTTTTATACGCAGCTCACCCTGGGCTAGCGTGTTGCCATTGTCAGTGTAGCGGATACGTAAGTCTCCGGTCAGTTCACCATCCAGGCCATAACCGGTGATTTGCATGGGTTCAGGCACGATCAGTCTGACATTGGCGGTGACGGGCCACTCGCTCTTTTGTTCTGCTTCATCGCGTCCAATCACAACCACGTCAGGGCTGCGGTTGACCGCGTCGGAGCTGCCTTCCAGCCGGATGCGACCTTCATCCACACGGACCGAGCCTTCTAAATGTGCGGAGTCTTCATCACCGGTAAAAACCAGGTCCGGCGTAACGATTAGTCGCTGGGCGGGGCGATCGAGGATTTTTGCTTTTTCCCCGGTTACGCGAAGCGATATGGTTTCCGGGGGTATGTTTTGTAGACCAACTTGTCCATTGACCCGCAGTGAGCCTTCCCCGGCGCTGATCTGAGCCGCTACGGTGGCTATGGCATTGTTGGCTTCAATATCCAACTGACCCTCATTAAATACGGTTCCCGCATCAATCGCGGTGGCGGCCAGGCCGCGTCCGCGTACTTCGCCGTTCCACAACGGGCTGCCCAAGGTACCGCTTAGTCCTACGTCGATTGAGACTTCACCATCGACGTTCTGCAATGGCTCGATATACTCGTCGATTATTGCCGCACTTAATGGCGCAAGCCGAAGCTGACCGCCCAATCCTGCCTGCTGCCAGTTGTCCAGGTCCAGGTTATCGAGTCTGATGGAAATATCTAATGGCGCCTCTAGCGCACTTGCGGTTAGCTTGGCGTCGATGCCGTTATCTGTGTTGACCACTCTTGCAGTTAGCTGGCTCAGGGTGATTGGCTGCGCGTCGTCTACGCGGCTGGCAATCCTGATTTCTTCAGCATTGGTGTCTACCTCAATCGTTGTCATAGCGCCAGATCGCGCATTAAGCTTGGCAGTGATATCTACCTCGCCACCCATAGAAATAGGGATTGGGACAGGCTCCAGTAAATCCAGCGGAAATTTGGAGGCTTCCAGGTCTACGTCTACCACTTGGTCGGGAACATACTCGCCGCCGAAACAAAAATAGGCCTTGCCCTGTTCCAGGCATAACGGCTCTAATCGCCACTGCTTGCTGTCGGTGGTCAGCGTGGCGGGCTCCCTGAGCTCCCATAATCCAAGGACGGAATCTTGCAACGTAAACTGGGCCAATTTAAACGCATCTTGAGGCAAAAGCTCGTCCCATTGGGCCTGGGCCTTAATTAGCTGCGCGCCGTTATCTACCTTAAGCTGCAATACATGTTGATCACCTTGCGGGGTAAGAGACGCATTGAGAACTGGCAGATCAATTTCCCCATACACAAAGTTTGTGGCGTCGATATTGGCACTGCCCGTCTGGGGATAACGCATGTCCGCAGAGGCGGTAACTGCGCCTACCGCTAGCTCCTGCCATTGCAACCCGTCGCTATTGGCCTTGCCTTGAATCTCCCAAACTTCGTCAGTCTTTTGCGAGAACTGGATGTTGGCAACCAAATTACCGCTGGCCTCGGGCAGCATTGCCTGCAACTGGGGAATGTCTACGTCCACCGACCAAAGGTTTTCCGCAAAGTCCGCTTGGATATTCGCCGAGCCGCTGGAGACCTGAGCGTCCAAGTTTGCCACGGTGCCGTCGAGAATCTGTGTTTCAATGGCTGCGGCAAAGTCATAGCCGCGCAAGCTGCCAGCAATGTCATCAGCGCGCACTTCAACACGATCAGCGCTGTTACCCCGCGCAGTAATTGCGCCGCTAATCTCGCCACTCCACTCGGAGTCAATCAGCTCAGGGTTGAATTCGTTGAGCTGCAACTGCGCAGACCAGGGAAAATCGGGGTCAGCAAGGTCAGCCTGCACATCGGCAAATACGCTTTGATCCGATGATTCTAGCGTGCCACCTAACTGCTGATTGGGGTCTAACCCCAGGTCTGCCAGTAACGAGACTGTTCTTCCTTTTGCGGTGACGTCGGCCCTGCCTTTAAATTGCGGTGTCGCAACGGTGCCGCTGAGCTGCCCAGATCCTTCGATTTGAGGTGACTGCCATTGCACCGCAAAATCCAGCTTTGGGTCTTCTTCGACGACAAGCTCCCCATCTGCATCGAAACTAAGGTCATAGGTGGGGCTTTGACCGGTGAGGTTTTCTAGCGCGAGGGTGCTCTTCTGATAGACCAATCGATCAAACTGGGTGTTCAACTCTAGCGCGTCGTTCTTTGCGTTTATCTGCCCGCTAAAATCTAAATGCTCACCAGACAATTGCGCGGTGGCTTGCCAGTCCTGATAGGTGGCATCAAGCCCTGCGTCCAACCGATTAACAGGGTCGACTAGCGTAAGCAAAGCCTGAGCCTGTTGATCTGGCGCATTCAAATCGAGCGTAAGCTGGTCTACGTCGCCCTTGCTGTGCAAACGCACCGGTCCAAGTTCGGCTAAATCTGCTGCAACTTCTAGCTCGTGCGCATAGCGGTTGGCTGTATCCAGATTGCCGCTGAGACTTACCCTGGCATCGGCGTTGCTCGCGGACAGATTTGTCACTTCTAGGCGCTGATTCGCGATGGATAGCTGTGCCTTGATGTCGGACAAGCTTTGATCTACTTCATTTTGCGTAATTACCAGACTATCAACGTCCAGCTGCTTCACGTTGAGCTTCAGGTTGGCAGGCAATGGATCTGGTAACGAGAACGGCTCCTTGTTTTCAGGGGCAGGGGGTGGCAACAGTACTTCTACACGCGACGCAGAAGTCTTGTTAACAATGAAGTCCCGTTGGATAGCTGCCCAAGTCTCAATATCGGCATACAGGTCATACACCACAATAGTGGTTTCACCAATGGTTATCTTGAACCGATCGGCGCTAATGTCGCTGTTTAAACTGCCGCGAACGTTTTCTGTTTCAATATCGACCGGCGCAAACCGATTGGCGGCCGCAATGGCAAAGTTCAGTCCGGCAGATGTGTACCAGATAATCGCAAGCCCAATCCCCGCCAACAGTAGGAAAATGCCGACACCAATAAGCAGCTTCGTGCGCTTTCTCATAGGTCTGGGCCCACAATCAGATGGAACTGTACGCCAGACTCTTGATCCGTAAGCGGAAAGGCCAGATCCAGACGAACCAGACCAATTGGCGTGTCGTAGCGCACGCCGAAGCCCGCGCCTACGGCTTCTTCGGTTTGATCATCCGAGAACGCATTGCCAGCGTCTAAAAATACGGCGGCGCGCCAGGGTCCGGTTATTTGTCGTTCCAGCTCGATAGAGCCAGTAAGCAGGTACTCACCACCCACCACGTTGCCCGCATCGTCCACCGGTCCAAGCGTTTGATAGTCAAAGCCCCTGACCGAACGATCACCACCGGCGAAGTAGCGCACGCTGGGGGGAAGCGCAAAGAAGTCATCCACCCAGGTGGCGCCTAAAGTCGTGCGACTCAATACGCGATACTTATCGGCAAATGAATAAATCCATTTATAAGTCATATCAAGCTGCACAAAGTCGGTTTCCGACAGCAGAGATTCAGCACCGCCCCGCGCTCCAAATCGCAACAAATACCCTTCGTTTGGAATGGGCCGTTCTTGCCCGCGCGAGCGAGACAGTGCGATGGAAGGCATCAGCAGCACGCTGGTATCGTCTTGAGTACCAATTTCGAAATCTTCATGCAGCAGCGTAACTGCCTCGGTGCGTCGCCATCCTTGCCACGGTCGGAAGCGGCTGGCACTGACGCTTTGTTCAAGCCGGTTGAATACATCCGTATCTTCAGTCTCGATCCGTGCCTGCGCCTCCACATAGGAATCGGGGTTTCGGCCGTTCGGTATGCGGTATCGACCGAGCAGGTTTTGCTCCCTGGCTGTTATCTGCGTGGTGAGTTCGCCGTAGTGACCAAATTGATTGAACCAGCGACGCAGCGCACCTATCTCAACGCCAATTCCAGAGTCGGTGCCGTAGAGCAAGCCAAAGCGATAGCGATCGCGACGCTTTGGGACCGCGGTTACGGTGACGGGCACCACAAGCTCGCCTGTTTGCCGATTGGGCGCGATGTCTACACGTTCAAAGTAGACTTCGCTCAGCATTCGCTGATTCATTTGCAGCAATTTGCGCCCCGAAAAAGGCTCACCTTTTTCGAAGTTGACGTAACGCATCAAAAATTCCCTTTCGAACGGGCTATCCGAGAACGTGACTTCACCGAATACATATTGCGGCCCCAAATGATATTCCAGCGTAATCCTGGCTGTGTTTGCGATGGGATCAAGGCGCACGCTTTTGGTTACGATTTCGGCATCTAAAAACCCACGGTAGTTGAGCTCGGTCAGATACTGTCTTTTCGCACTTTCGTAGGTGCCGTGATGAAAGATGTCGCTAATCTGCATGCCAAACGCCGGCTCGGCGCGTGCCGCCGACCAGGGAGCACTTGCTCCGTTTGAATCGACAAAATCGATATCAATATCGGTGATTCGGACCGGCTTTCCTTTGCGCACGTCGGCTTCAATCACCCATGTCTCGCCTTCGCGCCTGGTGGCAAATTCCACGGTGGATCCATAGTAGCCCCATGGCTCTAACGTGTTGCTAATAATCGTAGCAATACGCTGAGTAAACCCAGGCATCTGCTGTGGGTTGGGAGAGGCGTCCGCCAGCGCGGGCAAATTGGATCTGATCGCCTCTTCTTGTGCCTCCATTACCCCAGAAAGCTCTAGATTTACGGCTGCGAACGCAGTACCTGACATCGCGCAACAAAAGATAATGCATGCAACAGAGAAAGGTCGGTGAGTCCAAAGTGATATGCGTCTCACCACCGTACTTGCTCCAAATATAGTTGCGTCCCCAGTTGCTCTACCTGACGCATGATCCAGTTCGCTCGTTGCTGCATATAGGGCGAGGGCGGCGTAACGGAGTAGCGTTTTGGTGCGGGTAGTTTGGCCGCCAAGAGAGCGCATTCCCACTCCGACAATTCATGAACGGACTTGTCAAAATAGATGCGTGCGGCCGCTTCAATTCCGTACACTCCATCGCCAAATTCCACAACGTTCAAGTAAATTTCTAGTACACGATGCTTGGGGATGAGCAAGTCAGCCCATAAGGCCAAATACGCTTCCAGGCCCTTGCGTACAAAATTCTGTCCTTGCCATAGATAAAGATTCTTCACTAGCTGCTGCGTGATGGTGCTGGCGCCGCGCAAACCCTGGCCTTTGCGATACTCTGCAATAGCCTGGTTGACCGCTTCAAAATCAACTCCGTCATGCTGCGCAAACCGTTGATCCTCTGACGCGATCACGGACATGGGTAGCGCATCAGGCATGCCATTACGTACCACCCAGTTCCTATCGGCTATGGGCGTTGTGTCGCCTATTGCGTGGCTCAGCATGAAAGCTGTCGTAGCCGGTTCAAACCAGCGCAATGGCAGCAACAAAGGCAAAGGCAACAGCAATAGAGCTAGGACCAGCAGCGCAGCACGCAGCATCCATTTACGCCAAACCGAGCGCTTTTTGGGTTTGTTGCCATGTAGTTGGCGTGGTCGCTTGGTTTGCTTCACGCTGCCACCAAAGGCATATTAGGCAAAGGATTTGGCAAACGGGTGCCGCCATGCATATTCCAGAAAAAACCGCGAATTACCGTCAACGCTTTCATGCGCAGGAGACTTCCGAAAATTATCGGGGTTGGGCGCATTTTGGACTCACAATTATTGTTTGTACGACGGCCATGGTTGTGGCGCTGTGGCGCCTTGAAAACGTGACCCCGCTGGAGTGGCTGACCATTCCCATAGCTTTCCTGTATGGCGTGGCGGTGGAATATATCGGACACCGTGGCCCCATGCACCACAAATTCCCGTTGCTGGGAATTGTATTCGAACGCCATGCACAACAACATCATCGGTTTTTCACCCACGAAGCAATGGCCTTTGAGAGTTCCAGAGATTTTAAGGCGGTATTGTTTCCACCGGTTATGCTGGTGTTCTTTTTTGGGTGTTTTGCGTTGCCCATGGGCCTCATTTTATTCTGGCTGTTTTCAGCAAATGTTGCCTGGTTATTCGTATTTACAGCGGTGGCGTATTTCTTCAACTACGAGCTGTTTCACTTTGCCTACCACGTGCAGCCTGATACCAAACTAGGTCGCAACAGGGTCATTATGTGGCTAAAACAGTTGCACCAAAATCACCATAACCCGGCGCTCATGCAGACGCACAATTTCAACATTACCTATCCACTGGGGGATTGGGTAATGGGAACCCTGTATCGGCAGTCTACGGGGTCTACGTCAAATCCTAGTGCATCAGAATCCAGACAGGAAAATCAAGCAACGTGACAATCATATCAATCTGCGGCATCATTCTACGGCATTGTTCGTAGAAAATTTGCTAAGGGAGAAAGCATGCAAAAACTCGGGGCAATTCTTTTGGTGGTTGCCATTGCAATCATGGCAAGTGGATGCGCAGGCAAACGCAATAGGACGTATGTAGGGCAGTGTGCCATACCGGGTCACTGGTTCTGCGGAAAAGTGTATGACAGCCGTGCTGCGTGCAACAACGATCGCAAAAGGCACGACTACGAAACATCCATGCCGGGCACTTGCTATAGCGGTAAATCCGATGGCGATCCCGATTATCGTACGATGTAAATGGATAAATGCTGCCTACTTATTTCAGCAACGCCGCACTTTGTCGCGGCGTTGTTATTTTGAGGGGCAGTTCCAAGGCAGGAAAATGGAGATAGCGAAGCCATCGGTAATTTCTTTATCGATAGCCACACGGCCGCCCAACTTCTGCACCACCAGGTTATAAACCACCGATAAGCCAATCCCCAGCGAACCACGGTTTCTGCGAGTAGTAATAAATGGGTCAAACAGATGGTCACCGATGGTTTCGCTCAAACCCTGGCCGTCGTCCCGAACCTGGATAGATACCACATCATCACGTGGTTCTAATTCCAAAGTGACATTGCCGCCGTCGCCGGTCTCAAATGCATGTACATGGGCATTATCGATAAGCGCCATTACTACGCGATTGATAGTTTTAGGATAAGACACTAGCTGCAAATTCTCCGGCCCTAGATAAGACAGTTTAATGTGGTCCATGGCCATTTCCCGACGAGCGGTCTGCGCCAATAGCTTCAGATTGGCGGCCAGATCAAATTCCTTGGCAGCTTCGTCAGAGCGCTCGGCGGACAGCTCTCGAAAGGTTTTGACCAGTCCAGCCGCGCGATTTAGGTTGGAGGAGAGCAGGTCGGTGGCCTGAGTCGCATCATCAATAATTTTTTCCAGCGATTCGGAACTGAGCTGACCGGATCGCAGCCCGCCTTCTAACCTGTGCGTCAATACGCTGATATGGCTGCCCATGGTGACGCAAACGCCCAATGGTGTGTTGAGCTCATGGGCCAGACCAGCGACCAGAGCACCTAAAGCCTCATTCTTGCGGGACTCAGCCAGCTCAATATTTGCAGTGTTAAGGGCGTCCAGCGCAATCTCGGTTTGTTGTTTGGAGTCCCTTATAGCTCGCTGTTGCCTTCGGATCACAAACGCGACATGGGCAGTATAAAGGACCAGGCAAACCACAAATGCCACCACGGTAACCGGTGTAATCGTCATCTCTACCGCAAAGTCATTCTGCCAGCCCCAAAGTAAGCTGGCCGCAACAAAAATTACCAGGTGGCGGATGAGTCTTGGCGTCCCACCGATTAAAGCATTGTTCAAGGCGATTCCAATGAGACTCCCGGAACTTGCCAGGCTGTAATGCACCTCTGCAGTAAACATACCCATTAGCACTGAATCAACGAGTAGATTGCGCTGCTCTGCTTGTTTGGAGTCTTTGGCGAAAAGCGCATGTAGCAAGGCTGCGATGGGCCACAATAAGACCAGCACGGCATACAAGGAAATCGCCGGCTCACCAGGTCGATACACTGGCGCTTGGGCAATACAAACGGAAGCTACATAGATATAGCCTAGAAGCCGCAGCGGTAGGTTAGACTTGGCTGTCGCATGAGCACCTCGAAAGCTGCTCATAATGGAACTGTCGCCAGTAGCACCAGATTCACTGTTTGAAGTTATTTGCGCTCTCATAGGATCTTGCCGTAGAGCCATCGCGAGGCCCCATAATGCGACGCCATCCGCCTTACCGCAAGCGTAGGAGCGTTCTAAGTTAAATGCACTCCCTGGTTTTTTTGGGTGTGCAGCCAATGGTTGCCTAAATGGAGCAGCGACCGACATTTACTGACGCACTCTATCCAGCTCCT
>CAZVYE010000014.1:0-37241 GCA_964630895.1 uncultured Gammaproteobacteria bacterium | reverse complement strand
TCCTGCAGCCAAGACTGGTGCAAGTCTATTCGTTGCACTTTGTAGAGTGCAAAAACTGTCAATCGCTGACCGATAAAGCCGCTGCGAATACAGGCATGATCAGCGTCCATCCAGAAACCATATCGCTTCCACCGCAACCAAACCATAGGCCAAACCAGCAACAGAAAAACCGGCACTGCCGCAAACGCCCAGGGCGACACCGATATTGCGGGGCCTGTTGCTAACAGCACACTCACTGGCAGAATCCTGGTAAGCATGGTCTTAAGAATGAATCTAGGGTTGATCCCGGTATAAGCCCGGTCACCAAGATGTTCTGCGCCCAAGAATGTCTTTGACAAACGCTGCGCGACGCCAAAGTCCACTGCAGGAACAACAAAATGACTCTTTGCTTTGGCACTAGGCTGCTGATGCTCCATTGCCAGACCACCAGTGGCCTGACGCACCTTTATCAACGTTCTTCCCAACGCTTTTGCAATGAAGTTTTGCGCCAGTACGATGGCCTGCACCTTAGGCTGCTGCAGAGACTGCTGATGCCGCGACGGCCATCCCGACCTGCGTGTAAATGTGGTTCCCGCCTGCAGCAATTGGTAGTTATGAAAACGTACAAATGCTCCGATCACAGAAAATAATATCAGCAGCACAAACACCACCACTGCAATGCCAAAGGCCACCATAAGCCCAAGTGCCACGCTGGCGCTGGCCAGATCCTGCAGCGTTTGTACCGTTTGGGTATTACCCAGCCTTTTTAAAACCTCGGCATCTTCGTATTGACCCAAAAACACGGCTGCGATGGCAACCCAGAACAAGCCGTTACTGCACAGTCCGTGGGCAATCATGTCACCCGGTTTAAGTTGTAGCAGCTTTCGGCCTAAGCCATCATTGTCCTTGGTCTCTTCCGATTCCGCCTCATGTGCCTCTCCCGATGCGCGCAGCGCCATGACCTTGGCGCGGATGCTCTTTGCCAAACCTTCTCCAATTCCGGCAAGATTTACTTCATTGCCCGAACTGCCTGCGGTATCTAACTCCAAAATCACCAATCCAAACGGACGCACATAAAACGGTTCTTTCAGTTGAATATCTTGGACGCGAGCGAAATCAATGGTGAGTTCATCCCGCTTAAATACGCCGCGGCGAACTCTCACCGACTTATCTGTGAGCGAGTAGCGAAAGCGCAGGTAACTCAAAACCCCAAACACGGCTAGCACCAGCAATAATGCGCCCACGGCTGCCAACACCATAAACTTACGATCACCGTCCTGTGACGCAATCCAGGCGGCAACGGGAGCAATGGCCGCAATGCCGTCACTAACTACACGACGCAGTCCCGAGATCAGAAAAAAGATGATGGCAACTGGCGAAAGCCTGTGCCAATGATTGTTCGACTCAGTCTTCGATATCGAAACTGTCTGCACGTCTTGCGACATATGCTCGAATTTCCTTGGCTTTGGCTGTTTTGAGTCCGGGGATCGATAAATCTACAGCGGCTCCACCCGCAGTAAAAAACTTGAGTGTACTTAGCTCGTAGCGACGGGCAACAGGACCTTGCGATAGCTCAACGTGTTGAATACGGGCAAACGGCAGTACGACCTTCTTGCGAAACAGCCACCCACTTCGAAATAGAATATCGTGCTCTCGCAGCGCCAGGCCTTTGAATTTTATTGCGTGCAAACTGGCCAAATTGACGATTGCCATCAGCAAGAACACTGCGCCACCAATCAGGGCGGCTTTCCACAGTGTGCCGGTGGCAAACCATGGCACTGCAAAAGAGATGCCCGAAGACACCAGCGTCACCAATATAGCCACTAGACGATTCATGCGAAGAAAGTCCGGATGCAGGGGTTCGAAATGCACCTCATCCGCGCTGGGAATGTCGTCCAGCGCGACCTGGACATTACTAAAAGTCATTCAATTCACCCGATAGCAGAAACTACACGTATTGTAACGATATATGCTCGGCAAAACCCCTGCTTAAATGCCTAGCTATTACCTAGGCTTATTCGGTGGGCGTTTTTTCGTCAATCATATTGTCACCAGCCTCAACTCGCTCCGTCGCTGCCTGTTCGTGGAGGAAATCAAACTGCCTATCTTCGGCTTCATCCTGCTCTTGGGCATCGGCTTCCGTTACAGTTACCGAAACCGCGTCATCTACTGGTGACTCATCCACTTGCGCTACGCGCAAATTATAGATGGGTTCCGGCATATCAATCTCGTGCTCGTCAAAGACGGTCTTGATTCTCGCCAAAGCCCGACTGCGCACGCTACCGAAAACCCGCTGAGTTTGGTCAACCCACGCGTAAAAGCGAATGGTAACGGTTGAATCGCCCAGTTCTTCGACGCGCGCGGTGGGGCCCGGGTCGGCGATTACGCCATCGATCGACTCAAGCACTTCAATACCAATTTTTTGCGCGGCCTCCAAATTAACGTCGTAACCCACACCTACCGCAAAGTCGAACCTGCGATTCGGTGTTGCCGTGTAGTTGGTTATGACACTTTTAAAGACTTGACCATTTGGCAAGCGCAAACTATTACCGTCTAAAGTGGTTAAGACCGTCGATCGGGTAGTCAGGCGGGAAACAATCCCCTCGTGCCCGTCAATCAGAACGTGGTCATTCGGCTTGAAAGGTTGGCGGACACTCAGCATTAAGCTGGCAATGTAATTTTCGATCAGATCACGAAACGCGAATCCAACAGCGATCCCTGCAACACCTGCAGCACCCAGGATTCCACCGACAATCGCGGTGGCGTTCAATACGTCTAATGCAACGATGATCCCAATTACCAAGACAACAAACCGCACCAAACTTCTCACGAGCTCTTGCAGCGGCTGTGAGTTTGTCAATCGCACATACACAAATTGCAGACCACTCAAAAAGTTTGCCAACAGCCAGAATGCAAAAAAGATCGCACCGGCAATGAGCAGTAAGGGTATATATCGCAATGCGGTTTGCCCGAGCTCGGTCAATCGATCAAATATGGGATTGATTTGCTTTCGCACAGACAAATCAACTCGAAGCTCATTTTCAACAGCAATGACCCCATCCAGAGACTGGACCGCTTTAACCAACTCCTCTCGCTTGTCGTATTCAAGAACTTCGCCCTTTAGCGTAACAACACCGGCATTTACCGATACAGAAACTGAATCTGCACCCGCCATAGCTGAGACCACTCGCCTTACCTCAATAACGAGAGCCGCGTCTTCGGCTGCTATCTCTTCAGAGGTAGTCGCGCCAATCGCGGCCTCGTCGACGTTTGGCAATTCCTGTGCATCCAAGCTGAATACACCGCACACAAGCACCAAAGTTAATGCGAACACACAATTCTTAAACATGAGCACCAATCGCCAGGATTTGTTGTAAAAGGGTTTGAGCTACAAACTGTGCGGGCTCAAGTGTATACAAAAAGCCAATATTAACCTTGCAAGCATGCTCGAACTGCTAAAATGGTCCCATGGAATCACACAGCATCGACCTGCACGCCCATACGAGCGCATCGGACGGACGCTGCACACCACAGCAACTACTGGACACCGCCCAAGCCAGAAACCTGGACACCCTCGCTATGACCGATCACGATACCGTAGCGGGATACCGGTCTATCGCAGATGCGATTCCTTCTGGTTTACGTGTCATACCTTCCGTTGAGATGTCTAGCAAATGGCACGGTGTCGCCATTCACATATTAGGGTTGGGCGTTGACGTGACAGATAAAGCACTTAATCACGCCATACAACTCCAGCAGGAAAGTCGCATGGATCGGGCTAAAGAAATTGCCCACAAGCTGCACAAAGTTGGCCTCGTCGACGGTTGGGAACGGGCCAGCGCTGGCGCAACCAGAACCTGGGTCGGTCGACCACAATTTGCCCAGCTATTGGTCGATGACGGCATCGTTCCCAATATAAACGCGGCATTTAAAAAATATCTGGGACCGGGAAAAATTGGCGACATAAAACAGGGCTGGCTGGATATGGAGACCACGATCAATGCGTTGCGCCACGCTGGCGCATTGGTTTCCCTTGCTCACCCCAATCGCTACCGCCTGACTGCAACAAAATTGCGGCGATTGGTTGCAGACTTCAAAGACTTGGGAGGTTCAGGCCTAGAGATCGTCAACGGCAATCAGACTAACGACACCACCATGATGCTTGATAAGCTTGCGACTCGTCATCAGTTGGTTGCAACATTTGGCTCAGATTATCATGGTCCAGGGCAGGCTTGGAGCGAGCTAGGCAAATACGCGCCGCTGCCTTCGGAAAGCTATGCACAAATCGTCAACGAACGACTTAATCTCACGTAAACTGGCTCTGACTTTTCTCTCACGCGATATCATGCACATTGCAACTCTAAAACTGTTCACTGGGGATAATTTTGGGTCAGAAATTCGATAACGAGGCGGACTTGGCGCGCGCCATTTTGATGCGACTTGATCGCAATATTGTTTGCGGTTTGCCACTAGGATTAGGTAAGCCGGTTGCAGCGGTTAATGCGCTATACGATGCAGTTGCTGAGCAACCAGAACGTCGACTGCGAATTTTCACAGCGCTTTCTCTGGACACGCCACACTCAGGATCGCTGTTGGGCAAACGCTTCCTTGAGCCTTTTGTCCGCCGTCACTTCGGCGACAATTTCCCCAGGCTGAATTATGTTCGTGACCTAAAATCCAACAACGTTCCCAGCAACATCCAAATTTCTGAGTTCTATCTCCAGTCAGGCGCCTGGCTTGGCAACGAGAGCGTCCAGCAAGACTACATCAGCACCAACTACACGCATGTTGCTCGTGCCATGGCGGACATCGGATGCAATCTCATCATGCAAACAGTCGCCAAAGACCCGCGGCGTCCAGGAAAGTTGAGCCTTGGCAGCAATCCAGACGTCACTTTGGAGCTGACCCAGCGCATGCGCGATGAAGGCAATGAAAAGTTTATCGTTGTTGGTGTAGTCAGCGAGGATATGCCCTACATGACGGGCGCCGCAGAAGTGGATGAAGATTACTTCGCTTTCGTGTGCGATACGCCGGAACTCAAAGAGCCGCTCTACCCGGTACCAAGACAACCGGTGAACATTACCGAGTATGCAATCGGCACCCTGGCGGCCAGTCTGGTGCGTGACGGCGGCACACTTCAAGTAGGCATTGGGGCACTCGGTGATGCACTGATTTACGGTCTGATTCGACGCAATGAAAACCCTAAGCAATTTGCAGAAATCGTGCACGCTCTCTCACCCTCGCGAATGCAGCACGCCGTCATCGCCGAGACTGGCGGCTTGGATGCGTTTGACAAAGGGCTCTATGGGGCCAGCGAAATGTTTATCGAGGGCTTCCTGGAGTTGTACAATTCAGGCATCCTCAAACGACCCGTTAGCGACGATTTACGCACACAGCGCGCGCTAAACGCGGGCCAAATCAATTCACACGTATCCCCTGACTCCCTGCATTCATTGATTGCTGCTGAAGCGCTTTCCACCCCACTGACCGAGGTGGACTTTGCGTGGCTAAATCAACTTGGATTCGTTGATCCGGCCTGGCAATGGCGCCATTCCGGCATCATCAGTAACGACGGAGCAGCGTTGGATACTTCTGGGCCGCCGGATGCTTGGGTGGATGAATTGGTAGGCAGTCGCGCCGGAGAGCCGGTAACCGGACTAAAACTACTGCACGCAGCCTTCTTTCTTGGCTCTGCACAATTTTATCAACGGCTGCGTGACCTTTCCGATTTCCAGCGCGAACAGTTTGCAATGGCACCCGTTTCCCAGGTCAATCAAATATTCGGAGGAAGCGAAGAGCTGGACGGGCTGCAGCGTCAGCATGCGCGATTTATCAATACCACCATGCGTGTATCTTTGTTGGGCGAAGCCTACTCAGACACCCTTGCTGATGGTCGGGTCGTTTCCGGCGTTGGGGGACAATACAATTTTGTTGCAATGGCCCATGCCATCCAAGGCGGCCGGTCGATCATAATGTGTCGGAGCACTCACCATGGCAGCAATGGTCTGCAGTCCAATATTGTCTGGTGTGATTCTCACGCGACCATACCGCGACATCTGCGAGACATAGTTGTAACGGAATACGGCATTGCGGATTTGCGTGGTAAGACGGACCAGGAATGCGTTAAGTCCCTGCTGGCTATTGCCGATTCACGATTCCAGGATGAGCTGGTAAGACGTGCGGTCAAGGCGGGTAAATTGTCTAGCAATTATCGCATCCCAAAAGCGTTTAGAGACAACACGCCACAACGACTTCGCAGAATGTTCCTGCCGTATATGGACGAAGGGCTATTCCCAGCGTTTCCATTTGGATCAGACTTTGATGATATCGAGCACAAACTCTTGCCCTCAATGCAGTTTCTAAAAAAACGAGGCAATACATGGGACAAGAAATTGGAGTTTTATCTAACCATGCTGCGAGCCGAACGATTTGCCAAACAGTATCCGGAAGAGCTCAATCGAATGCGACTCAAGGGCGACAACTTAAGCTTGCAAGAAAAGATACAGCGCCGCGCGCTGCTAGCTGCCCTGCACATCACAAGTCAGCAGGAATATGCCAACCTCAATTAGCCCATGTTCAACTAACCCGGTTTCTACTAGCCCAGGCTCAACCGGCCTGATCCAGATCCTGGCCTTCTGTTTCGGCAGCTCTGGGTAGACGCAATAGAAATTCTGCTCCAGGGCTCGCATTGCGTACATCAACTTCGCCGCCCATCGCTTTGGCCAACTGTTGCACCAGTGCCAAGCCGATACCGGTGCCATGGGTTTCTCGGGTTAACTCGTCTTCAGCACGGTAAAACAGGCGGAAGATTCGCTTGAGATCCTGATCCGAAATTCCCGGTCCAAAATCTCTGACTGACAGCAGCACCTGATCTCGTTCACATCGAACGCCTATATCGAGCTCCTGCTCATCACCACTGCCTGCAAACTTCATAGCGTTATCTACCAGATTGATCACAATCTGAATAAGCGCGTCCTCATCTGCCATCACAACGCAGTCTGCGGCACCCTCGTGAATATTCCACCGCGCAGTAAATCCCGCGCGTTGCATGGGCGACGCTAACCGCGAACGAAGCATGTCGATAATGGCGGTCACTCGCATGGGTACTATTTCAGGAGCAAGTTCAGAGCGCTCCAGACGCGCCAGTTGCAGCACATTCTCGATGAGCCGAGAGAGCCGCTCCGCTTCATCATGAATAAACTGATAGTACTGAGCTCGTTTCTCTTCAGCCACCCAGCCACCGGCCAGCATCTCGCCATACATGCGGATGGAGGTGAGCGGCGTGCGAAGTTCGTGGCTCACAGCGGATACGAAATCTCGCTGTTGCTGCACCTGCTGCAGTTGTGCCACACCAGTCCGAAACAGCAGCCAGCCACCTAGCACCAAAACCACAAGCATCACCACGCCAGATAGCAGGATAATTCCAGCGCCTGGTGCGAGCAGGTTCTGACGCGAAAACAGAAAGACGCCAATTGGCTCAAACGGCGCCGCCAGATAATCCGTCCAAATCAGAGTTGCCGAGTCGGCGTTGGTCGTTGATGCGCTACCAAGTACATCACCTGCGTGACGAAATAATAGAGATATTTCAGCACCGTACAGGCTATTCGTGTTGCTACTGGACTGCCCACCAGCCAACCAGTCCATGAAGGGGTCTTGCGCAATCAAGATTCCTTGTACTTCGGAATCATTACCTAACAACACCTTTCTAAACAGAACCAGATGTCCACTTTCTAGTACTGCGAGAGAAAAAGGGTCTACCTGACCTGCAAACAAGTCGATACGAACCGATTCAATGTTCGAAGCGCTTCTCGATTCAGGTGCAAAGTCCGCATCTTCGTTTTCGTACGGATCTGCGAAATTTGGAATTCCGATCTTCTTCGGCTCGGATCGACCGGCAGTTGTTGTCTGCTGAGTAAGCAAGCTGTCTCTTTCACCTTGCTTGTCCACTTCAAAGTCCATTTGTCGGGCCTGTTGGACCGCGCCATCTGTTGGCATAGGTTCCATGGCTTGCTGCTGATTTGCACGTCGCAAAGCCTGCGTCTGCGCAGCAGCATTCAATTCGTCAAACACTGCTTGTGTTTTGCTTTGCACCTCGGCTTGTTGGCGTTTACGAAACATTGTATTCGCCGCCCGTTCCTTTGCAGCAGCCGGAGCGGCGCTTGCCGGGACGGCATCAGTCTGCGCCAGCTCCTGTTCTGAAACTACGTCAGCAGATTCTGCAAGCAGCGGTTCGGCCGGATACGGTTCGGCCTGTCCGGATGATTCGACCTCTTGTGCTTCTGAAAAGGCACTTCCGTCTTCCTCCAGTTTTGCGCGGTCTGGCTTACGATTCGAATAATCTTCCATGATTGGGTTTGACGCCGGGCTATCGTCAGCCAATTCGAAGCTACTGGAACTGGCCTCTTCCTGCGCCGCAACCACCCTCTTTTCAGTATTGGCACTTGCGCCCGCATCAAGCCGACTATCTGCTTGGGCAAGCGATCCCAGATTGGCATGAGGTTCTACGACCGCGTTATCTACCAGCGTAGCCGCGATTTTCGATGCCTTATCTTTGCGCAACGGCAAACTAGCGTCTTCCAATCCATAAGCCTGCAACACCTGGGCATTTTCTGGCACCAGGGGCGATGAAAATCGTCCGCTTTGATCGATACGAAAATAGCCAATGACTCCTTCGGGTGCGGCTACCGGGTCCAGTTCGGAAAGTGGCGAAAGCGACACAAAGCCCGCCTCTGGATCACCCTGAACGGTCAAAAAATTGTAGTCTGCCGCGCTGCGTCTTTCTTCTGTTTGCAGCCAACCGCTGAGTCGTTCGTTAATACTGGCAACGCGCTCTTGCGCCTGACCCTGTAACAAGTGCAGCTGCTGCCATTTCACCTTGCTCCAGGCCTGCCAGACCAATACAGCAGTACCTAAAGCCAGAACAGCTGTGATGCTGAAGACCGACCACTTTAAGGTGCGCACGCGACGCTGCATTGATGGTTTTAGAGACATGAGATTATGCTAGCCGCCAGAGGCCGAGTGGTCTGGCAAAGCCAATCGATATCCCGCACCGCGCACCGTTAACAAGAAGACAGGCTGCGATGGATCTGATTCGATTTTACGGCGTATTTTGGCGATATGAATGTCTACTGTTCTGGTTTCAATTCCCTGGTGCCGTCCGTAGCCCCAGACCTTTGATAAAAGCTCTTCCCGCGAAACCGGCGCCTCCGGGGAGGCCGCCAGATACTCCAGAACTTCGACTTCTCTGCGGGTAAACTGGTGCGATTCGCCGTGGCAATCACCTTCCATATTTGCCAGGTCAATTCGAACTTGATCACTCAGCTCGAGATATTGCTGCTCCATGGCAGCAGTTGGTGTACGACGCAGCACAGCCTCGACGCGTAAAACCAGTTCCGCTATGGAAAATGGTTTAGAGACGTAGTCGTCCGCACCCAGTTTCAGTCCCTGGATAATATCTTGATCGCTACTGCGCGCGGTCAGCATGATAATGGGCTGGGATTTATCTTCTGCGCGAATTGCTTCACAAATGGTATAGCCATCCACTTCCGGCAACATCACATCCAGCAAAATCATGTCGAAACGCCCGGATAAGGCAAGAGACATCCCGGACTTCCCATCTGGTGCGGTCTCCACGTCGTATCCGTGATAGATGAATACGTCAACAAGCCCGTCCCGTATGGCGGCTTCATCTTCAACCACTAGTATTTTTGGTTTTCTGCTCATCGAATTGGACTTTTCTCGAAGCGGGTCTATGTACGCCATTATGGCGTCAGCATTCCCGACATTTGTAAACCTTTGGTAAACCTCGCACAAGCGTTTTTACGCATTGCCGCCTTATCCCTTAGCGTCCGCCGAACTAACTTATATAGCGAACGCAACAGAGGACCACACTATGGCAATTTTTCATCGACTGAGCCAATTAGTCCGGGCAGATGCCAATGCACTACTGGACCAAATCGAATCACCTGCAGCCACTCTTAAGCAGGCACTCTCGGATATGCGCGAGGCAATTTCTGCTGGCCAGGCACAACAATCCAGCCAACAGTCCCGATTGGAACATCTTCGCAACAACCTAGAAAGAATCGAGGCATCCCAGGCAGAACTGGATCAAGAACTCACCATGTGCCTGGATGCAGACGAGGAAAGGCTGGCGCGCGACGTGATCAAACGTCAACTGCAAAGCCAGCGTCACGCTCGAACGCTATCCCAACAAATAGAGCGGGCGGAGCGAGAGCTAGAGCAGCTTTCCAAGCAACTGAAGCAAGCCAACGCAGAGTTACACCGCCTGGAAATAAAAGCACAGGCATTGGGTGCGTTTGACCATATGGATAGCGACAACAAATCAACAGGCACCGGCAATTTTGCCGAGGATTGGGAGCAGGACGTAAGCGATAACGACATCGATATTGCGCTGCTTAAGGCCAAGCGAAATCACGGCAAGTCCGCAACCTCATCGGAGGATCAGTCATGAATACCGCGGCCCTGGGACAAAGTCTGTTTCGCGCGCTGCTACTTGGCGTCGGTGCAGCCGGGCTCTTTCACTTACTGAAAATCTTGCTGTCTCCCGAGCTCAGTCTGCTACTTGCAGTTACTGTTATTGCGATAGCCCAAGTTCACATTACGCAAAGATTCTCTCGTGGCGGGCTCGGTGCATCATTGGCATTTGTCGCCATCTTGGCCACTTTGGCGGGGACGTGGACGCTCAGTCAGTTTATGGTTTTGTCATCCTGGTTCGAGCTTTGGTTATGCGTCAGCTGCTTTGGACTGGTGATAAGCGTCTACCGGTTAGCCGCAAAGCCAACCGCTGTAGGTCGCGGTCCGCTGGCCCTATTCGTTCTTCTAGGCTTCCAGCAACTTTCGATTCTCGCTGCCTGGTTCGCTCTTTTGCATAGCCATAGCGTGTTCCTGGCCTTCTGGTGCTATCTGCTGGCGGACATTATTTGTCAACGCATCTTGCAATCTCTCGAACGCCGCCCTGGCACTTCGGGGGAAAGTTCACCATCCAACCCAGTTTCTGATTTTGAACAGGCTCAGAAAACAGCCGAACAGGCTTTGAGGAGTATTCTATGAAAACGCTTAAATCCCTAATCGCCATAAGCGCGTTAACCGTAGCGACTGTCCTGGCCGCACCAACCATTGCAGAACTCAGCAAATCCAGAATAGTTCCCCCTGACCCCGTCACCTTAGTGCCACCGCCAGCATCAACTCAGCCGCTGGTGGAACTGGTGTTTGTTCTGGATGCCACTGGCAGCATGGGACCAATGATAGAAACCGCCAAGGAGAAAATTTGGTCTATCGCCAGCACCGTGGCCAATTCAAAACCTGCCCCGATACTCAAGGTGGGTTTGGTGGCATACCGAGATCAAAGTGACGCTCAGCGCTTAGAAATAAGCGGGCTGACCAGCGACCTGGATTTAATCTTTAGCCGTCTAAACGGTCTCCAGGCAATGGGCGGCGGTGACACACCAGAGGATGTAATTGGCGGTCTCAATGCGGCTCTCTACGAAGCTGGTTGGTCAAACCAACAACAATCTCGGATGCGGACCATTTTCTTGGTTGGAGACGCACCTGCGCACGCCGCTCGCAACGGCCAGCCTGCATTAGTAGATTTGTTAGAAGAAGCCAAGCAACGAAAAATCCAGGTAAACACACTTCAATACGGCGCCAATCCCCAAACAGCGCAGCAGTGGGTGCAGATTGCACAAATGTCTGGCGGCCAGCATCTGGACGTTCAGTATTCCATTGACGCAGTCGCGTTGGCCACCCCATATGACGACAAACTGGCTGCTCTCGCCGAAGAGCTGGACCGCACCAGAGTCCTATTTGGAGAGCGCGAAGAGGTTGCACGCAAACAGGCTGCCAATGCCATAGTGCACGAATCAGCCAGTGCATCTAACAAAGCAAGACGGGCGCGCTACGCAACCACAGAAGCGGGGCGAAACAGCATGTTCGAATCCAACGATCTGGTTTCAAGCTACGCCAAGGACAAAGAAATTGTTGCGGCGGTACCTAAGAGTGACCTGCCAGCCGCCCTGCAAGACATGGATGAGTCTGAGCTCATGCGACAACTCAGTGAAAAGCAACAAAAACGCGAGCAGCTCATGGAAGAGATTCGAACCGTCAGCGAGCAACGAGCGGGATACTTGCGCAAATCAAAACCGGAGGCTACCGATGGAACAGTCAGCTTTGATGATCAAATTCATGAGGCGCTCGAGTCTCAGGCAGCTGACGTGGGACTAGCGCTGCCCGAGGACCCAGATGTTTAATCGCGAAAGTTTTTGAACTGCAACGGCAAGTCGAAATCTGATTCTTTCAATAGTGCGATGGCCACTTGTAGGTCATCGCGCTTTTTCCCGGTTACGCGCACCGAATCACCCTGTATGGCAGCCTGAACCTTCATCTTGGCAGCTTTGATCTTCTTCACAATCTGCTTGGCGATATCCGTAGCAATGCCTTCCTTAACCAGAATGTTCTGGCGCGCAGCGTTGATAGTGATTTCCGGATCCTGAATATCCAAGGCTTTCAAATCTATCCCGCGCTTGGCCAGCTTATTGAACAAGATGTCATGCATTTGCTTGAGCTGAAAATCCGCTTGAGCAGTCAACTTAATCACATTGTCCTCGAGCTCAAACTGGGCTCCAGTCCCCTTAAAATCGAAGCGTGTTCCAACCTCTCGATTTGCCTGATCAACCGCATTACTTAACTCGTGATGATCAATCTCGGAAACCACGTCAAATGAAGGCATGCTGTGTCCTGTACTTAAAAGTGGTTGGCGATTATTCCATGGGCAGAGCGCGGTCTCAATCACTAACCGTTGATCCTACTCAGGGCATGCTTGCACTCTTTCAAATTATGGAGCTATCGACATGGCCAAGCCATTGCCGGGACATCCTGTACCAGACCTGCATCTGCCTACGGTAGATGGTGCCCGCTGGAAGATTGCACAATCTGACCCCGAGCACTTTACGATGGTGGTTTTCTACCGCGGACTACACTGCCCAATCTGCAAGGACAATTTGCAAGAGCTCAAACAAAAGCTGGGTGAATTCGAACAAAGGGGCGTTCACAGTATCGCCGTAAGCTGCGACTCAGAAGCTCGCGCCAAACAGTCTTACAACGACTGGGGACTCGCTGGATTGAAAGTTGCTTACGACCTGACTCCCGCAGAAGCAAAGGCATGGGATCTATATGTCTCAGCAAGTATCAGCGATTCTGAGCCTCAGCTGTTTTGCGAACCAGGCATGTTCATCGTCGACAAAGACAAAACCCTGTATTGGTCTAGCGTCCAGTCAATGCCATTTGCTAGGCCGTCTTATGACGACATACTAAATGGTCTGGACTTCATCTTGAAAAAGAACTATCCACCCCGCGGAACCGTTGAATGAGTGACATCACCAAGCTCCGCGAGTAACGCCGTGGCATAGCCACCGGCAGATAGAGAAAATGTCAGCCGCAGAGTCTCGCCGTCCGCCCATTCCCACGCCAATTCGGAAGGCACGCCAACCAGCGACCGACGATCCTGGCGTAAGCCGGCCCGTTTCAACCCGTTGGTAAACAGAGGGAATTGATCAGTGAGATGCGACTCGTATTCCAGAGCCACCTCAGTGGTATCCGGATCGCCTTGGCCCCAAAGTGGGCCACTAGGCGTTGGGTGACCAGGACATCCCGACTCAACCAGTATGTCGCCAGGCAAGATTACATCCCAGCACCCAGATATTACACGTCGACTCAGCGTGTCATTAAACAGATAGCTCCTCGCGGCACTCAAATACATGCCGCGTAAGAATTTATTCGGTCGAATTCGCTTCTTAAATAGCAGCCGTGCTTGTTGCAGATTATTGCCGTCTCTACCGAATCGCTGTAAACCAAAATAGTTCGGGAATCCTCTTTCACTCAGCTCTGTCATGCGCGAATCCAGTACTTCTTTATCCGCTTTGACTTCGCGTAATATGATCTCGAAATAGTTTCCCGCAAGCTCACCTTTGCGAATTTTTGTGCCGTGCTGCTGCGCCTGTAACACTTCAAGACCCGTTTCAGCCGAAAGTGCTTCAGCCGAAACCAGCCGATTACCCGGAATACTAAATGTTTGAATGGTTACCGCAAATTTGTCTTTGAGTCCGGCGTAGCCTATTGCCGAGACCGGCTGACCCGCCCACCGGGCCAGGGCTTTAGCAATGTCGTGAGTATTCTGCCCGGTCTTTCTTACCGTAGCCCACAGATGCTCGCCCGCTCCTTCCGGCGTCTGATTCAAAATCTCCCGTACGAAAAAGTCTTCTGGCGAAGATTTTAGAACGGCACTTTGCAATACAGGTGCCTGCGCCCGAGCGAAAAGCAGTGGATAGTGGTGCAATGGCTGTAGGTACGAGAGGTGCTACTAATGAATGAGTCGTTGCAACCGGCTGGCTTGGGATTCGCCCAGCTCCTTGCGAACCTCTTCAATCAAATACCCAGTACGATAGCCCTTAGTTTTTAATTCTCTGGCTATCTCTTTAATTTGTTTATCTCCCTTGTTGCGTTTGAGTGCATATTTAAGCATCTCAAGCATGGTCTCTGACCAAAGGGTTTTCGGTTTGCCCGACTCATGTGCCATATTTGACCCCGTATTAAACTGCTTCCGATCATCCTCCTCTACACTGATTAACCGAGGAGTATCACGCGAAGACTAACTACAGTGTAGCCCACCCTTTGCCGTCCAGACAATCGACGTTACTCTTGTTCAAATTCGGATCAAGGCTGCGTATGCCGCGCGCTAAACTGTACCAAGTGCCGCGAGCAATGCCCCAATATCGTCGTCGCTAGTATAGTGCGCTGCAGATACCCTCACGACGCCGTCATTGGGATCCAGTCCAAGCCGCTTGATTAATCTGATGGAATGGAAATGCCCATATTTGGCGGCGACTCCGTGCCTCACCAGCTCTTCGCAAACTGCTTCACTACTGCGCGCTGAGGACCTAAAAGCAATAATCGGAAGACGCAATTCACTTAATTCCGAAAGTCCAACAACGCTCAAGTGAGGATGCTGGTTAATGGCGTCCAATATGCGGGCGCTGATCCGGCGCTCACGATAAGCGATAGCGGTAAAAGCCGAACGCAAAGCCGATGTAGCTTCCTGATCTTTTGCACCAACCCGGGCACCAAGCTCCTGTATGTAGCTTGGTACGGTCGCTGCACCCGCAACCAACTCGTAGCAGGCACCACCAGGTTGCAGCGTATAAGGCGCGCTGCCAGCAGGCAGATGCTCAAGGTTTATATTGCCCAGGCCCTCCAAGAGCGAACGCTTGCCAAACATCAGCCCTAGATGTGGTCCAAAAGTCTTGTACAAACTGAAAACGTAGAAATCTGCATCCAGTTCGGCGACATTGACCTGCATATGTGGCGCAAATGCCACGCCGTCTACCACGACCTTGGCACCTGCGCTATGCACAAGGTCAGCGATCTCCCGAACCGGCAAAATGTCACCAAAGATATTGCTGCAATGAGTCACACAAACCAGCTTGGTCCTGTCAGTCAACAAATCTTGCAAATCTGCAGGGTCTGGTCTTTGGGTATCTTGATTCAGGCGCCACCACTTGATGGTAACGCCCTGATCCTGCAGGCGCAGCCAGGGACTGATGTTTGCTTCGTGATCAAATTCTGAGACAACCACCTCATCACCAGCCTGTAGCAACGGTCGATGGGCTCGAGCCAAGCGGTCCAACAATGATGAACTGGAAGGCCCCAAAACGATCTCGTCATCTCGAGCGTTCACAAACTCAGCCAATGCCGCGGTCGCAGCACGTTGCTCGTGTGCTGCTTCCAGGGAAAGCGGATAGGTTGCACCCAACTGCACGGGCTTGCTCCGCATGTATGCCGCAGTCGCTTCTATAACCCGGTTTAGGGTAAAACTTCCCCCGGCGTTATCAAAAAACGGCAATTTAGGCGGCAAAGAAAATTGCTCGCGGACCCAGCCAATATCCAGAGTCTGTAGATCCCGATCTGACATGTTTCGTCGCGCTCCTTTCATAACTTGAAACTGCTCAGCGCGCATTGTACTGACTTTTGCTCTTGATGCTGCGGTCACGTCTATCATGAACAATAAAAGCGTCAAATTTCAGCGAAATACTATGCAATTAACCGACAAAATAAGAAAAAAATTGGAACAAAGTCGTGCACGAGTTTGGCTGATGATGATGCTATCGGCGCTCGAATCGACAGTACTTCCTATTCCGCTAGAGGTCGTGTTAGTGCCCATGATGCTGAAGTTTCCGGATGCTCGCTGGAAACTTGCGGCAGCCGCGCTTGCGGGCTGTCTGGCAGGAGCCGTTGGCGGCTACTACATCGGTTATTTTCTGATGGACACAATCGGCAATTCCATAATTACGGGCTTGGGAATAGCTTCCGATGTGGAGTCATTCCGAAACACGTTTAACAAGCATGCCTTCTGGGCCGTGCTTGCAGTTGGCGTTTCTCCCATGCCGTTTCAAGCTGCCATGTTGGTAGCGGGTGCATCCAAGTTTTCTCTTTGGCTGTTTTTGCTTGCCACATTGTTTGCAAGAAGTCTGCGATACCTGGGTTTGGCCTGGCTAGTGGGTAAGTACGGTAAAAAGACTTTGGAAATGTGGCGCGAACACAAACTGAAGACGTCGTTTATCGCGCTAGCCGCTGTCATCGCGATCTGGGGTATATTCCAGCTTATTGATCGTTGGTTTTTTCAGTAAGTTGAACCCAGAGCTTGAGGATAATCTATTGCGTCCAGTTGAAGTAAGAATTGAAAATCGAATTGCCACGGTGACACTCAACCGTCCGGAAAAACGCAACGCAGTGGATATGCCAATGTTTCTGGGGCTGGACGAAGCAAGAAAAAAGCTTTTAAAAGATACGCATGTTCGCGCCATAATGATTCAGGGGTCGGGACAGGATTTTTGTAGTGGGCTAGACACCAAATCCGTAATGACCAACAAGACCGCAGCACTCAAATTGCTGTGGAAGTGGCGTCCTGGCGCGCCCAACCTGGCACAGCGCGTTGCCATGGGATGGCGCAAGATCCCGGTTCCGGTCTTCGCGCTGATTCACGGTCGATGTTGGGGCGCTGGCATGCAGATCGCGTTGGGCTGTGATTTTCGAATTTCCACACCAGACGCCAGTTTATCCATCATGGAGTCTCGCTGGGGATTAATTCCTGACATGGGTGGCACCTTAGGATTGCGGGACTGCCTTTCACAAGATCAAGCCATGCTGCTGGCTATGTCTAGTCGAGAACTCAGTGGGCTAGAGGCCGAAAAGCTCGGGCTAGTCACTATAACCAGCGATGCGCCGCATGAGGCCGCCGATGAATTGCTTGCCCCAATCTTAATACGGTCCCCTGATGCAGTCGGTGGCATAAAGCGGCTATTTACCAATTCCTGGGCCGCCAGCCAAAATCAAATCTTGCGCAGAGAAACCAGGATCCAGCTGCAGACGGCGCTTACCAGAAACCGCGCAATTGCAGTGCGCAATGCAAGCGCAGACGAGGCTCAGGAGTTCGAGCCTCGTCGTTAGACCTGAATTACTTGTTGGTGTCGCCCATATGCATGAGCGGTAGTGGCTGCGGGCTGCTGCCGTCAATGAAATACACCTTAGCGGCAGGGTCCTTAGAAATGGCTTGCAGTGCCTTGAGCGCTTCCAGCTTCACGTAATTGGGGTTGTTCCCAATTGCGCCGTTAATCTTTTCGATCTCATAAGCTTGCGCGTCCGCGATCAAACGGCGGCGTTCGGCCTCTTCTTGCGCGGCGACACGCTCCGCCTCTGCCAAAGCAATTTTCTGCTGCTGCTCAGTGCGGAAACGCTCTAGCTCCGCTTTTTGCTTCTCAACTTCCTGCTCGCGCTCTTTCTTCGCTTCAATTGCGCGAGTAATAAACGGCGGTAAGCTGATTTCACGGATCAGTACGGCCGAAACTTCAACACCTTTAGGTGCCAAATAGGCTCGCAATTCCTCGAGAATCTGGCTCTGCAGATTGGCTTGAGTCTCTTCCAAAAAGAAATCTTCAGCTCGTTTGATTGATTTGCCCTGCTCCCGAACCAAAGAACGCATCTTTGGAATAATATGCACCCGCAAGACATCTTCTGCATCTCCTGAATCTTGCAAAATATTTGGTGCTCTATCACCATCCAAACGATATTGAACGCTGACATCCACCTGGGTCTGGAGCTGATCCTGAGATGGCACATTGGCCTGCTCCATGTGAGTCTTCTCGCGTACGTCAAACTCGTACCAGTCGTATAGTGGATTTACCGGAATATGCAAACCTTCACGATAGGGTTCCGGCTGCACTTCACCAAATAGTGTTGCCACCGCAACGTGTCCCGGCGGCACACTTTTGAACAGTTGTGATCCAAAAATAATCACCAGCAAGCCAATTACGGCAAGCACAACAAACCCGACAGTTATATTTTTTCGCATTTTGATCCCCTTGATCTTTGTAGCCCCCAATAATGCCTGCTATTGAGATGGCCTGTCCAATGTCATGAGTCGGGATTGAAAAGCCCAAATGTGTGGTGAAACTGTGATAACCAGGGCACAAAGTTTATACCCCTGCTCTACGCGCCGCCTGCTAGTGTTGGTTAAAATTGACAGGAGTATGGAGCATGAACTTATCAATCCCACTGCGCAAAGCGGCACTGCTTTGGAGCGCTCTGATCGCTGCCGCAATGTTGGCAGCAGGCTGTTCTACCGGAGACTTTGGCAGTATTTTCGGCCAGGGTAACGATAGAGCCCAGCAAGTTGAAGCAACCGTCCAAAGCGTAGACACCCGCAATCGCAGACTGATAGTTATAGCGGATCGGCGCGAAGAAGCCTTTTACTACGACGACCGCACGGTTGTGAATTATCGAGGTGAGCAGTATCGCCCCGAAGCGCTGGAACGCGGTGACAGAATTACTGCCAGCGTTACTGAATCGGACAATCGTTGGTGGGTAAACGAAATCACCGTAACTTACGATTCCACAGCGGGTAATGATCGCTACCCAGACAATAACGATGCGCGGTACTCCAACGTACGCGGTTTTATTCGTGACGTAGACACACGCAACAACACCATAGAGCTTGAAGCGGACCGACGAATTATAGAACTCGCGTATGACACAGGCACCAAAGTCGAGTATCGCGGCCAAAACTACAATCCAGAAAGCTTACAGCGTGGCGACGAAGTCGAAGTGACTCTACAGGAATCTGGACCGGTGGATTGGGCCATTGAGATTGACGTACTAAACAGCGTCGGCACCAGCCCAGTCGCATCTCGGAATGATACTGACATACGCGGGACGGTAGATATGATTGACACCCGCGATCAGTACATTACGCTGCGTGGCAGTCAAATTGTGCAAGACTTCATACGGGACGGCGGCATCAACAGCGAGCGAGTCTACTATGACAATCAAACTCGCGTAATGTTTGAAGGACGTGAGTACGCGCCTACCAATCTTGAGCGCGGAGATGAAATCGAAATAGACGTTCGCGAAGTCAATCGAACCTACCTGGCTGACACGATATATGTAGTAACGGACGTAAACACCCGACGCTAACGACAGCATATAAACAGTCAAATTTGAGGGGCTTTTTAGCCCCTCTTTTTGTTACGCCAACTACCATTGATTTGCACACCCGCACCGTCTGTAGCAAAAAGCCGCAAAAACCCTGTCCAGACAAGCGCATACGTTGATTTTTCTGGCATTGCGAGAAAAAACCCTGTACAGTGCTTGTCGCTACCGTCGCGTAGAGCGGATCTCGGCAAGTATTTCGGTTTACCCCGCGCTTCCCTTGGTTTTGCCAGTGCACAGGTTAGCTCCGGCGGGCATAAGCCTGCGTTTTTTGTATATGTATTGAGAGAGTTAAATGTCTAAAGAAACTGGAACCGTTAAATGGTTCAACGATGCTAAGGGTTATGGTTTTATCAGCCGTGAGAATGGCGAAGACCTGTTTGTACACTACAACTCGATTGAAGGTTCAGGTCACCGAACCCTGCACGAGAACCAGCGCGTAGAATTCAGCGTTGGTGCTGGCCAGAAAGGCCCGCAAGCTGAGAACGTTGTCGCGCTGTAGTTTCTACTGCCCAACATTCTAAGAGAAGGCCGGCAATCGCCGGCCTTTTTTATTTCCGAATTGATATTTAATTGAAGAATGTGTCATACCATCTAGTTGGTATGCGACCACTGCAAACGGTGCAACGCTCTGCACTGGGAAAATGCATCGCTCCACACAAACTGCAACGCTTACCTATCCAAAGGGAAATCGCGCCAACAACGCTGGCTGAAAATAAAAACGAATTACTGTCTACCCAACGGTCAAGTACTGACGTCGAAACATGACCAGATAAAACAGTCACCAGGACAATAAACATCAGCACAGCAACCGCTCCACCGACTATACGCTCTGCAAGAATACGAGTAACCAAGCTAGGGTTGGCATTTGAGTTCTGCTTCCGGTCCGAACTAGTGTGCGACTCAGTGAGGGCTGGACCTGATTCACGAAGATCAACTGGTGGCGAGGGAAGTGCAACTGAAGCCAGGAAATAAAGAATGGGGCCAAAACTGCCCACAACCATGTACACAAATGTGGTGTCTGGTTCGAGACCGGCCCAAAACAATCCCGCCACTAATGCGACCAAACTAACGACCGCCAGTGTTATCCGGCACAACAAAACGTACCCGCTGTGATTTCGTATTCTCGCCAAAATTCTTTGTGGGGTTACATATTTCTTCGGTACTCGCCACCCACTTCATATAACGCGTGAGACATTTGACCCAGTGAGGCATACTTAGCGGCATGCATTAGTGCCGCAAATGTATTCTGCCTTGCTCGGGCTGCCTCGCGCAGTGTAGCCAACGCGTCCTTGGCATTCGCTGCATGAAACGCATGGTAGCTATCTACGTTTTTAATCTGCTGCTGTTTTTCCTCAGTAGTGGAACGAATCAGCTCAATAGTTGTTTCTTCTGCGTCTTTGGATTCACCCAAAAAGGTGTTTACGCCGATGATGGGCAGTGAGCCGTCGTGCTTCTTCGACTCGTAGTGCAGACTCTCTTCCTGAATCTTGCCGCGCTGATACATGGTATCCATGGCGCCCAATACTCCGCCACGCTCTGAGATACGTTCAAACTCCTGATAGACGGCCTCTTCGACCAAGTCCGTCAGTTCTTCAACAACGAAACTGCCTTGCCATGGATTTTCACAGAAATTCAGACCCAACTCGCGGTTGATAATCAGCTGGATGGCGACCGCGCGGCGTACCGACTCTTCTGTCGGAGTCGTGATCGCTTCGTCATATGCGTTGGTATGCAGACTGTTGCAGTTATCGAAGATTGCGTACAAAGCCTGAAGCGTCGTTCGCACGTCATTAAACTGTATTTCCTGCGCATGCAGCGAACGACCAGAAGTCTGGATGTGATATTTGAGCATCTGCGAGCGCGTGCTCGCATCATAACGTTCCCGCATTGCTCGCGCCCAAATGCGTCGCGCCACACGGCCAATTACCGAGTACTCAGGGTCCATCCCATTTGAGAAGAAGAACGACAGGTTCGGCGCGAACTCGTCGATCTTCATACCACGAGCCAAATAGTATTCGACAATGGTAAACCCATTGGACAAGGTGAATGCGAGTTGCGAGATCGGGTTAGCACCGGCTTCCGCGATGTGGTAGCCGGAAATTGAAACCGAATAAAAATTCCGAATTCCATTTTCCACAAAATACTGTTGGATATCGCCCATCATGCGCATGGCAAATTCAGTGGAGAAAATACAGGTATTCTGCGCCTGATCTTCTTTGAGAATATCCGCCTGAACAGTTCCCCGCACAGATTTAAGGGTCCGCTCCCTAATCTGTCCGTAAGTCTCCGCATCTACCAGTTGATCGCCTGTGACCCCGAGCATGCCCAGCCCTAAACCATCGTTGCCTCGGGGCAATTCACCCGAATATTCAGGACGATCATGGTCTTCCCGTAGTTCACGTATTCTTTCCTGGGCTTGCTCCCACTGACCGGACTCCTTCAGATGCTTTTCAACCTGCTGATCAATCGCAGTGTTCATGAAAAACGCCAGAATCATGGGCGCCGGGCCGTTGATGGTCATCGAAACGGATGTGGTTGGTGCGCAAAGATCAAAGCCAGAATAGAGCTTTTTCATGTCGTCCAGGGTTGCGATGCTAACCCCAGAGTTCCCAATCTTGCCGTAGATATCCGGTCTCTCGTCCGGGTCCTCGCCGTAGAGTGTGACTGAATCAAACGCGGTAGAAAGTCGTTTGGCCGGTGAGTCTTCCGACAGGTAGTGAAATCTGCGATTGGTTCGTTCCGGCGTACCTTCGCCCGCAAACATGCGAGTCGGATCTTCACCACTGCGACGGTATGGATACACACCACCAGTATAGGGGTAGGATCCAGGCAAATTCTCCATCATGAGGAAGGTCAGTAGTTCTCCCCAGTCTCGATAGTCTGGTGGCGCAATTTTTGGAATTGATAGTCCGCTTAAAGACTCGCGATAGTTACTGCCGGTAATTTCTTTGCCACGAACCGTGTAGCTGAACTGCTCGTTCTGAACGCCCGCTTTTCGTTGCGGCCACTCGGAAAGCAGAGCAATGGCATCGGTACTCAAATCCCTTATAGATTCGTTGTAGCGCTGTCTTAGGGTGACCAAAGAAGCGTCATCGCCGGACTCTGTTTCCTTATACTGGACCAGCGGATCCGGTAATTCGGAATCGCCAATAGCCGCAAGAGATTCGTAAAAGTGCTGCGCCATGGTAGCGCTGGCAGCCATGCGCTCGATGCGCTTATTGATTGCCCGGCCCTGCTCTGCAATTTCTGCCAGGTAGCGCTTTCGGTCAGAGGGAATAAGTGCCAAAGCTTTGGGTTCTTTTTGATCTACATCCAGCTCTGGCGACCAGTATTCTTCTTGCAAGTTGCATTTCTGTGCTACCAAACGGCACAAGTTAACAAACATCCAGGTAATACCTGGGTCGTTAAACTGGCTGGCGATTGTCGGATAAACCGGCACCTGCTCTTCTGGTAGATCAAATTTAAGCCGGTTGCGTTTCCACTGCTTGCGAACGTCGCGCAGAGCATCCTCAGAGCCACGGCGATCGTACTTGTTCAAAACCACCAACTCGGCGAAATCAAGCATATCGATCTTTTCCAACTGACTCGCTGCGCCAAAGTCAGATGTCATGACGTAAACCGGGAAATCCACCAGATCCACAATCTCTGAGTCAGATTGGCCAATGCCGGCAGTTTCTACAATGATCAGGTCAAACCCGGTGGATTTCAGATACGCAATAGCGTCCTCAAGCATGGCGCTGGTAGCCAGGTGCTGGCGTCTCGTCGCGATCGAACGCATATAGATTCTGTCGCTGCGCAGCGAATTCATCCGAATGCGATCCCCTAATAGCGCGCCGCCGGTCCGTCTGCGCGTGGGGTCCACTGCCAGCACTGCGATGCGAAAATCTTCTGGGAAATACTGTAGAAAACGGTTTAATAACTCATCAGTAGCGCTTGATTTTCCTGCGCCTCCTGTTCCCGTGATACCAATAACCGGAGTATTTCCCGCTGCCGCTTCCCACTCTTTTCGCAAGCGGCTTAGCGAATCAGTAGCGAGAGTGCCTTCTTCCAACGCCGATATCATCGAAGCGATATCGCCAGGCGCGGTCGCACTGTCGTCAGCTATGGTTACCGGTACGCGGCCGGCCTTGGTGCGCTGCACCAGGTCCTCAATCATTTCTACCAGGCCCATGCGTAGTCCATCGTTCGGGTGATAGATCCGCTCAACCCCATAGTTTTCCAGCTCTTCAATTTCCTCTGGAGTAATGGTTCCGCCGCCACCGCCAAATACGCGGATATGTTCCGCGCCATGCTCCTTCAGCATGTCTACCATATATTTAAAGTATTCAACGTGCCCACCCTGATAGGAACTCAAGGCAATTCCATCAGCGTCTTCCTGGATTGCGGCGCGCACCACATCCTCGACGCTTCTGTTGTGTCCGAGATGAACAACCTCTACACCCTGCGCCTGAATTAAGCGACGCATTATGTTGATAGCGGCATCATGGCCATCAAACAATGAGGCGGCAGTGACAAAACGCAACGGGGATTCAGATTGGGGTTGCTGCGCCTGGTCCAGATTTTCTGCGGTGGTGCTCATGCAGCCGGGCTCCTGTATTAGAATTTGAGTAAACATCATGGGCGTTTAGGAACCGCCCATGATAACGCAAAACTCCTATTCCCGGTAAATAACGAAAGCCTATGAATTGCTGGATTCGTCTGGACTGGACCAATGGTCTAAAACCTTTCGCACATGCACCAGCACTAGAATGAGATACTGGACCGAAATTTGAGCGGTCTTTGCACTATTCAAAGCTACTGCTAAACAATGCCGGCTCGGCTGGCTGGGCCGTCTTACTAATCGTTACGCACCAGTGGGTCAGCTGCCCGATATTTCCTAACTGATTGTCGGTGATACGCAATTGCCAGTCTCCCGCAGCGTCTAGACCCTGGAATGCCTCAAAAGCCTGTAACGGCTGTACGGTACCTTCTACTGCTGGCTGCCAGCTATCACAAACATCCTGTCCCCGTTGGGCACCGGAATCGCTAAATTGAGCCTGTATATTTTCTCCATCACAGTAAGCACTTGTGCCCATCTCAAGGGGACGATCCAGCAGCGCCGCGGTGACATCTGCCTGCGGGCGTGCGAGCTCAACTTTAAGGTCTCCCGTATATGGATGCGTGACCAACAAATCCACTGTCACCTGACTTACAAAGCCTGTACCGGTGCTGCTGATCGTACGCACCAAACCGCTGGTGTCACGATCCTTAATCGTCTGCTTGACCACTTCACAAAACTGGTTGGGGGTGGTGAAAGTCGGGCCCGTGGTCCACGTACTATCACCACATCCATTCCCTGATCGCACGCGCCAGTAGTAGGTAGCATTCGCTGCCAGCGCTTGATTAGGTGTGTACGACGCATCCTGCACGACCGCATCTGCAACCACGTTCGAAAAGCTTGCGTCCGTTGCAATTTGAATCTGGTAAGTTTGCGGCGACATAGAGTCGCTGTGTTGCCATTGTAGCTGCGGCAGGACAGACATTGTATTTACGGCTAGCCCCATAGGGCTTGCGGGAAGGTCGTCCGAAAATTCGATTTGTGCAGGTTCGCCGACGAACTCATTGCCGCCCACCGCTATCACGTCAAACATGTGCGAACCCGGCTCAAGCCCACCGTTGTCCGTAACGGTAAGCGTTACCGTATCGTTGGGTGCTGCTGGGTCCGATGAGAAACCGTAATCAACTGCGGCGGGCAATCCTTCTACGGTCAGATCGACCACATCGATAGTTTCTGAGCGAGAGCTCAAATTGATCAGCCATTGTGCGCTTTGGGTAGTGCACATGGATTTCGTATGTTCATCAAGATCCATAGACAGCAAGCCATCTGCACCGGCGACCTGCAGCACGCCCGTCTGATTTGGGTCTAGCCAAGGTGCCAAACGCTCAGCGTCATTTGTCCCACCAGTGAAAGCGACACCAATACGCCCGAAACAATCAGATGCCGCATCATCGCAAGAAGCCAGGCCACCAGAAAGCTGCCCAATAAGGAGCTTGGAATCCATATCCCATAAGCCAGCGCCTGAAGAGCCTTGCTCAGTACTTCCATTTTCCCAGTTATCTACTTCCCAGTGCGTATCTTCACCTGATCCGATGCAGTTGTTGGACTTTGCTACTGGATCAAAATTAAGTGTGATCGCTTTTTCGTCCGCACCGGGGTGATGGATAGTCACAGCACCACCTTGGGGAGCCACATCCGAACGATCCCAGCCAGCATAATGAACATTAAAAGACTCCGGTGGCGCACTCGACAGCTCCAGTAACGTAAAGTCCGCGTCGCGTCGACCTGCTCGGTAGGTGGCCCCACTAATCGTCTGAAGCTTTGAGCCGCCAGAAAGCATGCCGCACTCTGGCGAATGGTAGTTCCATATGGTCACTACCGTGTTAGCATTTTCAGGCGTAACGCCGCAGTGATTGGCAGTAAGGAAGAAAGGTCGGAAGCTACCTTCTGCGTCCATCAGCAGAGTCCCTGTGCACGCATATGAGCCCTCGGCTGTGTAAGCAGCTACCGAGCGAATCTCATTACGCCACGCATCACCGGCTGGACATACGACATCGTTGTGGCAATAAGCTTGCTTGGCAAATCCAGGACCACCACTTTGCTTGAATAGATCTCGATAGCCAGTTGAGACGCGAGAAATTTCCACGTCCATAAAACCATCTGCGTCGACGGGAACCATTAGATCAAGAGCCAGGGTTTCACCAGGAATAGGAGCTGACCACCACGAACCAAATTGGTTTCCAATCGGTCCAACAACATACGACTCGCCATCGTCCAAAGTCCCACTAAGAAAAAGTTCTGCACCAGCAGGCAGACGCAGTTTGGAAAACCCAACATTCATGTCGGTTGCGTTCTCCGCAGTAAATTCGATGTGCCAGTGGTTATAGTCATCGCCCTGACTCCATGTTCCATGTGTCGCAGGAGAAACTTCCATGTCGTGGGGGACGGCAAATGGCAAAATCCCCAATTCCTCTTCGACCTGTTTGGCGGAAAGCAATGCCTGTTCTACGTCTACCGGCGTTAGTTCAATTGAGCCGTCTTTGGATTCTGCTAGCGCACATGACAACATCGAAGCAGTTGCCAGCAATGCGATTACTGTCAATTGGTAAAATTTTACCGCTCTGTTGTAGAAAATCCCGTCCATTTTCCCATGACTCCAAGCCCACAATGGGCGACGGGGTGGAGTGATGCAGAATACGTGCCAACAACTATGCCCTGGGCTTCCACAAGCGGGATAGGCCGGTAAATTCCCGAATAATCTGGATGCCGCCTGTAAGATCAAGGAGACGAAAAACACCCAGAAATGGTGCGTTGCCGTTTGAATTGCCTTACAATACGCGGCTGATTTCGAAGGGGCCCGAGGCCGGCTTTTCCAGAAGTACGGAGATGCGGCACGTACGGGGCTTTAGCAGCGTTTCGGCGTCAAATTGATCTGAGGGTCTGTAACATTAGCCAATCGGCTGGAAATTTTTGCATGACTTTGCAAGCAGCGTGCTTCCCATTTGATTTATGGGCACAGGTAGTTTGAACAACAGAGTATCTTGCAGGCTTTAGCTAGCCTAATTCTCAATATGTCAGTACGCGCGGGTGTAGTCACACCGCTTTGCGCTTTGAACAGAAAGCAGCGCAATACGAACAGGACACACGAGCGCGTTGACTGTGCGGCTCAGGCAATCAGATTTTATGCGTCACCGAACTACATTTAGAAGAATCCTCGCGGAGTAAACGATGGAGCTATTTGAAACAATCGCGACTACTGAACACGAGCAGGTCGCCTTTTTCCATAGCAAGGAAGCTGGTCTTAAGGCCATTATTGCAATTCATAACACTGTCCTTGGCCCTGCGCTTGGCGGACTACGCATGTGGCCCTACAAGACCGAACAAGAGGCGCTGGACGATGTACTGCGCTTGTCGCGGGGAATGAGTTATAAAGCCGCAGTTGCCGGATTGAACCTGGGGGGCGGCAAATCAGTCATCATCGGCGATCCAGCAGAAGACAAATCAGAAGCCCTATTCCGAGCTTTTGGTCGTTTTGTTGACTCACTCAATGGCCGATATATCACCGCTGAAGACGTCGGTATCGATGTTAATGACATGGAGTACGTATTTCAGGAAACTGACAACGTAGTTGGTGTACACCAGGTCCATGGTGGTTCTGGAGATCCATCGCCGTTCACGGCCTTTGGCACCGTCCAGGGTGTACGCGCAAGTCTGCAACGCAAATACGGCAACGAAGAAATCGGTGATTTCTCTTATGCTGTTCAGGGCGTTGGTCACGTTGGTTTTGAACTGGTCAAATTACTGCGTAATGAAGGTGCCAAGGTTTTTGTCACCGACATCAACCAAAAGTCCGTACAGAGATGCGTCGACGAACTAGGCGCAGAAGCGGTGGGACTGGACGATATCTACGATGTGGATGCTGACGTCTTTTGCCCTTCTGCTCTTGGCGGCATCGTCAACGAAGAAACCATTCCACGCTTCAAGTTCAAAGTTGTTTGCGGCAGCGCCAACAACCAGTTGGCTACCGAAGAATGTGCCGAAGAGCTCGAGAACCGTGACATCCTTTACGCTCCAGACTATGCGGTAAATGCTGGCGGCTTGATGAATGTCTCGATCGAGTTCGAAGGATACAATCGCGAGCGAGCCAAGCGCATGATGCGAACTATTTATTATAACGTGTCACAGATCTTCAAGATTGCCGAAAGGGACAACATTACGTCAGCCCAGGCCGCTGATCGTTTAGCGCAGGAACGCATTGATACCATTGGCCGCATCAAGCTGCCATACATGGGTAATCGACCTCACAGATTCCCTGGTCGCAACCGGAGCGCATAAGCTATATGACTACCCCATTTCCCCTTGGTGAAGAACTGGACATGCTGCGCGAGACGGTCGCGCGCTTTGCCCAGGAACGCATTGCACCCCGTGCCGAACAAATCGACGAGAGCAACGAGTTTCCTCGAGATTTATGGCCCGAGTTAGGCGAATTGGGGTTATTAGGCATTACGGTTGATCCGGAATACGGTGGCACCGGCATGGGCTACCTTGCCCATGTCGTGGCCATGGAAGAAATTTCCCGTGCCTCCGCGTCAGTCGGTTTGTCGTATGGCGCTCACTCCAATTTGTGCCTGAATAATCTGTACAAGAACGGCACCGAAGCCCAGCGCCAAAAGTATTTGCCCAAATTGTGTAGCGGCGAATGGGTTGGCGCGTTGGCCATGAGTGAACCCGGGGCTGGCTCCGATGTCGTCGGTTCCATGAGCTGCCGCGCCGAAAAGCGCGGAGACGTCTGGGTGGCAAATGGCTCAAAAATGTGGATTACCAATGGCCCGGATGCTGAGGTATTGCTGGTCTACATGCGCACAGCCGGCAAAGATGCTGGATCCAAATGCATGACCGGATTCATCATTGAAAAAGATATGCCCGGTTACAGCACCGCGCAGAAACTAGACAAGCTGGGCATGCGCGGCTCCAACACCTGCGAATTGGTGTTCGACAACTGTGAAATCCCGGAAGAAAACGTGTTGGGCGAGGTCAACGGTGGGGTAAAACTACTGATGTCCGGGCTCAACACCGAACGCCTAGTGTTGTCCGGGGGCCCACTTGGCATTATGCAGGCTGGCATGGACCTGACCATACCCTATGTTCGTGAAAGGCGGCAGTTTGATCGTGCCATTGGAAGCTTTGGCATCATGCAGGCCAAAATAGCCGATATGTTTACTAGACTGCAGTCAGCCCGAGCCTACACCTATCGCATTGCAGAAGACTATGATCGCGGCATCGAAGCTCGAGTCGATCCTGCTTCCTGCCTGCTGCTGTCCTCCGAGAATGCCGTCACTAACTCCCTCGAGGTTATCCAGGCGCTGGGCGGCAACGGCTACATCAATGAGTATGCGGCTGGCCGACTGCTCCGTGATGCAAAGCTATATGATATCGGCGCTGGCACCAACGAAATCCGGCGTATGCTTATCGGTCGTGAACTTATAGGCAAAACCAGCTAGTTGATTTAGCCATCGTTCGACAAGACATTCATGCTAGAAGGTCACAATGCATCGTTGTGGCGTGAAAAAATATTATTGAGGTACTCATGTCTGATACACCTGTAGTCATTACCGCTGCCCGCCGAACGGCTATTGGCGCATTTCAAGGCGCATTCAACGGCGTACCTGCGCCAGACCTGGGAGCAGCCGCAATCAAGGCCGCTTTAAGCGACACTGGACTGGCCGCAGATGCGGTAGACGAAGTGATTTTTGGCTGCGTCCTACCCGCAGGACTTGGTCAGGCACCCGCTCGCCAAGCCGCTCTCGGCGCTGACTTGCCCACAAGCACAGGCTGTACAACCATCAACAAGGTTTGCGGATCTGGCATGAAAGCAATCATGCTGGCACGAGACCTGTTAGCAGCGGGAAGCGCACAAGTTATGGTTGCCGGTGGCATGGAGTCCATGAGCAATGCGCCCTATCTGTTGCCGAAGGCCCGCGGTGGCTACCGTATGGGTCACGGTGAGATTATTGACCACATGTTTTTTGACGGTCTCCAAAACCCCTACGACAACCAGATGATGGGCGTGTTTGGAGAGCAATGTGCAGACAAGTATGGCTTCACGCGCGAAGCCCAGGACGAGTTTGCAATTGGATCTGTGCAAAGAGCGCTGGACGCCCAAAGTAACGGCGCATTCCAGAGCGAGATTGTGCCATTTACGGTCAAATCACGGAAAGGCGAGACCTTGGTAGATCAAGATGAAGAGCCAGGTCGCTGCAACATCGAAAAGATTCCTAACTTAAGACCGGCTTTTAAGAAAGACGGCACGGTAACAGCGGCCACTTCTTCCAGCATATCTGACGGCGCCGCAGCGTGTGTTCTGATGACCGCCATGGAAGCGGAGAAACGTGGCGTCGCGCCGTTGGCTACCATCGTTGGTCATGCCACCCACGCGCACGAGCCAGAATGGTTTACTACTGCGCCCGTGCAAGCGATCGCAAAAGTGATGGATAAGATTGGCTGGTCCAAAGATGATGTGGACCTGTTCGAAATTAATGAAGCGTTTGCCACCGTATCCATGGCTGCAATCAAGGAGCTTGACCTTGATCGGAACAAGGTCAATGTAAACGGCGGCGCCTGTGCCCTGGGCCATCCCATTGGAGCTTCTGGCGCGCGCATTCTTGTTACCTTGCTTCATGCGCTGAAGAGCCGGGGCCTTAAGCGCGGCATTGCCTCACTCTGCATTGGCGGTGGCGAAGCGACTGCGATAGCGGTAGAGATCAACGATTAAGCATGATGGGGCGTTAACCACGCCCCTTCTAACCAGGCGCCAGACGGAGACGCCATGCCCGCATTTGTAAGTCAGATTAATCCTCGATCACCTGAGTTCCAACAAAACTCGGAGCACATGCGAGGTCTCGTAGACCAGCTCAAAGAGCGCTTAGACAAAGCGGCTATGGGTGGTGGCGAGAAATCCCGCGAAAAACACCTGGGCCGCGGCAAGATGTTGCCAAGAGAACGTATCCGCGCTCTTTTAGACCCAGGGAGCCCGTTCTTAGAACTATCCGCATTAGCAGCCAACGGCATGTACAAAGACGCCGCACCTGCGGCTGGAATCATCACCGGAATTGGACGTGTGGCTGGTCGTGAGGTCGTCGTGGTCGCTAATGACGCCACGGTCAAAGGCGGGACTTACTATCCCATGACGGTCAAGAAGCACCTGCGCGCACAAGAAATTGCCGCCGAGAATCATTTGCCTTGCATCTATCTCGTGGACTCCGGTGGCGCCTTCTTGCCACTCCAAGACGAAGTGTTTCCTGATCGAGACCACTTTGGGCGCATTTTCTACAATCAGGCGCGACTCTCGTCTCAAAACATACCGCAGATTGCCGTAGTAATGGGTTCCTGCACAGCTGGAGGCGCTTACGTACCGGCGATGTCAGACGAATCCGTTATTGTGAAAGAACAAGGGACTATTTTTCTTGGCGGCCCGCCGCTCGTTAAGGCTGCGACTGGAGAGGAAGTTGATGCAGAAAGCCTGGGCGGTGCCCGCGTGCACTCGAGTGAATCAGGAGTTACTGATCACTTTGCAGAAGATGATCAACATGCGCTCGCCATCGCGCGGGATATCACCGCACACCTGAATCGCACTAAGCAGCACAGCTTGGAAATTCGCGAACCTGTTGCTCCCAAGTACCCCGCAGAAGAGCTGTACGGCATTGTGCCTCAGGATACCCGTTATCCCTACGACGTCCACGAGATAATAGCTCGCATCGTAGATGGCTCAGAGTTTCAGGAATTTAAAGCTTTGTACGGCAAGACGCTGGTTTGCGGCTTTGCCCATATAAACGGCTACCCCGTAGGCATTGTCGCCAACAACGGCATCTTGTTCTCAGAATCAGCGCTTAAGGGCGCCCACTTTATCGAACTGTGTAATCAGCGAAACATTCCTTTGGTGTTTTTGCAGAACATCACGGGATTTATGGTCGGTAAAAAATACGAAAATTCCGGCATCGCTAAAGATGGCGCCAAGATGGTAACCGCCGTTGCGTGTTCCCACGTGCCAAAATTCACCGTGGTTATTGGTGGCTCATTCGGCGCAGGGAACTACGCAATGTGTGGCCGAGCCTATCAGCCCCGAATGCTCTGGATGTGGCCCAATGCACGAATCTCAGTGATGGGTGGCGAGCAAGCTGCCTCCGTTCTGGCCACCGTTAAACGAGACGCATTGGAAGCGCGCGGCCAAGATTGGAGCGAAGCTGACGAAGCGGAATTTAAAGAGCCCATAGCCAACCAATATGAAACCCAAGGCAATCCCTACTACGCAACTGCACGTCTGTGGGACGACGGGATCATCGACCCCGCGGATACGCGCCGGGTACTTGGCCTGGCGCTATCAGCAAGCCTCAATGCACCCACCGAACAGGGCCGTTTTGGCGTGTTCAGAATGTAAGGACATCTAATGAGCGAAACTATTTTGCTAGAAAATGATACACAAGGCGTCGCTACTGTCACCTTGAATCGAGCAGACATTCATAACGCGTTCGATGATGCATTGATTCAACGCCTGGATGCGGTGATTGATCAACTTACATTAGACGATTCGGTGCGGGCGATCATACTAACTGGCTCAGGCAAATCCTTCTCGGCGGGCGCCGACATGAACTGGATGCAGCGCATGGTCGAAGCGAACGAAGAAGAGAATAAAGCCGATTCGTTGCTGCTTGCGCAAATGCTGCGCAAACTCAATTTTTGCCCTAAGCCAACCGTTGCACGGATACAGGGTGCCGCGTACGGGGGCGGCGTGGGACTGGTGGCTTGTTGCGATGTAGCAATCGCCAGTGAGGCGGCCGAATTTGGCCTGACAGAAGTAAACCTTGGTTTGGTGCCCGCCGTCATTTCACCCTACGTAATTGAAGCAATAGGGTCGCGAAATGCCCGCAAGTTATTCCTGACTGGCGAAAGATTTACCGCCTCGACTGCCATGCAAATGGGTCTGGTTCATCAAGTATGCGCCGCACAGGACATTGACACTGAAGTCGCGCAGACTGTACGCAATCTTCTCAAAGCAGGGCCCAAAGCCCAGGTTGCCGCAAAGCAACTTGTCGGAGCTATCGCCGGTCGCACCGCAGAAGGTCAGCAGCAGCTAGATCAGGCGACTGCAAACCTTATCGCGAGATTGCGCATTTCTGACGAAGGACAGGAAGGCCTTCGGGCATTCCTGGAAAAAAGAAAACCAGATTGGATTCCCCATGATAGCTAAGCTGCTGATAGCCAATCGGGGTGAAATAGCCTGCCGCATAATTCAAACCTGCAAAAAACTGGGCATTGAAACCGTAGCAGTTTATTCGGATGCGGATCAAAACGCGCTGCATACCAAGTTGGCAGACACTGCTTACCATCTGGGCGGTGCCGCACCGACTGAGTCCTACCTGAACGGGGCCAAAATTCTAGAGATTACCAAGCGATCTGGAGCAGACGCGATCCATCCAGGCTATGGCTTTTTGTCTGAGAACACACAATTTGCCAGAGCTTGTGCTGATGCCGGTGTCATTTTTGTTGGTCCTAGCCCCGATACCATGGACAAGATGGCGTCAAAGGCAGACGCGAAAGCGCTAATGGAAGCAGCGGGGGTCCCTGTTGTTCCGGGGTATCACAGTGATGCCCAAGATGAAGACACGCTCAAGCAGGCAGCTGAGAACGTTGGCTTTCCGCTTATGATCAAAGCTTCCGCTGGTGGTGGTGGCAAGGGCATGCGTATCGTCCGCGAAGCTTCGGATTTTCTCCCCCAGCTACATTCTGCGAAAAGAGAGGCTAAAAACGCGTTTGGTGATGACCGGGTTATTTTGGAACGATATATCGAAAACCCGCGTCACTTAGAGGTACAGGTCTTTGGCGATCAGATGGGAAATATCGTGCACGTGTTTGAGCGTGACTGCAGCTCCCAGCGACGCTATCAAAAGGTTATCGAAGAAAGCCCTGCGCCACTGATTTCTCAGGATGTGCGGTCAAGACTGCTGCAAGCGGGCGTTGATGCTGCCAAAGCTGTGGACTATATCAACGCCGGCACGGTGGAATTCATAGCACCAGGCGACAGCTTGGACGAAGACGGCGAGTTTTTCTTTATGGAAATGAACACTCGCCTGCAGGTTGAACATCCGGTTACTGAGCTGGTTACGGGCATAGATTTGGTTGATTGGCAGCTCAGGGTTGCTGCCGGCGAGCCCTTACCGCTTAACCAAGACCAAATCAGTGCATCCGGGCATGCAATGGAAGCGCGCTTGTACGCCGAAGATGCGGCGAAAGGCTTTCTGCCAGCATCTGGCACCATCAACGACGTGGCCTTTCCAGATTTTGCACGAATCGATACTGGCGTCACTTCAAACTCTGAAGTTACGGTCCACTACGATCCAATGATTGCAAAGATTATCGTGCACGGAAAAACGCGCGATGCCGCGATCAACGCGCTAAGACTAGCGCTCGCTCACACGCAGGTGAGTGGTCTGACCACCAATCAGGATTTTCTCTACGCGCTGGCGTCGTCAGAGCCTTTCCAGAAATTCTCCATGCATACCGGCTTATTAGACGACCAGTTGGATGCCATCTATACCGCTGGTGCTGCGCCATCTGCGCACGCAGTGATTTTTGCGGCCGTATGCGTTCTCTTAAACAGAGAAACGGACTCAAGCGCTGTGCAGGCCACCACTACCGACCCCCATTCGCCTTGGTCCGTCAGCGATGCATGGCGGCTTGGTCATGCCGGCGAACGCGTCATTTCTCTACAACTTGGTGCTGAGCACTATCGCTTGGCAGCCCGCGGCCACTCCGGTAATTATCACCTTCAACTGGATAGCGAACTGAACGAAGACAGCCCCACTGCCAGCGCCCTCACAGGCGGCGGCATTAGTATTTCGGGGGCCCACTGGAATGGATCTAAGATTAGCCTTCAGCTAGACGCTCAGACTGTTACGGCGTCGGCCATGCTGGTAGGCAGTGATATCCAGGTGGCGTGGAACAATCGATTATTGAAATTTTCCCCAGAGGACCCCTATGCACCCGCGCTCAGCGCAGGCGCCAGCGGTGATCAGATTGTGGCTCCAATGCCTGGAAAGATCGTCGCAATTAAATCAGCACCCGAACAAGAAGTCTCGTCAGGAGATGTTTTGATCATCATGGAAGCCATGAAGATGGAGCTGAGCTTAGAGGCACCACGGGACGGATTGATCCAGGAGATCAGCGCTTCTGAGGGCGACTTTGTAGAGGCAGACGCAGTACTGCTTACGCTTAAACAAGATTAACGATATCAGGGACTTACCATGCAAATAGACAATGTTGGCGCACTCATCACCGGTGGCGTATCTGGACTGGGACTGGCCACTGCCGAGCGCATAGTGCGAGGTGGCGGGCGCGTAGCGCTGCTGGATATAAATGACGAGAAAGGAGCCGAGGCGGTTGCTAAGTTGGGACCGGACAAGGCGATCTACCTGAACACCGATGTGCGTTCTGAAGAGCAGGTTAGCAACGCCGTAAAGCAGGCCACGGAATTCGTAGGACATCTCAATGTAGCGGTCAGCTGTGCAGGAATCATTGGACCTGGGCGGACCCTGGGTCGCGATGGTCCGATGGCACTGGACTATTTTTCTAATGTCATCAACATCAACCTTGTAGGCAGCTTCAACATTTTAAAAGCCGCAGCGGCAGTCATGCAGACCAACGCAGACGACCAGCCCGACGGCGAACGCGGTGTCATTATTAATACCGCCTCCGTCGCTGCTTACGAAGGCCAGATTGGCCAGGCAGCCTACTCAGCATCCAAGGGCGGCATAGTAGGTATGACTCTGCCCATCGCACGTGAATTCACACGATTCGGAATTCGGGTTATGAGTATCGCACCTGGTGTATTCTGGACACCTATGGTGGACGGCATGCCGCAAGAAGTCCAAGACGCACTGGGGGCATCCGTCCCCTACCCATCCCGACTTGGTCAACCCTCTGAGTTTGCGGATACGGTCGCGTTCATCATCGAAAACCGCTACATGAATGGGTCAACCATTCGCCTGGATGGCGGCATTCGCCTGGAACCGAAATAGGAAACTCCAATGCCCAAGGCAAACGAATTAAAGCGCGGCATGATCGTCAGATACAGGGACAATGTGTGCGCGGTGCGTAAGATCGATATCCGCACACCATCATCCCGTGGCAGTAACACGCTGTATAAGGTTAAGTTTCAAGATATCCAGAGCAAGCAAAACTTTGACGAGACGTTCAAAGGCGATGACCTCATCGAAGATGTGGACTTTAGCCGCAAGCAGGCCACATATTCTTATTATGATGGCGAGTTTCACACATTTTTAGATGCCGAAGACTACACGCCCTACGCCCTTTCTCCAGATGACCTGGGCGAGCAAGTGCAGTACTTGAGCGAAGGTCTTGAGGACATTCTCGTAATGTTGGTCGAAGACCGACCCGTCGGTATCCAGCTTCCCGCCACGGTGGAAATGGAAATCGCAGAGACGGCTCCGGCGATTAAGGGCGCAACGGTTACCAAGCGCACCAAGACAGCTACCACCCATACTGGATTGGAAGTTCAGGTGCCCGAGTATCTTGCTACTGGCGAAAAAATCAAAATCAATACCGACAGTGGCGATTTCATGTCGCGGGCCTAGTTGTGTTCGTATTTGCGAAGTTCTGAATCACTCTACTGGCCATCCTGGAAAGCGATGGCCGGTCTTTCCAACCAGCCACATCGCTGATGTCCACCCAGCGCCAATCCGTTATCTCGGCATTCCCCTGGGGCGAAACTTCATCGTGTGCCTGCGCCAGGAATCGCACATCATAGTGCAAGTGTTCGGGTTCCTCTTTTCTGGCTGGGATGGTATGAATATCCACATCCAGAATCGCACCAAACCAGTTTAGCCCCCTGGCTAATCCGCACTCTTCCAGTAACTCTTGCTTTGCAACAGCCTGTAAATCCCAACAGCCATCTGCGTGCCCACCTGGCTGCAACCAGGCTTGTAGCTTGCGATGATGGATTAAAAGCACCTTTGTGGAAGACGGATCCAGGACCAGGGCCGAGGCAGTTAAGTGGCCCGGAAAACAGTGCCGCCAAGCACACTCATCAAAGTTGGCTATCAGTGAGCAGAATCTTTCCACATCGTGTGCTTGCTCCGGCCAGTATTTAGCGAAA
>CAZVYE010000013.1:0-37495 GCA_964630895.1 uncultured Gammaproteobacteria bacterium | reverse complement strand
AATCGTGGATTTAAGCGTTTTAAAACTGGCTGATTGTTCGCGACCTGGCGGACCCCAAATTACTTCCAGCTTTACGTGATACAAATCGATCTGGATATCATCAAGCACCACTCCGTCACTGTTGGCTGCTTCATAAGGAAGAATCTCCAACTCCCACCGATACTCATCGCTAAACTCCCCTGAGTCCGTACCTTCCTCCAGCGGCTCGGTCAACCCTATCGATGCCATCCTCGTTTGCGCCCAAAGCGCAGCCTCGGTGTATCCCTCGGATCGTTTGGTGTTACGTAAAGAGCCCGAAAGCACTTGCAGCGCCGTACCAAACACCAGCGCGAATATCACAAACGAAACAATGATCTCCAGCAACGTAAAACCCTGCTGCTGCCGCGGGAGGTTAAGATTCATGGTCTTCCTCCAGTTCAATCTCGCCAGTCAACCAATTGACGTTCACACGCCACTCGCGCTCTCCAGCAGTGAGCGTAATCCGTCCACCCGTAGAGCTTCCATCACCAAAAAAACGAATACTCCCCTTATTCTCGCCTTGAATCTCATCCATGGCTGTCCTCAGGGTAATATCCACTTTTTCATGTAGCTCAATGGACCTATTTTGGGGGCCGGTCAAAGTTTTGAGCTCCAAATCCACATCCATCGTTTGCTCTTCTCGCTTCAAAACGGCCTGGCCCCGCGTGTAGCGCAAAAGATTGACGGTTTCATTAGCTGCACGCCTTATGGCAACACCATCTAGGCTGCGGACGAAAGAAACACCTACAAGCCCAAACAACAACCCCATTATGAGCAAGACCACGATGATCTCGATCAAACTAAATCCGGATTGAGTCTGGGCTCGGCGCAACGCTTTAGTCCCAGCTGGTTATATCTGCCGACTGCCCCTCACCGCCGGGATTTCCGTCCTTGCCGTAAGAAACCACATCGTAATCACCATGCTCTCCGGGCTGTTTGTACTGCCACTCGTTGCCCCATGGATCTTTGGCCATTTTCTTTTGGATGTACGGGCCGTTCCAACCGGATGCATCACCTGGCTGGTCTACCAAATCGTTAACAGAATTGGGAAATCGGCCAACGTCAAAATAGAACGTATCGATACCCTGCTGGATTCTCGTAATTTGGGTCTTTGCCGCTTTGTGCTGAGCACCCCCAAACTGATTTGTGATTGCAGGAATCGCAAACCCTGCAATAATCCCGAGCAAAACAAGTACAACAAGTATTTCAATGAGGCTAAAACCAGCCTGCATAGCGCGTAAAGATTTCGAATGCATTACGTATAACTCCTAACCAACGAGTTCATTAATCTTGAGAATTGCGAATAGTATCGCCAGTACAATTGTGGCGATCAGTAACGCCATGGTGAGCACTAATGCCGGCACCAACAATGCCAACATGCGGTCCACAGCTCGCTGAACCTCTTCATCATAGGTATCAGCCACATCCAATAGCATTTCGTCTAACCTGCCGGTTTCTTCCCCGACATTAATCATTTGCAGCGCCAAACGGGGGAACATCTCGTGCTTCGCTAGCGTATGCGCCAACGAGTCACCTGTTTTGACGTCTTTCGTTGCTTCCCCAATGGCATTTGCCATGACGGTATTTGTCATTACATTTTTACCGATGGATAAGGCGGAAAGCAGGGGCACGCCATTCACCAGGAGCGTACCCAAGGTTCGCGATAGCCTCGCAACTTCCACCTTTGTAAGTAAACCACCAATAAGGCTCAATTTAAGCAGATTTGCATCCCACTTAAGCCGCGATTCCGGGTTTGCGAATTGATTTTTGATCACAACGACCACAGCCAAAACTGCCAAAATAATGGCCCACCAATAAGACTGCAAAAACGCACCTACCGCCAACACAATCTGGGTAAGGATGGGCAAATTTCCACCCAGCTCATCAAATATCGGTTCGAATTTCGGAATTACGAAAGTCAGCAGAACAAACAGCGATCCAATTGCCATGAAAAATAGCAGCGCTGGGTAGATCATGGCCGAAACCACACTATCTTTTAGCGCCTTTGATCGTTTCAGGTAGTCGGCAAGCCTGGTTAAAGTAGAATCGAGATTCCCACCCGCCTCACCGGCACGGACCATATTGATATAGAGCCGAGAGAAAGTACCGTGTTGGGACTCAAGCGCTTCAGACAAGGTTGTACCACCGCGAACCTGATCTCGCACAGCGGTGATCATGTTCTGCAATTTCTCATTAGCGGCCAGCTCTCCGAGAATACTAAGAGCCCGATCCAACGGAAGCCCAGCTCGGAGCAAGGTGGCCAACTGCTGCGTGAATAACCCAATGTCTTTTGCGCCTACTCGCTTGCCGGCACCGAGCAGTTGCGCAAACCCAGAGCCCATGCCGGTGCCAACCGGATCAGCTGAAATGGGGAGGTTGCCCGACTCTTGGAGCCGCGCGATGACGATCTCGGCAGATTCTGCCTCCATCTGCCCAGAGGTGGTTTCGCCCGCTGGCGTAACCGCTTTGTAGTTAAAAAGCGCCAACGTTTAGCCTTCCTGGGTGACGCGGAGCACTTCTTCCACCGTCGTCACACCTTCAAGCGCCTTCACCAGGCCTTCTTCGTACATGGTCCGCATACCTTCTTTGCGGGCCGCGTCCATTAGAACGCTGCCGTCAGCGCGCTGCATTACCAATCGGCGCAGTGGATCAGTCATGGTCATAAATTCCATAATGGTCGTTCGACCTGCGTAGCCTGTCGGACAATCTTCCGACGGAACAGGGCGATACAGTTTCACCGGCCCATCGCCGGCGAACTTGCGAATACCGGTTTCTTCCACCAGCTCCGGCAGCGCTTCATATTCTTCAGCATTGGAGGCTAATCGACGTACGAGACGCTGTGCCAAAATGCCATTCACAGTTGAAACCAACAGAAAGTCATCCACTCCCATATCCAGCAAGCGGGTTACACCACCCGGTGCGTCGTTTGTATGGATCGTTGACAGCACCAAGTGGCCTGTAAGTGCCGACTGGATAGCAATCTTCGCCGTTTCCAGGTCACGCATCTCACCGATCATGATGACATCGGGATCTTGTCGAACTATTGAGCGCAGCGCACTGGCAAAATCCAATCCAATGGAGGGTTTCACCTGAATCTGATTAACCCCTTCAATCTGGTATTCCACCGGATCTTCAACGGTGATAATTTTTCGCTCAGGGGTATTGATTTTGGAAAGTGCCGTATACAGGGTGGTGGTTTTACCACTACCAGTCGGACCGGTAACCAGGATAATGCCGTGAGGCTGCTCCAATACGCTGGTAAATTTATCTAGTACGGCACCGCGAAAGCCCAGCTTCTCAAAGTTGAGCACGACGCTCTCTCGGTCAAGAATACGCATCACCACCGATTCGCCGTATTGGGTAGGCACAGTGGAAACGCGAAGATCCAGCTCCTTACCCTGGACGCGAAGCATAATACGACCATCTTGTGGCAACCGGCGTTCTGCAATATTCAGCTTCGCCATAATTTTTACGCGGCTAATGACCGCAGCGGTTGAACTCGATGGTGGTGCCTCTACCTCTTGCAACACGCCATCGATGCGGTAACGAACCTTCAGGCGGTTTTCAAACGGTTCGATATGAATATCTGATGCGCGCGCTTCTACAGCGCGCTGCATGATCAAGTTAACCAATCTAATAACCGGTGCCTCAGAAGCCAGATCTCGCAAATGCTCGACATCGTCTTCACCGGCACCTGATTCGTCTGCCAGATTCTCAACAATCTGACCCATGGCGGACCGGCCACCGCCGTAGAAGCGTTCGATCACGTCGTCAATTTCAGACTGCACGCCTACCGCAGCCTCTACTGCTCGACCCACGGCCATTTTTACCGCCTGCACGGGAAATTCGGCTCTGGGATCGGCCATGACAACACGGACTTTATCTTCATCCTCTGCAACGGGCACCAAATGGTGCTCGCGCATAAACCGCATGGGCAGCTCAATGCCGCTGGGCGGGACCTCTGGGTATTGCTTAGTGGTTACCAAATCCAACTCGAGCAGTTCCGCCATGCCTTCAGCCACGTCTCGCTCAGACACCAGCCCGAGCCGAACCATAAGGCTAATAAAGCTGCCGCCACTTTCAGCCATAAGGCGCTCAGCTTTTTTCAGATCACCCTCGCGCAGACGCCCTTTCTCAACCAACAAGTCACATAGCTGCTGGTCGAATGGTTCGATCGTCGAGGTACTCGCCTGATTATTGGATTCTGCTACCGCTTCCATGTCACTCTCTAGTCAGTATTACACTGCTGCCCCACACCCGTGGAACTACAGACCATAAATATGGGCTCAAGTTTCCCGTGCTGACAGATCGGCTAATCTTGCGCGACCTACCAGCGACTCGACAAACTTACGATTCATTACTATCCATGCAAAGATAGGCACGATGGCGGGGAATATTAGATACCCGAGCTGATAGCACAGCGCAATAAGCTCTGAGGATAATTCCAGCGGTGGATAGGCGTACTCCCCTCCCGCAATTTGCTTTAGGCCAACTTCCTTTAGCGACTCCCAGATCACGCCCCAGGTTTGCACAAGACAAATCAGTGCATAGCCAATGAGAATCTGAATGGCTCGTTTACCGATGGTATTTGGTGAACATATGCTCAAGCCGGCCAATAGGGGAAGCCCGTAGCCATAAATCATGGGGTTGACCGCAAACTCCGCTACCCCAACCCTTCCGTTTGGCGCAAGTTCTTGGATATAGGCCTCTATCAGTAGGTGGTACTGCTGTTGCGCGACCCCAAAGAAAGAGTCTGGGAAAAGAAACGGCAGTAACCACTTGCACAGCAAGTAGACCGGCTGCACCCAGAGCCCAGACCAGATAAACCAAAAAAAGAAACACAGCGGTAACCACAGCACAGCACGAAGCATAAACCCCTTCAGGGTCATTTCTTCGTACTCGTCCAGTTGCACGTCTTGATCAGCCATTGGCTTGCTCGGTCCAAATCCGTGCGTTGTAGAACATGCGCATCCAGGGGCTGTCTTCTCCCCACTCGGTAGGTGCCCAGCTCATCTGGACGGTACGGAACACGCGCTCAGGATGCGGCATCATGAGTGTAATCCTGCCGTCGGCATTACATACGCCGGTAATACCGCCAGGCGAGCCGTTTGGATTGTTCGGATAGGTTTGCGCCGCTTTTCCATTCGGGCCAACATAACGCATTACGGTGCGACGCCCCAGGTTTGCCAGATCCGACTCCTGCGAAAACGCGGCCCGCCCCTCGCCATGAGAAACCACAACGGGGATTCTTGCGCCTTGCATGCCACGCATCAGGACCGACGAAGTGTCCGCAACCTCTACCATGCTAAATCTCGCCTCAAACTGTTCCGAACGATTGCCTACGAACTGCGGCCAGCCAGCAGAACCAGGAATGATCTCGGCCAGGCCAGCCAACATCTGGCAACCGTTGCAAACGCCCAGGGTGAAGCGAGCAGGATCAGAAAGAAATTGGGCAAACTGGTAGCGAAGATCATCACGGAACAGGATAGACTTTGCCCAACCCTGCCCAGCGCCTAGTACATCGCCATAGGAAAAACCACCGCAAACGGCAAGACCAGCGAAGTCGGACAAGTGTCGCTGCCCGTGGGTGACGTCGGTCATATGCACGTCGACCGCCTCAAAGCCAGCGCGATCAAATGCTGCGGCCATTTCTATCTGCCCATTGACGCCTTGCTCCCGCAGTATGGCCACACGAGGACGGGCGCCGGTGTTAATCAGTGCCGCGGCAACATTTTGTTCTGGATCGAAAGTAAGTTTTGGCTGCAGCCTGGTATCCGCCGGCGAGCCCAACGCCTCAAATTCTTCCACAGCGCATTCTGGGTTGTCGCGCAACGCTTGAATCGCCTGCGATGTTTCAGACCAAATTTGCAGGAGACGCGTGCGAGATCCAGTCCAGAACGCTCGTCCACCTTGTTCAGCACGAACTCGATCACCAGACTCAGGGTGACCAATGTCGTAACTGCACTCCGCCAACTCGTGCTGCTCTAGAATCTCCAGCGCCGCGTCAAGCTCTTGACGGCGCACTTGGATAACCGCACCCAATTCTTCGTTAAACAAAAAGCCTATTGGATTGGCGTTATTGGGAACCTTCAAATCGATGCCGCAGCGCGCGGCAAACGCCATTTCCAACACACACGCCAGCGCACCGCCGTCGGAGCGGTCATGATAGGCCAACAAATGACCTGCTTGACGGAGCTGTTGGATCGCTGCATGCAGTCGTTTGATGTCTTCAGGATTGTCTAAGTCAGGTGTTTGGCCGCCAAGTTTTCGATATGCCTGCGCCAGCGCACTACCACCTAATCGATCTTTACCGTGGCCCAGGTCAATCAAGATAAGCGAAGTTTCTCCGTCCATCTGCAATTGCGGAGTGGCCACTTGCCGTACATCACTGATGGGCGCAAACGCAGATACGATCAAAGAAACCGGCGCGTCCATTTGACAATCCTGGCCATCATCGCTTTGCCACTTGGTGCGCATGGATAGCGAATCTTTGCCCACCGGGATGGCTATTCCAAGCTGCGGACATAGTTTGTCCCCGACGGCGGCGACGGTGTCGAACAGCACAGCGTCTTCCGTTTCGCTGCCAGCAGCAGCCATCCAGTTAGCAGATAGCTTGATATCTGACATCTGATCAATGGGTGCAGCAAACAAGTTGGTTAGCGCCTCTCCTACCGCCATGCGTCCGGAGGCCGGCCCGTTGGTGACCGCCAATGGGGTTCGCTCTCCCATTGCCATGGCTTCGCCGTTATACCCCGCAAAGTCTTTCAGCGTGGCGGCAACATCTGCTACTGGCGTCTGCCATGGCCCCACCATTTGATCGCGCGCAGATAGCCCGCCTACCGATCGATCGCCGATCGTGATCAAAAACTGCTTGCTCGCGACGCTAGGCATGCGCAGCACGTTCCGTACCGCGTCGTTGAAAACCAGCTCATCAAATTCCAGGACCAGCTCATCCCTTGGCTGCCGACTGCCTGTGCGGTGCATCTTGGGCGCACTGCCAAACAGCAGCGACATTGGGACATCCACAACATGCTTATTCAGCAAGGAATCCTGCACCAGAAGATGGCGCTCTTGGGTTGCTGTGCCCAGTACTGATGCCGGACATCGCTCCCGTTCACAAAGCGCCATAAACTGGTCAATGTCGTACGGCGCGATAGCCATGACATAGCGCTCCTGGGACTCGTTGCACCAGATCTCCATTGGACTCATGCCGCTGTCAGCGCTGGGTATGGCCCGAATATCTAAATCACCACCCACTTCAGAGTCTTCCAGTAGTTCTGGTATTGCGTTTGACAGCCCGCCTGCACCTACATCATGGATTGCAATAATGGGATTGTCTTCACCCAACGCCCAGCAACGATCGATAACCTCTTGGCAACGACGCTCCATTTCCGGATTGCCTCGCTGCACGGACGCAAAATCCAGCTCTTCTCCACCAACGCCGCTGGACTTAGACGAGGCTGCACCACCGCCCAGACCGATTAGCATTGACGGCCCGCCCAGAACTACAACCAAGTCCCCCTGCCCTAGGCGATTCTTCTTGCAGGCTTGGGGACGGATAACACCCATGCCGCCAGCAATCATTATGGGTTTATGGTAACCGCGCAGCAGATTCTCATCGTTTGGATCGCGCTGTTCATATGTTCGAAAATATCCGCCCAATGCGGGCCGTCCAAATTCGTTATTAAACCGAGCAGCGCCAATGGGCGCTTCAATCATGATGTCCAGCGCACTGGCGATCCGGTCCGGCTTACCGAAATCTTCTTCCCAGGGGCGTTCCAGTTTTGGCAATTTCAAATTGGACACCGAATATCCCACCAGGCCCGCTTTTGGCTTTCCGCCTCTACCAGTGGCCGCTTCATCTCGAATTTCGCCGCCCGAGCCCGTAGCCGCGCCCGGAAACGGAGAGATTGCGGTGGGATGATTGTGGGTTTCCACTTTGATCATCATGGGTGCATCTTCCGGCTGGGCGCAATATCGGCTTTCAGCGTCTGGCCAGAATCTTTGGCCGGCCCCGCCAGCTATAATCGCAGCATTGTCAGAGTACGCTGTGATGAGTCCTTCAGGGGTCGCGCGGGCAGTCTTTCGGATCATGCCAAACAGCGAAGCATCCTGATCTCGACCGTCAATGGTCCAGCTCGCGTTAAAAATTTTGTGTCTGCAGTGTTCAGAATTGGCCTGAGCAAACATCATCAGTTCGGCATCGCTTGGATTCCGACCAAGTTGGGCGTATCGCTCTACCAGATATTCAATTTCTTCTGCCGACAGTGCCAGTCCTAGGTCCGCATTGGCTTGCTGCAAATTCGCCATGCCCGCGTCACCTAGATTAATCGTACTTATGGGCTTGGGCTGCTGGTGGTCAAAAATCTGGGCGAGCTGATCGTACTCATCCACAATGGACTCGGTCATCCGATCAAACAAAGGTGCCAGCTGCTTTACACTGCCGGACAAATCACCTGAAACGACGTACAGTCGACCGCGCTCGATCCGGGAAACGCCTTTGATGTGACATCGGTGCGCAATGTCCGTGGCCTTCGTAGACCAAGCGGATAACGTGCCCAATCGAGGCACTACCGCAAGTTCATTAGTGGAGAATCCGGACAATGTCTGACGCGTACCTAACAAGTCAGAAAGACGCTTATCAAATTCCGCGCCTTCCTCCAGCTCCACAAGGTAGAGCCAATAGCAATTGGTGACGCGCGAGCCCGACGACTCTAGCTGGTCATTAAGCTGCTGTAGCCGAAAGGGCGATAGGGCAGTAGCCCCCAAAAAACAATGCCAGGACATGAAAGACGATACTCGACGGTCAAAACAACGCGCCATGATACTTTAGGTACGCAACGCGGCCAAGACACGACTATCATACGCCCCAACCGCAAGTGCCAGCACTTGGGTCGGATTCAGTGGTGATTACGCGATTGGGCGCAGGGGAGGACTCTTGCCCGACATTTGCGCGGCACTAACGCCAGCATGGGACATGAGAAACGCATCCCGGCAACAATTGCGGCCGGGATGCACAGAATTACTGGCTAGATTGGCTCAGCACATCCAAGCGACTGATTAGCGTTGCTGGAGGAACATAACCCGGCAGCATTGTTCCATCTTCGGCAATCAGTGCAGGAGTACCAGTCACACCCAAATCCTTACCCAGCTCAAAATGACTTTCGATGGGATTCTCACAGGTTTGTGGCTCTGGATCCTGCCCATTCTTTGCATCGGTGAGCGCAAGGTTTCGATCGTCTGCGCACCATACGGAAATAGCCTTATCGAATGAGTTAGAACCCATACCGGCTCGCGGGAAGAACAAGTAATTCACTTCAATTCCGAGATCGTTGTATTGGGCCATCTCATTGTGAAGCTTTCGGCAGTATCCGCAGTCAATATCGGTAAAGATGGTAATCGAATGGCGCGTTTCGCCATTGGCCGGAAATACAATGCGCTGAGCATCGGTAACCTCGGCAAGCTTATCGACTCGAACCCGCCCCTTTGCCTTCTCGGACAAATTTTTACGCGACTCCACTTCAATGAGCTGACCATCAATCAGGTATTCGCCATCTTCGCTGACGTACACCAATTGCGCACCGAGCAGAACCTCTACGAATCCGCTGAAGGGAGCAGGAGAGATGGAATCAATCTGAATATCCGGTGCCAATGATTTCATGGCTGCTCTAACAGCCTCGTAATCCTCGGCCAGAGCCGGACTGATCGCCGCAACGGCAAAAATACCGGCAAGTAGTCGCTTATACATGGTCAACCTCAATGATGTTTGATGCTACAAGGCCTATATGACCGGCCAGGTAGAAAATAATTCCATATCTACCGCATGAATCATGGACAGGCGGTAGCTTAAGGCCGCGCAGTGTAACAGAAACATTGTTTGCACGTGTCAACCTCTTGGATGATGCTGTGCATGCAGTGCGCTCAGTCGCTCCTGTGCAACCAACGTGTATATCTGAGTAGTAGATACATTCGCGTGCCCAAGCAGCATTTGAACCACCCTTAAATCTGCGCCGTGATTGAGTAAATGGGTGGCAAATGAATGACGCAACATGTGCGGGGAAACCTTCTCACTGACGCCAGCGATCACAGCATACTTTTTGACCGCATACCAAAAGGCTTGGCGGGTCATACCCTGGGCGCGTGCCGTCAAGAACAGCGGCGTTGGTTTGCTCTGTTTGGCCAGTTCAGGGCGCGCATGACGAAGATAGCGACTGAGCCAGTGCAACGCTTCCTCACCTATGGGCAACAGTCGCTCCTTGTCTCCTTTGCCGATGACGCGCAACACACCCTGGCGCAAATTGACCTGCTCAGCTTGCAATGAGATCAGCTCAGTAACCCGCAATCCGGTAGCGTACATCAGTTCCATCATGGCTCGATCCCTGAGCCCAACTGCAGTGTCGTTATCGGGTGCCGCAATTAGTGCCTCGACGGCGGATTCGGGCAACGCCTTTGGGATACCCCTGGCCTGCTTTGGGTGTTCTACGCGCTCCGTGGGATCATCATCGCGCAGCTTTTGGCTAATCAGGTCTTTATAAAAATGGCGCAGACAAGACAATAAACGAGAGTTTGATGACGCGCTGAAGCCCAATCGAGCCCGACGCGAAATATAGTCCAGCACATCAGCGCGATCCACGCTAATCAGGTTGAGACCCTTCGATTGCAGCCAACTCGAAAATGCGTCTAAATCAGATTTGTATGAAGTTAAAGTGTTCTCAGCCAGGCCGCGCTCGGCCCAAGCTCGATCCAGAAACGATTCTATGATCTGGGAGTCCTCTGACCCAATGTCCATGAATTTATTCTGGCACAAAAAAGGCCCGCGAAGTGCGGGCCTTTGAGTCTAATATACGCATTAACGCAAAACAGGCTTTAGGCAGCTTTCTTCAACTCATCAATGTGATTGATCCACTGACTAGCTGCAGCGCGAGACTTGGGAAATCTCTGTGCCTTCTTCAGCTCAGAACGCGCCTTGTCCAGCTGCTCAGTGTTGAGATAGCTCACACCCAGCAGTACGTGCATCTGGCCAGTCTGTGTCTCTGTCAAACCACCTTTTCGAATGGCCGCAGCAAGGCTCTGTTGCGCCTCTTGCCATTTTTCCTGGTCGACGTAGATGTAGGCTATCTGCATATCCAGCTTGCCGTCCTCAGAGTTTTTGTTCGCAGCCTTTTTCAGGGCTACAACGGACTTCTCTAGTTCGCGTGCTGCATACCAGGCATTCCCGAGCTGCTCTAAGTTCTTTCGAGTCGGCTCAATAATTCCCTTGTCTAGTCCCTCAGCCATTACTTCAGCCGCTTTGACCGGAACTTGCAGGTAACCATACAAATTAAAGAGCTGCTTGTAGTCTTGCTCTGAATCCAGCATGCCGTTGCGGTGGGCTAAAGCCAGGATAGCCAACGCGTCTTCGTCGTTCTTCAGCGTTACGTTGATGGATGATAACTGCACCCAGTACTGCTTCTTGGAGGGCCAGTTTCGAACAAGTATCTGAAGCACTTCGCGGCTCTCGCGAAACTCTTTCAACTCGTAGTGCATGCCCAGCTTCAGCTGATACCAGGTCTCTTTTGGCTTTTCCGACATGGCGATGGCTTTATCAATCGCCTGAATCGCATTGCGATACTGGTCCTTTGCAGAGTAAACCGCTGCACGCAGCTCGTACTCTTCAACCTTCTCCTCGCCTGACTCACGCTTCCAACGATCCAACCATCGCAGCGTGTCATCATAACGCTCACGCATGTAATAGAGGTTCGCCAATTGGAACATGGAATCGAAGTGGGGCTTATTCGGCAGCACGTCGAGATTGATGATGTCTTCGTAGATCTTTAATGCAGGATCATACTTTTCCAGCATCATCAGAGACTGAGCCAAGCCAAACAGTGCCTGGGACTTCTCATACGGATCGCTGATTCGATCTGCCAGCTCACGAAACTCAGCTTCGGCCTCGGCGTATTGCTCTTCAGCAACCAGCTCCCAGGCTTTCTGGACCTGCTTAAAGTTCCGTTCGTTTTTCCAGACTGCAGCAGGCGATTCTCGAGTAGCCTTGGTCTCACCTTGCTGAGCCAGCACAGCGCTCGAACTGAACGCCAACATTAGTGCTAACAGAACATGTATCGATTTAGACATAAGTCCTCCTCTCGCTTATGCGTCCGCGAGTTTGAAATCCAGCGTCTGGGTTGCGCGTCTTGAAATCGCCTGACCGTCCACAACTCTTGGCTTGAACTTCCACTTCAAAATGGCCCGAATCGCCTCGCGATCAAACACTCGGGGCGGCTTGGCATCAATGACGGTAGGATCGGTAACACTGCCAGTCTCAGTAATCGTAAACTCGACAGTTACGTAGCCCTCAATCTTGGCAATAGCCGCACGACGCGGATACTGCGGCTGGATGCGCACCAGCGGGATGACATCACCCTCTGCGGATTGGTCGACCGATGCAATACCACCCAAAAACGGCCCGCTACCGCTAATAGGAATATCCAGCTTAGGCATATTCATATTGGGCATTGGAGTCACTACACGTTCGACATTCTGAACGTTCATTTTAGGTGGTGGCGGCGGCTCCTTCGGTGGTGGCGGCTTCTTCGGCAGTCGCCGCTCACGCACTTGCAGGGTTTCATCAATTTCTACCGGACCGAAACGAATTGCGCTCTGGGGGTCGCTTTTCTCGACTTCACCCAGCCCTTGAGAGATCAAAAAGTGCATGAACAAGAACAGTCCTGCCGTGACACCTATGGCCAATAGCATGGATATTCCAACGCGAACTATGTTCATGCCCTATCTCCCGGCGTTATTTTCAGCCGCTACAGAAATTGCCTCGACACCGGCGAGCTTCACTTGGTCCATTACCTGAACCAATACTCCGGTCTCAGAAGCACGGTCAGCAATGATTACGACACTGCCTTCCGGGTTCTCAGCGTGTGCCCGCTCTACGTTAGCTCGGACCGCGTCCAACTCAATTTTTCGCTTATTCATCCAGATTTCTCCAGAGTCGCGAATAGCAATTAGGACATTGCCTTTGGTCTTTTGTTCCGCGGTGCTAGCCGTAGGCCGGCTCACGTCAATACCAGTTTCCTTAACAAACGACGTCGTTACGATAAAGAAGATCAGCATAATAAACACGATGTCTAGCATCGGTGTAATGTTGATCTCAGCGTCGTCTTCCATTCCATGTCTGCGTCTCATCAGACTATACCCTCACTTACGGGGGCGGTGCCGTGCACCGCCCGGGTGATCAATGATGTTGTAACAGATCTTCGAGCTTTTCTGTTTCAGTCTGGTGCCAGTATTCCAAGCGCGTCCCGAAATATACTCCGGACAAAGCTGCAACCATCCCCGCCATAGTGGGAACGGTCGCCTTGGAAACGCCCGCAGCCATTGCGCGAGCGTTACCGGTACCAACTACTGCCATGATGTCGAATACGCTCAACATACCCGTTACGGTACCGAGCAATCCAAGCAGCGGGCAAAGTGCGATGAGCGTTTTGATCATTAAGATGTTGCGACGCAAATCCACAGACACCTCAGAAATCAACTTCTCTCGCACGCGCTTCGCATGCCAGGACGTGGTATCTACTCTCGCCTCCCAGGTCGCTACGGCTTCCCGCATGCGACTAGGGTGGATAATTTTCAGATACCACAGACGCTCAATAATGAACGTCCACATCAACAGCAGCACGAACATGATGGCATAAAGAACATTACCACCCAGTTCAATGAACTGCGCGAAGATGGTGTTTAGTTCAGACAGCCATACCATCTTGTTTCTCCGCCATGCGCGCTACGATTCCGGCACTCTGCTCTTCCAGGATCTGGATGAGAGCTCGGCTGCGAGCTTGCAATAAGCTGTGCAGGAAGGTCAGCGGAATAGCTACCACCAGACCAAGTACCGTCGTTACCAGCGCGGTTGAAATACCACCGGCCATTGTCTTCGCATCACCGGTACCAAACAGGGTAATAGCCTGGAAGGTCGCGATCATACCTACAACCGTACCCAACAGACCCAGCAGCGGTGCGATGACATATAGCATCTTGATAAAGCTCAAACCTGCTTCCAGCGGTCCTGTTTCGCGCAGAATCGCTTCGTCCAGTTTAAGTTCTAACGTCTCAACGTCTGCATCGGGGTTATTTTCATAAACCGCCATCACGCGACCCAGTGCGTTCTTGGTGTCCGCCTGAGATTTCTTCAGCTGTGCCTTGATCGCCATACCCTTGAGCAGCAGAACAATTCCGCGCCACAGTGCGACGATCAGACCCAGTATGCCGATACCCATGATGACGTAACCAACGATGCCGGCGTCACCCATGTTTTCCAGTTCACCGTCACCAATACCCAAACGCTCAGGCCAGGTTTTGGTTTCAACCACCAAAGACAGCACCACACCAGAGGTAAAGTCCAGCGGCAACGGCTGTACAGCACCTCCAGAAGCAGACTCGTATGGCTCAATCAGACTTTGGAAACGATCTGCAGGCTGGCGCTCCAGCTCTTGCAGGACACCATCTTTGTGGTCGGTTGAAGGTGGATTCCACAACAGGAACTTGCCGTCTGACAATGCGTCAAACACACCAACTCGCGTAATCGCGCGGTTTTGATCCATTGTCCCGTCTGGCAACAGCACTGGCGCCTGGAACGTAGTGATCTTGCCCTGCTCGGTCAACTCAGTTTGCAGCGCAACCCACAGCTCTTGCAGTTCTGCAATGGTAGGCAACTCTTTACGCTGAGCCAGATCTGACAGGAACTTGGTACGGCCAGGATACTGAGCAGACACCATAGAGCCTTCCAGGGTACCTTTCAGGTCGTTGGCGACTTGACGTACTACACCAAACATCTCACCCAGGTTACCGGAACGCTCAGTAAGCGTAGTTTCCAGCTCAACCAGGGCTTTCTCGTTTTCGTCAAACTCAGCCTTGAGCTGGTCAGACAAGCGCTCTGCAGCCTGAAGCTGTGCACGCGCATTGGCCAACAATTGGCGTTGCTGATCGCGCTGACGACGAAACTCCGCTTCGCGTCGCTCGTTTTCTGCCTTTTGCTGATTCGCTGCGCGACGTGTTTCCTGCAACAACTGATCAAGCGTGGCGTTCTGTGCAAACGTGCTACCGCCAATTACCAATACGGCAGCCGCAAAAATTGTCTTAATCATTTTCATTGGGCCGCTCCCGCTGCCGGTACCGGCAGTCTTACCAGATTTGGTGCTTCCTGGTTGTTTGCAATGCGAATCGCGCGCGTCAAACCAGAGTTGTATTTATCTTCCAGCTCTACGTAAGCGCCATCTTTCCACCAACCAGAGGTCTCGCCGTCAAGCGTCTGGTAGTACAACAGTGTGCGACCGACCTTCAAGAAGGTCACAGTGCGATCCGTGCCTGGCAGCTTGCCTTCGTAAACCGAAGCATTGCGACCAAACTCGATTTCGCGCTGGTAGGCTTCCATGACGCGACGATATTTCTCGGAGGTGGTTACGTCTGCGCGGTACAACTCATCACGCAGCCTAGCCACTGCCTCAACGCGCTCTTCCTTACGGAACGGCAAGTCTGCCTCTACGATGCGCTCGAGCATATCAATCATGTCATCCAACAGCGGAACTACACCGCGGTTGGTGTTCTCTAGCCGTTCCAGCTGAGCGTTAATGGACTCCAGCTCCGCTTCTTGACGCTTGACCTGCTCTTTGAGTGCGTCGTTGTAGACATTCAGAGCTTCAGTCTCGCGGATAACCCGGCTGTACTCAGAGGCCAAGTCTTCGGCCTGATCAGACAGGTTGTTGATACGCTCCTGAGACTGGCGCGTAGATTGGTTGGAGTTCTCTTCGGTTTGCACCGCTGAGTCCAGGGTGTCAGCCAGTGTAGCGCCGACAAAGAACAGTCCCACGATTGCAGCCACCCAACTGAATCGTGCCATTCTTCGGTTAGTTTGATTTGGCATAGCCTGATTCCATTATTTTTTAACCGCAGAAAATAAAATCGTCGTTACTCGGAAAGCACTGAAAACTTAAGGTACTAACCTCGCAACATCGATCAACCCAAAATTTGCGACGGATAAGCATAGCGGCAGCGCGGGCAAAAGAAAACCTGTTGCCTGTTGCTTTCCGTAGCGTCCGTTACGTGCAACCAACGATTAACCAGTGAACTAGGGGTTAAATTCAGGAGGACTGCAGGCAGAGGGGCTAGAACTACCGCATGCTTCGTAATTGTTCGTCGATGCAAACTTAACAGTGCAAGACTATATATGACAAGACTTGACGCGTAGACTTTCGCCTGAATCACGGCTCGTATTGCTGATAAACGAGCGTCAACAACTTGAAAGTTAAAGAAATTATTTAAAAACAATAAATTTTGATGAAACTTACAAATCCACCTGCCTCATTTACGAAGCGCATCGCAGCATTAGTCTACGACGCATTGCCATTGTTCTCGATTTGGTTCTTTGGGACGCTTCCCTGGGTTGCGTTAAGCACTTCTGACCATGTGGGCGTCGGTAACTGGTGGTACAGAATGTATTTGGTTGCGCTGACGTACGGCTACTATGTTTTGTCCTGGCAGCGGGGCGGACAGACCCTGGGCATGCGGGCTTGGCGCCTGCGCGTGGTAACAGAAGACGGCCAGGCTCTGACCTGGGGCCACATGAACAAAAGGTTTGTTGCAGGCGCAATTGGGTTGGCGTGCTTTGGGCTCGGGTTCTTTTGGGCTATTTGGCATCGTAGCTCCCGCATGTGGCATGACCTGGCCAGTGACACGGTGGTCCTAAACGAAAAACCCAAGAAAAAGAGCAATAATCAGGACTAACGACTTTTCCGCAATAACGTCAGCGCGAGAAAAGCGAGCACCAAACTGGGCACAAACGACGAGAGCACAGGATTAAATCCGTACACCTCTCCCATGGTCGCAACGGTCCGATTGACGATATAGAAACCGACACCGATCACCATGCCAATGAGTAGCCGCTGTCCCAAACCGCCGCTGCGCCAGTGGCCAAACACGAAGGGCATTCCAGCCAATACCACGGCCAAAACGCCAAACGGATACGCAATACGCCACCAGATAGCAGCGTTATAGGCCGTTGCATCCAATTCGTTTTTACGTAAGTACGCGACGTACGGTATCAATTCGGACAGCGCCAGCTGGCGCGGGCGGGTAATGGCCGTCTGCAAAACAGACGGGTCCAATAGCGAGTCCCAAACGACTTCGTCACGCTGGGAAGTTTCAACCCGGTTATTGACGAAATGACTTCGATTCACGTTCGACAGTGTCCAATTGACGCCATCATGTAGACCTTCATCGGCCACCGATGCACTTTCAAGCTGACCGTCCTTAAACGAAAAGATGTCTACGTTTGCCAGTCGGACAGTAAACGCATCACCGCGCCCTTCAATCACCGGTCTGCGCGCGTGAATAATCGTATCCCCATCGCGGACCCAGAGATCAGAGCCCGAACTCACCGCAACGCCTGCAGACTGGGTTTGCGCCCGCATATTCTGTGCTGCGTACTCTCCGGTAGGTGACAATACCTCTCCAGCGATAAGTACGGGGACCAAGCCAAGCAGTGTGGCAAACAGGCAGGAGAGAGCAATTCTAAGCCGTGACATGCCGGCTGCACGTAATGCCACCAGCTCACTGGTGGCAGCAAGACCTCCGACGCCTACCAGCGCCCCCACTACAGCGGCAACGGGGAACAGGGTATGAATACGTCGCGGCAGTGTCAGCAGCACGTACCACAGCGCGTGCTGGGCCGAGTAATCGCCCTTGCCCACGTCCCCCAATTCACTAATCAGGCTAAAAAATAAATCCAGCGCGACAAAAATGGCCAACGTGAGCGCCATACTGGTAAGCACATTCCACGCAATATAACGATCTGCTCTCTTCATGCGCGTCGCCTCCGCCAACTGCGCCAAGGGCGCCACAAGGCCAGAGTGCCAAGCACGACCAGCCCATGCACCCACCAAAGTCCAATCTTCATGGGAATTTCTTCTTCATCCAGCCAACTGCGACCTACTGCCAGCAAATTGGCATAAATGACATAGACCAAAATCGCGATTACGACGTTGCCATAAAAACCCTGCCGGGGAGAGGTCCGAGACAACGGAATTGCCAGCAGACACAACACCAGCGCAGCCAAAGGCGGCGCATACCGCCAATGCAGTTCTGCTCTTGCAGCAGTGGAGGCTTCGGTAAATAGAGATTCGCTGGGACGCGCAGACAGTTCTAATTTGCCCGACGATTTCTCAAAATCCGGCATTCGCACGTCATTTCGACCAAACCGAATAAGTCGATAATCGGTAGTTCCCGGTATGCCCTCGCTGCGAAAACCATCCAGCAAGGCCAGATACTTTGCACCACCCTCTTGGTACTGAAACCCGCGCTCTGCGGTGATGACGTCCCGACGATCATCCCGGGCTATATGGACAAACACATCTTCAAATCGATTCCCATCTGGCTCGATGCGACCCACATACACCACGCTTTCGTGGCTCGCGAATTCCTGAAAGCGCCCAGGCCGCAAGCCAGCAATAGAGACATTTTTCTGGGCCTCAGCCAGCATTTCTGAACCCGTCCTGGCCGCCCAGGGTGACAGCCAAAGCGCCAAAGCAGCAAGCAGCACCACAACTGGCAGCAAAATGCTCACCACAGGTCTATGTAAACCAGCCGGCCCAAACCCGGTTGCCGCTAGCACCATCATCTCATTGTCGCGATAAAGCCGCCCGTAGGTCAGCAGCACGGCAAGAAACAGCGACAAAGGAATCAGAATGGTAAGGGACTCGACTGCCCGCAAACCTAACTGCGAGAACAACAGCTCAGTGGGCACTTTTCCACGAGCCACGTCGGACAGCGTATCGCCAAAGAACAAACCGATGGTTACCAAACCCAGCAAGAACAGCAATGCCACCCAGGTCTTGGTAATTTCCTTAAACAGATAGCTGTTGATAATTCGCATGAACGATCTATGTAATATTCAAAGCGCTGAGCTTATGTTGTGGGTCTTATATGTTCGATCCGCGGTCTGAATTGACGAGCGAATGCTGCCTGTCCGGGAAAAATTGGTTACCATTGGTCGATTGTCTGCTCATGGTCGACGCTGTCCTGGTCCGGGAGCATTATGCCCTACTCCGTCCAGCGGCCCAACGCCTGTTGTGTGACCTTTGAACTCTAATCGGGTTCGTTTGCACCCCTAACAAAGAAATAAAAAGGAGAATGCTATGCAATTCTCAGCCACGGCTGACCCAATTCATGAGATTAAAGGTGATGTAATCATCGCTGGAGTTTTCGCATCAGACAACGGTTTGGTGGGATTAGATTTATTACCTACCGAAACGAAGAAGCAGCTGCAATCGCTGGCTGACAGTGGCGACATTGCCACAGACGAGAATGAGATCACCGTAGTCAGAGACGTGGCGGGCCTGAACTGCAACAGGCTGTTGCTGGTTGGAATGGGAGCACAGGATAAGTTTTCTCCGAGCAAACTGCAGGCAGCCACAAAGGCCGCAGTGAAGTACGCTAAAGGCCGCAAGTGGCAGGAATTGGTGGTAACACTCAATTCTATTGCGGGTATCACTAAGAAGAACGCTACGCGCATCGTAGTTACCGCGCTCATTCAGGGCGATTACAAATACGATGCAACGCTGTCCGATAAAGGCGGAAAAAACCAAATAAGGCAGATTGTCTTAATCAGCAAAGAAGACATATCAAATGATATCGCGGTGGCAGAAGCCATGGGCACGGGCGGCAACCGTGCGCGACAGTTAGGCAATCTGCCACCAAACATTTGCAACCCGGAGTTTTTGGCCGATCAGGCGCGAGAAATTCAGTCGTCCTACGATAACGTATCTTTGGATGTACTGGACCGGGCCGCGATGGAAAAGGCCAAAATGGGCGCGCTGCTGGCGGTAGCCCGGGGAAGTCACAACGAGCCACGCCTGATTGTGCTGAAGTATCAGGGTGCGGCAGAATCTGAGCAGCCCCATGTGCTGGTTGGAAAAGGCATCACGTTTGATACCGGTGGCATCTCTCTCAAGCCTGGCAAGGCAATGGATGAGATGAAGTTTGACATGTGCGGTGCGGCCGGGGTGATTGGCGCATTCGAGTCGGTGGCAAAACTACAGCTACCCATCAACCTGATGTGTATCGTACCAGCGGTAGAGAACATGCCCGACGGCAACGCCTACCGTCCTGGCGACGTGGTCACCTCCATGTCCGGAAAAACCGTTGAGGTTCTCAACACCGACGCCGAAGGTCGACTGATTCTGTGTGATGCGCTCACCTATGCACAGCAGTTCAAGCCCAAGTCCATCATCGATGTGGCGACCCTGACCGGTGCCTGTGTCATCGCGCTGGGCAACCACGCAAGCGGACTGATGACCAAACACGACGATTTGGCCGAAGAACTGCTAGACGCGGGCGAGTACGTACATGATCGCGCCTGGCGCTTGCCATTGTGGGACGAATATCAATCCCAGTTAAAGTCACCCTACGCAGACTTCTCCAATTTGGGCGGCGCAGAGGCTGGCGCCATCACTGCTGGATGCTTTCTAGCTCGCTTTACCGAAGGCCAGCGCTGGGCACACATTGATATCGCCGGCACCGCTTGGCAGGGTGGCGCAAGAAACGGCGCATCGGGCCGACCGGTGTCACTGCTAACCCAATATATGATTAACCAATCAGAACAATAAGCGCACACTGCAATGGAAAAAAGTTATAACCCCAATCAGGTAGAAGCCAAGTGGTACACGCAGTGGGAAGAGGCTGGTGTCTTTTCTCCCAGCGACGCTGAAGAATCGTATTGCACCATGTTGCCACCGCCCAACGTCACCGGGCGTTTGCACATGGGTCATGCTTTTCAACACACCATCATGGACGCTCTGAGCCGCTACAACCGTATGCGCGGTAAGAGCGTCCTTTGGCAGTGCGGTACTGACCATGCCGGTATCGCTACGCAGATGGTTGTGGAGCGCCGACTCGAGGCCCAAGGCAAGAGCCGCCACGATCTGGGCCGCGAGGCTTTTACACAAGCAGTGTGGGACTGGAAAGCCGAGTCCGGGGGTATGATCACCCAGCAAATGCGGCGCCTGGGGGACTCGGTCGATTGGGAACACGAACGCTTTACCATGGACGAAGGCCTGAGTGAGGCGGTGCGCAAGGTATTTGTAGACCTTTACAAAGAAGGTCTGATCTATCGTGGCAAGCGCTTGGTCAATTGGGATCCAGTGCTGCATACCGCGGTTTCTGATCTGGAAGTTATTTCCGAAGATGCACAAGGCTCACTGTGGCACCTGCGTTATCCGCGTGAAGATGGCCAGGGATACGTAGTAGTTGCGACCACGCGACCAGAAACCATGCTGGGTGACGTAGCCGTCGCGGTGCACCCCGAAGACGAGCGCTACACCGATTTGGTGGGCAAGCTTTTGGACCTGCCGCTGACTGGCCGCAAGATTCCGGTTATTGCTGATCCCTACGTTGACCCCGAGTTTGGGACGGGCTGCGTTAAAATCACGCCCGCGCACGATTTCAACGACTATGAGATGGGCCAGCGCCATCAGTTGGAGATGATCAATATCCTGACCGACGACGCTGCCATTAACGAGAATGCGCCGGCCGCGTACCAGGGCATGGATCGATTTGCCGCCCGCAAACAGATCGTAGCTGACTTCGAGGCCGCCGGACTCCTTGAGAAGGTGGAACCGCACGCGCTAAAGGTTCCCAAAGGCGACCGCTCCGGCGCTGTCGTCGAGCCCTATTTAACCGATCAGTGGTTTGTCAAAGTGGAGCCGCTGGCAAAACCCGCGATAGACGCAGTTGAAAATGGCTCGATCAAATTCGTTCCAGAGAACTGGAACAAGACCTACTTTAACTGGATGCACAACATCCAGGACTGGTGCATTAGTCGGCAGCTTTGGTGGGGACATCGGATTCCCGCCTGGTACGACGCAGATGGCAACATCTACGTAGGGCACAGTGAAGAGGCAGTGCGCGCAGAGCACAATATCGCTGCGGAAACAGTGCTAAAACAGGATTCCGACGTTCTTGACACTTGGTTTTCTTCCGCGCTCTGGCCATTTTCAACCTTAGGCTGGCCGAAAAACACGGATCGTCTGGAGAAGTTTTACCCCACCGATGTGTTGGTTACCGGCTTCGACATTATTTTCTTCTGGGTCGCCCGAATGATCATGATGGGTCTCAAGTTTATGGACGATGTACCGTTCAAAGAGATTTACATCACCGGCCTGATTCGGGATCACGAAGGCCAGAAGATGTCCAAGTCCAAAGGAAATATTTTGGACCCTCTGGATTTGGTGGACGGCATCTCGCTAGATGACCTGATTGCCAAACGTACCACCGGCATGATGCAGCCGCAGCTGGCGAAGAAAGTTGAAGCAGCAACGCGCAAAGAGTTCCCAGAAGGGATCAAGCCATTTGGCACTGATGCACTGCGCTTTACGTTCGCGGCGCTGGCCACTCAAGGTCGCGATATTCGCTTTGATGTGGGACGCATTGAGGGCTATCGCAATTTCTGCAATAAGCTCTGGAACGCCGCACGCTACGTAAGCATGAACAGCGAAGGTGAGCCGGTACATGAGGACTCGACACACCGCAGCACGATCGATGATTGGATTTTGTCTCGTCTGCAGCGCACAGTTCGCGAGGTTCATCAGCATTTTGGCCAATACCGCTTTGATCTAGCCTCGCAAGCGATGTATGAGTTTGTCTGGAACGAATACTGCGACTGGTATCTGGAACTCACCAAGCCTGTACTCCAGGGTGGAACGGCAGAACAGCAAGCCGCGACCAGACACACGTTGCTCAACGTTCAAGAGGCCATTCTGCGGCTGCTACATCCGTTTATGCCGTACATTACGGAGGAAATCTGGCAGCTATTTAAACCTATGCTGGGTTTAGATGAGGTTTTTATTGGCCAACGCCCCTTTCCAGAATCTGACGAGGAGCTCATTGATACCGATGCGGAAGCGGATACTCAGTGGATCAAAACATTCTTGTTGGGTATTCGCCAAATACGCGGCGAGATGGATATTGCGCCCGGCAAACCGCTGACTGTATTGCTAGAGGGAGAGGATGCGGAAGATCGAGCCAGGATAAACCGTTTTGACACCTGGCTGGCCAAGCTTGGCCGAATAGAGTCCTTAACCTGGTTAGACGGCGAAGCGCCGGAGTCAGCGATTGCCTTGGCAGGTAACCTGAAGTTGCATATTCCGCTGGCAGGACTGATTGACAAGGATGCCGAGCTGGAGCGGCTGGATAAGGAGCGGCAGCGACTGGAGCAGGAAGTGCAGCGCGCCAATGGTAAATTGGCTAATGAAAAGTTTGTCGCCAATGCGCCGGAAGCCGTGGTTCAGAAAGAAAAAGATAAGTTAGAGAAAGCGCAGCATTCGCTGGTTGAGATCGATCAGCAAATCGAAAAGCTGAAAAAGCTCTAAACTGCTAAGTCTCGGCGCTGCGCAATCGCAGCGCCATGACAATGGCATCCTCGCGATTCTCTTCGGCTGGATAATAGTTTGGTCGGCGCCCCACTTCTTTAAAGCCACGACCGTGATACATGGCAATGGCACTAAGATTTGTCGGGCGCACTTCCAGGAAAACGCTTTCGGACTGATGCCAGCGCGCGACATCGATGAGTCGATCCAGCAAGCGCCGACCTAAGCCGCGCCCTTGCCGTTCTGGTGCAACGCATAGGTTAAGGACATGTGCCTCACCCGCTGCGGCACTCAAAATCCCATAACCGGCAACCTCAACGCCCTCGGTCATGACCCAGCACGAATATCCTGCGCGTAAACAATCTGAGAATATCCCTCGGGACCAGGGGAATGGATAGGCCAGCTTTTCAATATTGACGACTGCGTCCAGGTCCACTTCTCGCATGGGACGAAACTGCACGTCAAAAATATCGACTACCGCGTTCATGGCGATCTCTTACCGGCTAATTTGACCTTTGTAGGCTTTTAGTTTGGCCCAAGTGGGGGCTTTTGCGCCAGCGTTATTTAGCATTTCCCATAACGAATTCACCGTCACAACAGGTGCATCATGGTCAATCGGCCCAATTTCTATGTCTCCAAATACAAAAATCCATCTATATGCGCCGAGGTCTGGCAGTTCCGATTTATTAAACCGTTCGTGAGACTTCTGTAGGACACAGTAGTCCGAGGGAGCCACATCCAGTGCGCTGAGTATGCGTTCGAGCATTGCACCCGCTGCGTGGGATGGGTCCAGCACAAGCTGATCTTCTTCCCAGTCCGCCAACACCAAGAGCGGCGCGTCCGTTTTGCCTGCAACGAGCTTTATTCCATTATCCTGTTGAGATCCAGCTGCTGACTCGACCTCTGCAGGAACTGCGCTTCGGGCAACCCAGAGCGGCAGATCCAGTCGAGCTAGCGCTTCATAGTCCGCTGAATTCACAAATCTTGTCCTTGCGTCGACAACTGCATTTCGTTTACTGCCAGGGCGATAATTCCGTCCACCGCTTCGGTAAACGCCACCACAGTTTCGGACATACTGTCATCGGCTGCCGGCTGCGCTTTCTCGTAGGTCTGCTCAAACAGCACGTCACCCTTGTCTACCAGAGCAAAACGAATTCTCACCACGGCCGCAACCTCACCCAGGTTGATGCGTCGTTCAAATTTTTCGATATCGGATTCCAACCTCAGTCGCAAGCCCGGTTGTGGGCGCGATGAAACCGAACCGGCGAGTTGGGCCTGCTCTAGATATTCCAATAAGCGCTTGTGCAACAGGTTGGTGGGCGCTTCTTCCCACATGTGGTAGTTGTAGCGCTTTAAGGCAACGTTATTGGCATCTTCTGTATACAGCATGGAACGGGAGCGTCGTACTCCCGCAGCGCGTGGCGCTGCAACATACAAACCACCCTGTGTCAGCTTTTCATCGGCCGACTCGACCGCAGCGAGCGATCCAAATCGGTAAAAGTGATCATCTGGTATGGGCGGTGGAGATGAGCAGGCAGTAAGGCCGAACATCAGGACTACGGTGATCAGCAACAAAAGTCTGGACATTACTGCTCTCCTGCTGCCGTCTGGTCATCATCTGGCGTGAACAAGAGCCTGTTGGGGCTGCGCCGAATGGCTCGAGTGAATTCATTAAAGTTGCGCGATGACTCGTCCAGGTGAAAGCCAATGCTTTCCAGACGAATACTCGCATCTTCGATAGCGGATACCATCTGCTGAACCATAGCATCCACCTCCGGCCGATTTTCAACCACTATGCCACGCGCTTCTTTCAGCATGGCCTCAAGGTCCTTCTGCGTGGCCCGAAGTTCTTCGGCAAGTTGCTCACTGGAGGCAGACATCTTTTCAAAATTAGCCAGCGTGTTGCTGAGCATTTGCTGGTTCTCGGGACCTAAAATGGTTTCCACCGAACCTGCAGCATTGTCCAGCTTGGCCAGCATGCTCTCCAATTGCGAGACCAACTCTGGCGTGCTTGTTTCGAAGTTCGCGGTAATCGAGTCTACCCGTTGACTGACCAATTCAATTAAGGGTTTGAGTTCGGAATCAGTAAGTGACTGAATTTCAACAGCCAGGTCATTCAGCGCGGCGAACACGTCGCTGCTTTCTTTGCCGATCACTTTCGACTCTGGTTCCAGCATGGTTTCGGACTGGCCTTGGCGAAGCAAAATAAACACATCCGACAGCAAGCCTGCAGTGGCTATTTCGGCGATGGAATCCGTCGGGATTGGCCACCCCTCTTCCACGCTAAAATCCACCCTGAAATCGGTTCTTGCTCCGTTATGAATTGGCGAGACTTCCTCTACCTGACCAATGCGATAACCATCAAAATACACTGGTGTCCCATAGCGCAATCCTGCCACATTGGCATACTGCGCATAGTAGCTATCCGTATCGCCACTGCGCCCGGTAATGTTGTATAGCACCATAAAAAGGAATATCAGCACCGCAACAACAACTGCGCCAGATGCTAAATAATTTACGGTATCTCTTTTCACTTCCGCTTCCCCAGTTAAATGTATGGCCGCAACATGTGACCGCTAGCCATATTGTTCTTGCGTTAACCTACGCAAATATTCTTCCGCATCTACCTGCACATGACGGGGGCGCCGATTGAGTAAATCCTGCACGCGCTCCAACTTGCTGTTGCGAACCTCATCTACGGTGCCACTTAGCAGGACTTTACCTTGATCAAGTACAGTGATGGTATCGGCAATCTTAAACGCACTGTCCAGTTCGTGGGTTACTACCACCATGGACATTCGCATGGCGTCTCGCAATTGCAAGATTAGATCGTCCAGCTCAGCGGCAACCACCGGATCAAGCCCAGCAGATGGCTCATCAAAAAATAACAGTTTGGGATCCATCACCACGGCCCGGGCTAGCGCTGCTCGTTTGATCATGCCGCCTGAAAGCTGCGATGGCATTAAGTCTTGAAACCCACCCAGATTGACAACTTCCAGTTTCAGACGGGACATAATACGAATCTGGTTTTCATCCAGATTTGTATGTTCGCGCAGCGGCAGCGCGACATTATCGCCCACGGTCATTGAAGTAAACAGTGCACCACCCTGGAATGAAACACCCAGATTTTTTCGTAATGCCTGGACCTCTTCAGGCGGTGCTTTATTGATATCGGTGCCTAGCAGGCGAATCGAACCTGAAGTAGGTCGTAGCAAACCCAGCAGGTGCCACAGAAACGTGCTCTTGCCTGATCCGCTACCACCCATGATGACGCGTATCTCGCCCGCGCGCATGCGCATGCTCACGCCATCTAAAATTTTGCGCTTCCCATAGTGAGTGACCAGGTCATCCACTTCTACTACATAGTTTTCGGATTCATTACTCATCGATTCAGGAAGTACGTAAATACCATGTTGGCGATCACCAGCCAGCTTATGGCCATCACCACAGATCGCGTTGTCGCTCGCCCAACGCCTTCTGCTCCGCCGCTAACACTGAAGCCTGAACTTACGCCAACCAGTGAAATAATCACAGCGAACACCAGGCTTTTGTATATGCCTTGCATAATATCGCTGATGGTCAGGGCATCCATGGTAGCCACCAGATAAGCCCATAACCCCATATCCAGATAACCTATTCCGTAAAGAGCGCCACCCATGATGGCAGCAAAGTCCGAGATAATGGTGAGCGCGGGCAGCATGATCAGGAGCGCCAGCAGTGGCGGAGCGACTAAATACCGCACCGGCGCGATACCCATAACCCGTAGTGCGTCAACTTCTTGAGACACCACCATAGAGCCAATTCTTGCCGCCAGTGCCGAAGCAGTCCGACCGCACACCAGAATTCCAGTAATCAAGGGGCCAAATTCGCGCGTTACACCCTTCGCAATCGCCAGCGTCATCTGTGACTCTGCACCAAATTCTTTGAGCGAGAATATCAGTTGAATTGCCAGACTTACGCCCACAGCAAAGCTGAGGACCGCTACGATGGGTATTGCCTCGACACCCACCGACATGGTCTGTGCGAAGAAATGTTGCGATCGGAGTGGTTGGCCTTTGCGAAAACCAAATAGCACCCAGTAAAAACTTTCCACAAAGAGCGCAGCGGCATACCCGAAGCCTTCCACAGCCCGGACAATCATGGCGCCAAACCTTTCCGCAATTCTTAACACGCTAATTCTGCGCAGCCGCCAAGTCGTCGTAAATGGGAAATACTTGATCCAGTCGCGCCAGCTGCAGCACAGCCTGTACCGGCTGGGAAATATCCACCAACCCGAATTTCAAATTGCGCCCTTTTGAGGTCTGATAACCCTCCACCAGTGCTGCAATGCCGGAACTGTCGATATATTCCACCTGGGATAAATCCACCAGCACCGGCGATCCGCCATTCATCGCGTTTAAGATGGCATTGCGAATATCGGTAGACCAGGATAAATCCACTTCCCCCTGCACGCTAACCACTTTGAAGTCCCCTTCTGTACGGGTTTCGCAATTGTTCATGCTTGTGTTCCTAGATGTTTTGTCATTATCAATATGTTCCCTGCGCCCGTATCTGGCTTCGCAAATCGCCAATCGTCCATTACCGAATCGATAAAATTGATACCTAGCCCTCCGGGTCGGCACTCGGTCAAATCGCGGGGCTTGATGCGACTTACGTCTACGGTTTTGGCAAAGTCCCGCAGGTAAAACTTCAGCCGCCGGTTCTCCACACAGATGCGAAGGCGCATTTTACCGCTTGGGTCGCCATCATAGCCATGTCGAATCACGTTTGTTATTGCTTCATCCAACACCAGCGTGAGGTTTTGAATTTCCCGCTTGCTGCAGCCAGCGCTAGCGGTGGCACTGCGTACCACGTTACGTAATTCCTGCAGGTTTTTGGGGCAAGCATTAAACGTTATGTCAGCGAGCTCAGTGGTATTCAAGAAGGCTGCTCCAACACAACCAGCGTAGTATCGTCGACGACTCTTAGACGACGCAATGTCCAGATGATCGCGCCCAGACGTGGCTTCGGTGCGCGCTCGCCATATTGTGCAATGAGACGCTCTAACCCCTCGGTCTCCAGCATATTCCCGTCATCCCCTTTGATTTCGGTTACACCGTCAGAATAGAAATACATGGAGCCGCCTGCAAGTTTTAGGCTTTCATCGGGCAGCGGCTGCTGCTCTATAATGGCTAGAGGCGGTGCCGCCGCCGGATAATAAGTAGCTTCCCCTTCCTTTATATGAAGTGCTGGCGGAAACCCTGCGTTCGCCCATGTGACGTGGTTTTCTGCAGGATCGTAGTAACCCGCAATTGCGCACACGAACATGCCATTGGCCACCGAGCCGCAAAGTTCGTTATTGACCTCGGCCAACCAACGTCCTGGCGACGCTTCGGTACGACCAATCCAACGCAGCAACGTTGCGGTTCGCACCATTAGAAGAGCGGCGTTCATACCCTTACCGGAGACATCTCCTACGATAAAACCAATACGGCCGTCCTCTAGAGGAAAAAAGTCGTAGAAGTCTCCCGACACTTGTCGAGCAGGCAAATTGATTCCTTGGAACGGAAAATTCTTACGGCGTTTTGGTAGCAGCGTGCGCTGTAGGCGGCGCGCCATGAACAACTCTTTCTTGAGCTGCTCTTGCTCAACTAAAGATTGCGCCAACCTCGCATTATTAACCGCTAAAGCTGTGGGTGCTGCCAAGGCTCGCAGCGTGGCCTGGTCACTCTCACAAAACAGGCCGCCGTCGCGTTTATTGAGAATCTGCAGCACACCAATCACGCCTTCTGCGGTACTTAAAGGCGTGCACATGATTGATCGAGTCTGGAAACCAGTATTTTTATCTACGCTGTCTGCAAAATCTGGATCGACGCGAACATCCTTTACCAGCTGACAAGCCATCTCCGTAGCTGTCCTGCCCACAATCCCATGATTCAGCCCCAGACGAAGCCCGGTTATATCTACGGGGCCGAAGCAGGCCCGGCATTCCAATTGCTGACTGGTGCCATCAACCAAAAACAGCGAGGCTGCCTCAGCTTGCATGTAGTCCGCGATGCGATTGATGGCTTTCTTGAGGGTTGTTTCTATGTTGATGGAAACCGCAAGTTCGCTGCCAAGTTCAGCCAAAATATCCAGGGGAGATTTGCCTTGAATGTTGGCGGGCGAAATTTGCGCGTCCATGGTTATTCTGGAGCGCTCTCGTTGTCTGGTGGAGTTTCTTCTCGCGACTGACGCCGCGAACGATGCTGGAAACGACCGTAAACCGTCATAATGGGTCCTGACAAGGCATATCCGTAGGCGATCAAGAACAACACCTTAGGTGGGTGGATTGCCAGTAAGACCAACAAAATCACCAACGCAGTGATCCAAAGAAACGGCACTTTATCCGCTTTGGGCCAGCTCTTAAAACTGTAGTAGCGAACATTGCTCACCATCAGCAAACCTACGCAAATCGTGATGGGCAAGGCAATGAGATTCATAACCTGACCGGTAAACGCCTCCGGTTCATACGACTCGCACACCCAGACCAAAGTGATTAAGCATGCAGCAGCAGCCGGTGAGGCCAGGCCTTGGAAATAGCGTTTGTCCACCACTGCCACTTGGGTGTTGAAACGTGCTAGCCGCAACGCAGCGCACGCAGCATATAGAAAAGCAGCAAGCCAGCCAATTTTGCCCGCGATAGGTCCATATTCAACCAGCGAGCGCAGCGACCATAGATACATCACCAGTGCAGGTGCCAAGCCAAACGAAATGAGATCCGACAAGCTGTCGTATTGCACGCCAAAATCGCTTTGGGTATTGGTAAGTCGGGCCACTCGCCCATCTAGACCATCAAGTACGCCGGCAATCAAAACCGCCCAGGCGGCCATCACATATTGACCATTTATCGCAGACACGATGGCATAGAAGCCCGCAAACATCGCGCCTGTGGTAAATAAATTTGGTAGCAGGTATATCCCTGCCCGCCTGCGCGCAGGCTCTAATTCTACTTCTTCGTCGGCCATATAATTTCCAAAAATACGCTGTCGCTATCTTAGCAGCACCGCATTCAATAATGTATGAGTGCGCTAATCGCCAGTTTCGACCATTTGCAATTGTGATACTTGCCAATCACCCTTGAGTTATCATAATAGGCACAACTGATTTTGGAGCACCCCCATGCGCGTAATCCTCATACTGCTGCTTACCGGTTTTGTTAGTGCCGCAGGAGCGCAAAAAATGTACCGTTGGGTCGACGAGAATGGCACCACGCATTATTCAAAAACCCCACCTCCAGCCAGCGTGGATAGCGCGGAGAAAATCAAGGTCCGCCCGAGCCGGCCTGCTTCAGCACCAGAGACCTCGGAGTCTAACAGCGCTGCAGAGCCAGAAAAGGAACAGGATAAGCAGGTTGCACAGGCCAATAATCGCCCACGCAAAGCTCGAGCCCACCCCGACGACTGTAAGCAAGCGCGGGATTCAATCCCCGTTATGCAAAATGTCGATCGCGTTCTGGTCAAGCAAGCCGACGGAACGGAGGTTTGGATGAGCGGCGAAGACCGCATTGCTCAAATCGAAAAGGCCAAGCAATATCTTGCCGACTACTGTGATTGAAATAATCCATCGATTTAGCGAATAGAATGGATTATTGGCAGCGACAAAAGGTTATGCAATGGTCATTGGCGGCGGCCATTGTGGCCGTGATCAGCGTGGCCATTTATTGGTACTTAAATGTAGATGCCCGGCCCGACTGGGCTGCTGAGTATTTGCCAAAGCCGCCCACAACGACGACTCAACTGTATCGCTGGCAGGACGCCGAAGGCAACTGGATCGTCAGCGACACACCGCCATCAGATGGTGAATACGAAACCGTCAATTACCGCTCTGATGCAAACGTAGTGCCCGCATACGAAACTGCTGAAGATTAAGCCTCAAAAAGCACTGAAACACCCAGTTGACCTTCCAATTGCTTAAGCAATAAACGTCACCGTTAAGTCCTATATCCGCATCATGCACAGCATCCGCCGTGCTAGTATTTTTTCAGAGTTGGGTCAGGATCGTTTGGATGGATTTGGAAAACGTCTACTATCACTTTTACCGCATCCAGCGCATTGCCGCAGACACGCTCTCTGATGGTGGCGGACCGTTCGGATTTGATATCACAAAAGCCATTGAGTTTGACTACCTGATAACGCGTTACAACGTTGACGCCATCATTGAAACCGGGAGCAATGTGGGCGACACAACCGAGTATCTGGCACGGGCGTATCCACACCTGGCGGTTTTCAGCTGCGAAATAGTTCGAAAATATCAGGGTATTGTTGCTCGGAGAACGCAATCGCTGCACAACGTGGATGCAAGGCTTTGCGATTCTCGCGAACTCATAGCCGATGTCAAAGACCAGTTTGCCAGTCCACTTTATTATCTGGATGCCCATTGGTATGACGACTGGCCGCTGCAGGACGAAATCAATCTGATTGATTCAGGCGTTGTTTGTATTGATGACTTTGATATCGGCGATCCCAGATTTGGATTTGACGAATACGAGGGCCTGCGCTGTGGCCCTGAAATACTCCAACCATTTGCAGACAAGATTCCTCGCTTTTACATCAATACACCTTGGGCAAAATTTCCGCTACCCATCTTACAAACTGAGCGCAGGTCCGGCCGCGCCTACTACAGTTTAGGCATGGAGCAAGATTACTTTGCGGTAAATAAGTGGTTCACCTGCATAGAAAACAAGGCTGATGCAAAATCTAATTCGGCTTCAGAGCAAGCTTTGGCGCAGGCCTGATTGCAAAATGCGGTAACTCGTCCCAATACTGTTTGAGGTTTTTTTGGGATTGAACAAAGGCCATGAACAAATGGTGCTGCAATCTACATAATTATCTAGTATCTGGATAATCCTCCCGCGGGGCACGGTCTTCCTCAATGGGAATAATGTCATCCTTGTCGGGAATGTTTTTGCCGGTCTTGCGACTTGCCTTGGATTTTACCCAATCCAATTTATTCTTCGCCCAGGCAAACTCGGTGGCCAAAATAGATAGGCCCAGTAAAATCACCAGCACCCCTGGCCCCGGCAACAACAGCATTACAACGCCAATCAGCGTCACCAATGTGCCGACTAGCCCAATGGCATGGCGTTTAATTGAGTTGCCCATATTGGCTGTCATTCTAAAGTACCTGGTAGAAGTTTCATGTGTTATTACACGCAAAGCGTGGCATTTAAGTTACAGACTGAACAGTGAATATAGTGCTAGTCTTGAGCTTTCTTTTTGGGAAATTCGTATGAAAACGATCTGGTTTTTACTATTCATAACGCTGCTCGCTGCATGCAGCACCCAGCAAAATCAAGTTGAACCATACGAACCACCCAATCAGATATACAGCAAGATTGTGCTGCCTGAACCGAAGAAGCGGGTCTTCTTGCCCACCGTCGAGCGCTGGGACTCTGTAGACCATAAGCACGTAATACTTTGGCGCAGTCCCAGCAAGCCCATCCTGGTGCTCACCGATGGTTCAGTTCCGCTTTCTAACTTCAGGTCATTGACCGCCATTAATCTTGATCGCCAGGGACAGTTCATCACCACCTACGACCACATAAACATTGGTCCAGAGGGCGGAAGGCGGATAGGTATAAAGCTCATGTGGGAGCTAACTCGTGAGCAAGCGCGAACGCTTTTGGACGGTTAGCTCTGGAACAATTTGTGCCGATACCCCAGGGCAATCCCCAAGGCATCGGCACAAACCATGCTTTCTTAACCGCGTTTCTTGACCGGCCGATAGGCTCGTGCCCACCAGGAAAACGGTTGGGGCTGACGCGACTGAATCCACACTTTACCCTTGCCAGTAAAACGGCAAACCAATCCTTCACCTGACAAGAAGAAGGACTTAAAGCCACCTATTTTGGTCATCTTGTATTCGAGACCAGGTGTAAATGCCACAATGTGACCATTGTCAACGACGTACTCGCCATCAACGTCGACTTCGATCATGGCACCAAACGTGTTAAACCAAAGATCTCCTATACCAACGGCGCGAATCAAAAACAATCCTTCGCCAGAGAAAAAGCCCTTGGTAAACCCCTGCCACTTCGTTTCAATTTCTACGCTACCGGAACTAGCCACAAATGCCGAGTTCTGGAGCATCAATACGTCGCCATTTAAATACATATGGGCTAGATCACCAGGAATAGACGGAGCAATGCCTATTTCAGCCTCTGCGCCTTCCGCGGTAAATTCGTTAATGAATACTGACTCACCGCTCAAGAAACGCTTAAAACCACCGCCTAGTTTGGTCTTCATTTGTAAATGACTGTCCATAGTCGCCATGGCAGCCGCTTCGACCTTTAACATCTCACCTGCGGGAATTTTTACTCGAGCAAACGCAAAGTCCGGTTTGCCTTCAAACATGAAGTCATAACCGCCTTTGTTCTGCCACTCGCCTGCACCATTGGCTACGTCGGCAGGCGTCGATGCAACAGGCGGAGGAACAGGCGGTTCTGATTGACCTCCAGTGGCACTGTCCTCACCAGACTCCAATGGTTCCAAAGCCAGTCCGCCACTGGCTTGTGCTGGCGCCGCAGTTGATTCGTCAGGTGCCGGCTCTTTGGTTGGGTTCATTGGCTCTAATTGCAACTCTGGCGTGGCTTGCTCAGACTCAAAACCAGCTTTAGCGCCGGCTTTCTGAAGCCTGGCGGCAATTGCCTTGGCTTTTGCTTCATCCAGCCCCTTCTTGATTACGACCCGCCGCCCCGAAACCAGCTTTTCAGCCTTTGCAGCGTCCATCTTGAACAACAACTCAATATTGCGCACCACAGAATCGCGATCTTGGCCGGGTTCCATGTCGCCAGTTACAAATACCTTAAATGTTTCGCTCATACTGGCGTCCTCAAGCTGGTTTCAAGTGTGGGGTGAGGCTTGCGCCAAAACTGTGCGGCTGGTGGGACTGGCACCAAACTCTTCCGCGACCATTGAAGCGACACACCAGGCCTTCACCGCCCATTATCGAATGCAACCAGCTGCTACCAGCTTTGCTTAGCTTAAAATCCAACGTTTCTTCAAATGCCACTATATGGCCGCTGTCGACCACATATTCTCCATCCACATCAATGGGATAGATGGCACCAAACGAGTTGAAAACCAGGCTCCCAGTGCCACTGCAGCTAAGCCAAAATAAGCCTTCGCCGGACAACATATTCTTAAATCCCTGCCAACCCGTGTCCATACTGACGCCTTCTGAACAGGCCACAAAAGCACCACCTTGGAGAATAATTTTTGGACCGCCGTCCAACTGCAACTGCTGCATGTCTCCCGGCATTGCCGTTGACAGCCAAATTTCTCCAGGGCGTCCTGGGCTCTCGTAATGGTTCAAGAAAAAAGACTCACCGCCTAATAGTCGCTTCGCCGCTTTGAACAGGCTCTTTTTTCCTTTCTGTTGCGTACTGGTTGTAACTTGCAGGTGACCACTCATAGCGATCATTGCGCCACCTTCCGTAGTTAACTTTTCTCCGGCCTCCAGAGAAACCTTGGCCGCAGCATTGCCTGGGCCATGAACGATTTCAATTTGCATGGGTTTCTCCTGTTAAAACTTGGGGCTGAGCCATTTGCCAAGGCTCTCTAAGCTGCGGCTTTGCACCACATATTTGCCTTTGCCACTTATTCGTGTCACCAATCCTTCACCGCTGGTAAAGCTCGATATAAGGCCACCGGACAACTGAATGTGCAGATCAATTCCCTTGTCGTAGGACACCAAATGACTGGAATCGATGATTGTTTCTCCATCCAGCTCACGATCCAGAAGCGCACCATAAGCACCGTACCAAACCTTACCTACACCACTAACCGCGATCCGAAATAGACCTTCACCACCAATATAGGAGGCTATACCAGCCCACTTAAGCTCAATCTTGACGTTTTTGGTGCAGGCTACAAATGCACCAGGCTGCAGAAAAAACGTCTGCCCTCGCAACTCAACGCAGCGCATGTCGCCCGGATATGGTTGAACCAGGGTCAGCTTGCCCACTTCGCTGGACGTGTTGGTAAACGTATTGATAAACAGCGATTCGTTGCCGAAGTACTTTCGCATCAGGCCACCGAAAAAGCCGCCATTGAGCTGGCTTCGCATATCGATATTGGTAGACATACTGGACATCGCGTCGGACTCTGCAACGATTTCCTCGCCTGGATCCAAGGTCACGTCGAGATACGCAAACGCAACTCCACCTTCTTGTTTTACTTCCATATTATTCCCCTTCGCCAAGGCGTTCTGTTGGGCTTTGTTCCTGCCAGTCTTTGACCGCCTGCTGTAGCGCGGCAAACTGTCTGTCTAATTTTTGATATCCACCACGGGCCTCCGCGGTGAGATCGTTGATGTTTTCGATTCGGTCTTCGGTTAGCGGATGAGAGCTAAGAAACGCGAGTTGGCGCTCCAGCGCAGCCGCCTCAGGGTGTCGCTCCCGTTCCTGGATAAGTTTTTCGAAAAAAGACTCCAGACCTTTCGGGTCGATTCGCGCATCTTCCAATAGCGCAACGCCAAGCTCGTCCGCCTCATTTTCATAACTTTGCGAATACTGCATGTTGATCACAAAGGGCGCGCTTTGCACCATCACACCCGCCACACCGCTCACATCGCCAAACACTGCCTGAATCAGCACCAGCCAGCCCAGTGAATTTATGATCCCTCTGGTACCGTGTTGCGCCGTCACGTGGGATACCTCATGGGCCAACACACCCATCAGTTCTTCGCCGCTGTCTGCTTTTAGAATCAATCCGGAATGCACCACGACCACTCCACCTGGCGCGGCAAAGGCATTTAAGGAATCATCGTCAGATATGTAAAAGTCGAAGTCATATTGGCGTTCCCCAGTCTGCGCCTGCTGAAGCAGCGCCGCCAGTTGATCCATTTCCTGCAGCTGGACCAGATCATACTCGAGCCGATATTGACTCAAGGCAGATTCCCCCAATTGTCGCTCCCAGGTGACAGGAATCTTACTTGCGGCAAAGCGGGTCATTGCACTCAGCGACATCACAAAAACCAATGGAATGGCCACCACTATTGCCGCCGCAGTCAGCCAAGCGTAGACCTTCTTCCGGGATTTTTTACTCACCCCGCGCAACTGCTCATCGATTTCTGGCAAATCCAGTAAACCGGCGTCCTTAAGTATTTTACGATCGGCGGTGTAGATAGATGTTTTTGGCAGGCTTTCGTGCTCGAAGAATATGAGACGGTCACTGGCACCGCCCAGGCGCATGGTCAGACGACTGCCTGGCAGTACTATTCGTTGTTGGTCAGTCGCAAAAACGACCGATCCATTTTCAATGGTTAGCCAGCCTGATGCGCGCCCGTTGGGCAGGTCCGGACTGAATCCCTGTGCCTGATATCTCAAAGCAATCCCTTTATGTCGCGAGTGACCATCCCCATGATCACGAAGAGCGCAAAATAGCAATAGCCGTTAATCCTAGCAAGTTCCGTTAATCTCGGAGCTATTGGAGAGTGGCCAGAACTCTCGCACAATTCCCGCTTCGCTTGTCTTCAAAGTTGGCGTCAGGCACTATTGCTGCCCGCAAACATCGTACACGCGCCCGTAGCTCAGCTGGATAGAGTACTGCCCTCCGAAGGCAGGGGTCGCAGGTTCAAATCCTGCCGGGCGCGCCAAATTTCCGAACAGATTCGCGCCAACATCTGGGCAAGGACTGGCGGCATAATTGCCAATAAAACTCTTTGACGTACATACTAGCTGCAACACCCTTAGACGGACTATTTTGAAGCCAGTCAAAGACTGTAACGGACTCGTCACTTCGCAAGGCCGATAATTAACCCATGTTTATTCTGCCATGTACTGTCAACGGTTGTGCCTGCCACCCACAGAATGACACGTCAGACTGTTGGACTTATGCTGGTATACGACAGGTAAGACTTCTAGCAACAGCGCATTGGAAACTTGGCAAAATACACCGGGCATTGACCACGAATCATTATTCCGCGACGACGCAATGTGAGTTGGCAGATCATGCGTGATATGCAGAAATGGATTGTTCCGTTAGCGTTTTTTTTGGCCTATCTGGCGGCGGACCGACTTGCGGCGCTACTGGCTATCCAGCCCGGCGTTAGCGTCT